>JANXOP010000266.1 GCA_025357755.1 Kofleriaceae bacterium | reverse complement strand
CGGCGCGCGCGCACGAAGATCGCTCGCGCGGCATCGGCACGACCGAGCAGCTGCTCGGCCTGGCCCCACAGGCGCAGCGCGGTCGCGGCGTAGAACGAGGACTTGCTGCGGCGGTACATCACGCGCGCACGATCGCGAGCGCGGTGCGCTGCCGAGCGTTCGCCGCTCGCCGCGCGGCCGATATCGGCGGTCGCGCTCACGAGATCGATCATCGCGGAGATCGCTGGCATCGTCGAGAGCCACTGCTTGCGCGCGGACTGCTGGCTCTCTTCGCCGATCGCCGCGGCACGCCAGTAATCGCCCTCGGCCAGGGCGAGCTCGCCACCGAGCACCTGGCGATAGACCGACGCCATGCCGTGGCGCGCGGCCGGCGAGCTCGCGAGCTCGCGCACGATCGCGCGTGCAGCGGGCAAGTCCGTGCCAGCGAGCACGAGCGCGCGACCGCGATAGCTGCCGAGTAACGCGCGCGCGATCAGATCATCGCTCTCGGCGGCGAGCTCGTCGAGCATCGCGAGCGAGCGACGCGGCTCGCCGGCGTAGAGCTCGCCGAGCGCCCAGTAGCTGCGCAAGAACGACGCCTCCCACGATCGCTCCATGCCGAGCCGCGTGCAGATCTGGCGCCCCTCTTCGTGCGCGATCCGCATGCCGCTCCAGTTGCCGCGCAACGTCGCGAGGATCCCGGCGGCGCCGGCGGCGACCATGCGTGGATACGGCGCGCCACTCTCGATCGAGAGCCGCCGAGCGCTCGTGATCGCGCGATCGCCGAACCGGCCGAGCGTGCCGGCTGCGAGGTACGCGGCGAGCATGGCCATCCCCATGCCGTGCTGGGCACGATCCCCCGCGCGCTCGGCGGCGGCGATGTCGCGGACGACGTACTCGAAGGCTTCGACGGGGTACGGGGTCGAGAGGAACTTCGCGATCACGCGCTGGGCGGCGATCACGACCTCGTCGGTCTCGCCGCGCGAGCGCAACCGCTTCGGCACGAGCCAGCGCGATGCGACGCCGATGACACGGAGCGCACTGATCACGCGTTGCTTCGTGCGCTTCTCTCCACGCCGCTCGAGCACGCCATCGATGATCTCGAGTCCGGTCTCGATCTCGCCGAGCTTGATGTGCGATTCGGCGGCGCGGACGTGCCAGCGATCGCCCTCGTTGCCGCGCTCGGCGCGCGCGAGCGCATCGAACTCGATCGCGGCAGCTGCGAGCTTGCCGCCGATGAACAGCGCTTCGGCACGCTTGGCGCGCAGCTCGCTCTTCGCGTTTGGCTCGTCGCACAGATCGAGGGCGCGGCCATACCAGTCCGCGGCGAGCGCCCACGCGAGCTGACCGTACGCGGCTTCGGCCGCGACGATCGCCCAGTGCGCGGCGCGTTTCGGCTCGCCCGCTTCGGACCAGTGATACGCGAGCTGATCCGGCGTCGCGTGCTCCGCTTGGAGGAGCTCGGCGTAGCGCTGGTGGAGCTTCTTCTTCGCGGCGGGCGCGATCGTGGCGGTCGCCGCGGCGCGCAAGCGTTGGTGGTAGAACACGTACGCCGGATCGCCACTGGCGGTCGGGGTCGAGCGCACGATCCGGCCATCCTCGAGCCCACGCAGCGCGGATTGCAGCTGGACCGAAGGCAGATCTGCGAGCGCGCGGAGCTGCTCGAAGGTCGCGGCGCCGGCGGCGAGCGACGCGACCTCGGCGACGATCCGCTCGTCATGCACGAGGCGCTCGAGCCGGCGAAGCTCGGCGTGGTGCGGATCGGCGAGGCCAGCATCGGCGAGCTCGCGGCCGATCAGCTCGGCCAGATACGGGCTGCCGGCGGCGAGCTCGGCGGCGGCTTGCAAGCGATCGAGCGGGGCGAGCGGGGCGAGGTCCGCGATCATCGCGGCGAGATCCTGCGTCATCATCGGTGCGAGATCGAGCATCTCGACGCGCGCACCGAGCCGCTCGAGCAGTCCTGGCAGGGGCGGATGCAAAGCGTCGTCCGTGGTCCCTGATGGCCCCGTGATCCCTGATGTTCCCGTGGTGGAGACCGTCGTGAACGACGCGACGATCGTCAGGGGGCTCGCGATCTTCTCGACGAGCAGCGCGAGGAGCTCGAGGCTATCGTCGTCGGCCCACTGAAGATCATCGATCACGAGGATCGCGCGGGCGGCCGCACCCGAGGACGATTTCGCGCCGCGCGGGAGCGCGACGACGTGGCGGAACAGCTGAGTCATCGCGGCCAACGCACGCTCGCGCTCGACGCGAAGATCGTCCGCGACAGGGAGCTTCGGCGCATCCTCGAGTAGCGTCCCGAGCGTGGGGAACACGCGCGCGAGGGCTCCGGCGTGCTCGATCTGTGCGACGAGCACCGCGTTGCCGGCGAGCTCGGTCGCGAGGTCATCGATCACGAAATCGAAGGCGCGATACGGTACTCGCTCGCGCTCGTGGCAGCGACCGCGCCAGGTCGCGTCGTCGGGCGAACCGTCGAGCCGGACCCGGCCGAGCGCTTCGTCGATCAAGAAGCTCTTGCCGACTCCCGAGGGCCCCGTGACCAGCACGAGCCGACCTTCGGGCGCGGGATCCGTGAGCCGCATCTGCAGGCGATGGAGCTCGGCCTCGCGGCCGATGAACTTCGACGCGCGCTTGAGCTGGCGCGGCTGCGACAGCTCGCCGTTGAGGCGCACGGCGACCTCGAGCGCGGTCGGCCGCTTCGCCGGATCTTGTTGCAGCATGCGATCGATGAGGTCATCGATCTCCTTGGGCGTATCGTGATTGAGCGCACTCGCACGCGGCAGCGAGACCACGCGATTGAGCCGCGACATCATGTGGATCGCACCACCGAACGGAGGCGCGCCGGTGACGAGCTCGAACGCCACGACGCCGAGCGCGTAGACATCCATCGCCGGGCTCACGATCAAGCGCTCGACGTACTCCGGTGCGAGGTACGCAGCGGTACCGACGACGCGGGTCTCCCGCGAGAGCTCCTGTTCGACCCGGCGATGCTCGAGCGCGAGCCCGAAATCGAGGAGCTTCACCGCGCCATCCGTGACGATCGCATTGGAAGGTTTGACATCGCGATGGATCACGCCGCGCGCGTGGAGGAATGCGAGTCCTTCGGCGAGCTGCGCGAGCACCATGCGGACGCGTCCGAAATCGACCCGCGGAACGACGCGCAGCTGGATCGTAGCCGGGGGTGTGGTCACCGAGATCTCGGTGTTCGCGTGCTGGATCGGCACCGCGGTCCGCGTGGTCGCGTCGCTCGACGCGATCGCGGGCACCGACAGCTCGCTCTCGCGCTCGACCCAGCGGCGCGGATCGATGCCAGGGAGGTACTCCATCGTGAAGTAACAAGACTCTTCGTGCGCGACCAGCTCGTAGAGCTCGACGAGGTTCGGGTGGCGCAACGTGGCCACCGCACGGAACTCGCGCTTCAACCACAGGGTCGCGCTGTTGTGCGTGACGCTGCGGACCTTGATCGCGACGTCCATGTCGCGGCGCAGATCGCGGCCCAGATAGACGACGCCCATGCCTCCGCGACCGAGCTCGCGGACGACGTGATAGCGATCGCCCACGAACCGGCCGATGCCCTCGGTCGCAAACACCCGTCGCGACGCTATCATAGTAAAAGGCTCTCCCGTGACTGACACGCCCCGCACCGATGCAATCGATCGCTTGATCGAGAAGCACGGGCCCGCAACGATCTGTGAGGCCCTCATGCCGATGATGACGGCGGAGCGGATCGCGCGTATCGATGCGGTCCTCGCGGCGCGGCTGGGCTCCGTCGTGACGGCCGTCGAGGATACGTACGATCCTCACAACGCCGCCGCGACGCTTCGCACGACCGAATCACTCGGCCTCCAGGAGCTCCACGTGATCGAAGCGCGGCTGAGGTTCTCCGCCGCACACGCGGTGACCAAGGGTGCGCATAGCTGGCTGGACCTGACCCGTTGGCCCACCGCCGAGGCGGCGATCGAGGCGCTCCGTCACCGCGGGTTTCGGGTCTACGCCACCGCGCCAGAGGCGAAGGGTTTGCCGGCCAAGACCATCGAGGATGTCGATGTCTCGACCCCTCTCGCGCTGGTGTTTGGCAACGAGCACGACGGGGTCTCGGATCAGGCGATCGCTGCGAGCGATGGTGCGATCACGGTGCCGATGTTCGGGTTCACCGAGAGCTTCAACCTGTCGGTCACGGTCGGCATGGCGATGAGCCGGATCGCGACCCGTCGGCGCGCGTATCTTGGCGCCACGGGCGATCTCGATCCGGACCGCCGAGCGCGGCTCAGAGCGCGCTGGTTCGCGCTCAAGATCCGCGGTGTTATCGGGGTCCTGGAGCGTCGGCTCGGGTAACTGGCGTCGGCGCCGGTCCCGAGGGACTATCGGCTCCCCTTACCGCGTTGACGTAAAGAGCTACATGGATTCGAAGAACCAAGGCAAGCCAGGCAAGCCGACGGGCAAGAAAGGCCTCCAGAAACCGGCGCCCGCGCGGCGTCGGCCGATCTGGCTGAGCCTGCTCAAGTGGGGCGCCATCCTCGGTGTCATCGGTGCGGCGCTCGGTGTCGCGACGATCGCGTTCGTGTTCTGGATGTACGGCCGCGATCCGAGCCTGCCGAAGATCGACAAGCTCGAGAGCTACCAGTTCAAGCAGACGACCAAGATCCTCGATCGCAACGATCACCTGGTCGGCACGCTCGGCAAGGAGCGTCGCACGTTCGTGCCGTACGACAAGATTCCGCCGCTCGTGATCGATTCGTTCGTCGCCGCGGAGGACAACAAGTTCTGGACCCACGGCGGCATCGACTACGTCGGCATGGGCCGCGCCTTCTTCGCGAATCTGCGTGCGGGTCACACCAAGGAGGGCGCGTCGACGATCACCCAGCAGGTCGTCAAGAACATGCTGCTCACACCGGAGCGCTCGTTCAAGCGCAAGATCCAGGAGATCGTGCTCGCGCGTCGGGTCGAGAAGGCGCTGACCAAGCAAGAGATCATCTCGCTCTACGTCAATCAGATCGATTTCGGTCGCAACCGATACGGCGTCGAAGAAGCGGCGCTCTACTACTTCGGCAAGCACATCAAGGACGTCAACATCGGCGAAGCGGCGCTGCTCGCATCGATGCCGAAATCTCCCGAGTCGTTCGCGCGCGCGCTGATCTCGTTTCGAGATCGCGGCGAGGTCGGGCCCGTGCTGCTCGATCTCAAGGGCCGGCAGTCGTACGTGTTGGGCCAGCTCGTCACGATCGGCAAGCTCACCGCCGCGGAGGCGCAGAAGTGGCGCGAGGCGAAGATCCAGATCGTGAAGAGCAAGGGGCCCGAGAGCTCGACCGCGCCCGAGTGGGTCGATCTCGTGAAGCTCCAGCTGCTCGCCGACAAGACGAAGGGCGATGCGGTGCTCGATCAAGGCACGATCGTCCGGACCACGCTCGATCCGGATCTCCAGGCCAAGGCGCAGCTCGCGCTTCAAGCGGGCCTGCGCGCGGTCGACAAGCGCCACCACATCGGCATGCCGATCCGATCGGTGAAGCCCGAAAAGCTCGAGGCCGAGCTCGCGCGACTGGCGAAGAAGATGAGCGGCGAGACGCTCAAGGCCAAGACCCCGTACGACGCGATCGTCACCGTCGTCCACGATGAGGATCAGGAGCTCGAGGTCGATCTCGGTGGCAACCCGGGTACGCTCGAGCTCGGCGACGAGACCGATGCTCGGTACAACCCCGACAAGAAGAAGCCAAGCGAGCGGTTCAAGGTGGGCGACGTGCTCCAGGTGTGGGTCGCGCCGGGCGGCGCCGCGAGGAGGCCAAGCAAGCCCGAGAAGCCCGAGAAGGGCGACAAGAAGAGCGCCGACAACGACGACGATGAAGACCCGACGCCAACCAAGCTCAAGCACGGCACCCGCCGCGTGATCCTCGAGCCCGGGCCCGAAGGTGCGGTCGTGATCATCGATGTCAAGACCCGCAAGGTGCGCGCACTGATCGGTGGCTACACGCCGCACCTCGGCGACTACAACCGCGCCACGATGGCGAAGCGCCAGCCGGGCTCGAGCTTCAAGCCGATCATCTACACGGCCGCGTACGCGCGTGCCGAGGAGACGAAGTGCCACGCGAACGATTCGACCTCGAAGCAGCTGTGCGGTACGCCCGCGTCGATCGTCAACGATGCGCCCGAGGTCTTCGATCTGTGGAAGCCGGAGAACTTCGAGACCGGCGAGTATCTCGGCCCGGTGCGGTTGCGCGAGGCGCTCGCGAAGTCGATCAACACGGTGTCGATCCGGATGACCAGCGATCTCCAGCCGAAGAACGTCGTCGCCATGGCGCACCGGCTCGGCATCAAGAGCGAGCTGCCGGAGGAGATGGCGATCTCGCTCGGCGCTGGTGAAGTAACGCCGCTCGAGATGACGAACGCGTACGCGACGTTCGCCGCGGGCGGGGTCCTCGCCGAGCCCACGTTCATCGAAGCGATCAACGGCACCGTGCAGCCCGCGCAGAAGGGCGAGCAAGTCATCACGCCGGAGGTCGCATACGTGATCACCGATACGATGCGCTCGGTCGTGACCGAAGGCACCGCGGCGCTGATCGGCGCGAAGATCAAGGCGCCGATCAGCGGTAAGACCGGCACGTCGAACAAGGCGAAGGACACCTGGTTCATCGGCATGACGCCGGACTACGTGATCGGCGTGTGGTGTGGCTTCGACGATCCGCGCGAGATGAGGGGCGAGCAGGGCGCGCGCGTCGCGGCGCCGATCTTCCTCGAGATCGCGAAGGACATGAACTTGCCGACCAAGGCGTTCCCGCGCCCGGCGCACGTGGTCGAGGCCACGATCGATCGCCAGACGGGCCTCCTAGCACCGGAAGGTGCGCCGAAGAACACGACGATGACCGAGGTGTTTGTCGAAGGCACGCAGCCGACCGAGGTCGCGCCGAAGCCGGGCGAAGCGACCGAGGGCAGCTCGGTGACCAATGAGTACGGCGACTAAGCTCGCGCACATCGCCGTCGCCGTGTCTCTGTGCGCTGGCGTCGCGACCGCTCACGCGGGCGTGCTGCATGATCTTGCCGCCGAGGTCAGCGCGCGGCTCGACGCGCTGCGTGCGGCGCGAGCTGTCAAAGTGGTGCCGCCGGTCAAGGTCGCGGTCACCTGGAAACCGCAGCGGCTCACGCCGGTGTTCGAGCTCGGTGCGCCCTTGCTCGCGCTCGGCGCGGCCGATCTGGACGGCGATGGCAACGCCGAGCTCTACGCGGTGACCACGCGCGAAGTGATCGCCTTCGCGATCGCGGATCGTCACGTCAAGGAGCTCGGGCGCGTGCCCTTTCAGGGTGAGCTCGCGATGCCCGCGCCGCGCGATCCGATCGGCGCGGTGGTCGCCCTGGGCAACCAGGTCAACCAGGGCAAGTTCCTGATCGCTTCGTCGTCGGCGTTCACGCGTACGCTCGAGGTCCGCTGGCAGGCCAAGCAGCTCGTCGGTACGGCCGGCGCCCCTGGCTTCGAGCAGTGCGCGGGCGAGCGGGTGCAGCTCGCGTTCGCACGCAACTACGTCGGCGACGACAAGACCGGTAGCTACGCCGTGCGCTGCGGCGAGATCGTCGACGCGCACGGTGACCGCACTCCCGTGCGAGCTGTGCTCGGCCTGACCGGCAAGCTCGAGGTGACCCGCGAGTGCCCGATCGGCATCAAGTGCGAGCGAGCACCGGTGCTCGCGTTCGCCAAGGTTGGCACCGCGTTCGCGATCGCGGATCTCGATCGCGATGGCACCGCCGAGCTGATCTATGCGAGCGCGAATGCGCCCGGGGATGCCGACGAGATTCGCGTGGTTGCCCTCGGCGCGGACGCTCAGAAGCCGGTGTGGAAGAAGGCCTTCACCGCGGGTGGTGTGGCCGGGCTCGCGGTCGGTGACTTCGATGGCGCACCGGTCGTGATCGCCGCGGTGCGGCTGATCGGTTCGACGCGCGTCGATCTGTGGAGGATGAATTGATCCTGGCGATGCGAGCGGCTCTCGCATGCGCGCTGCTCGCGACGACGGCGCACGCCGAGCTCCGACCTCGCTTCGGGGGCAGCGTCGAGGCAACGCTCCTGGGCGCACCGGTGTCGTTCGATCCGGTCGCTGCACGAACGCACGCCGACGTGACGGTGGTCGGCATGGTCTTCGACACGCTGTACGATCTTGGCCCGGACGGTGTGGCTCGCCCTCACCTCGCGGCGGCAGCGCCGGTGTTCGACGAGAAGCACACGACCGCGCGGATCGAGCTCAAGAAGGGCGTGGTGTTTCACGATGGCACCCCCCTGACCGCGCAGGACGTCGTGGCCTCGCTCGAGCGCGCGCGCAAGACGCTGCGGTACGCGCTACCGATCGTGACGAGCGTGCGCGTGGATGGCGATGGCATCGAAGTCTCGCTCGCGTCACCGCCTGCGGATCTCGAGACCTTGCTGGCGCTGCCACAGCTCGCGATCACGAAGGCGGGCAAGGCACCCGCGGGCAAGGTGCTCGGGACCGGCGCATTTGCGATCGAGCAAGCCGACCTCGCGCATCATCGGTTGGTGCTGCGCGCGTTCGAGAATCACTTCGCGGGGCGGCCCTTCCTCGATCGGCTCGAGCTCCGCTGGTACGACACGCCGGACGGGGAGGCGCGCCGCTTCGAGACGGGCAACGCGCACGTGTCGACGCGCGGGGTCTCCGCGTTCGCGGGAGGTACGCCCTCGTTCCAGAGCCGGGAGGTGTCGGGACCCGCGGCGCTGCTCGTGTACGTGGGGTTCGGATCGGCGCATGCGACGCTCGAGCACGATCCCGCGTTCCGGCGCGCCCTCGATCTCGGCGTCGCGCGTGGTGGGCTCGCCTCGATCGGATCGGGCGAGCAGGTCTTACCGACGCGGACGCCCGTGCCTGGCGCGGCGCCGCTCGACCAGCTCGGCAAGACCGGCGATCCGGAGCGCGCACGCGCACAGCTCGCCGAGGCTGCGAAGCACGTGCCGGATCTCTCCTCGATTCGGCTCGAGATCCTCGTCGAGGATACGCGGCCCGACGATCGCGAGATCGCGGAGCGCGTCGGACTCGCGCTCGACAAGCTCGGCCTCGCATGGACGGTCACGCAGGTCTCGGCTGACGTGCTGCGCGAGCGGATCGCGAGCGGTAAGCTCGATCTCTGGATCGGCCAGCTCGCCGAACCGGTCGCGGCGACTGGCGTGTGGTGGGGTGCCGCGTTCGCGGCCGGCGGCGATCCGTGGCCGGTCAAAGGCCTGCAAACGGGCACCTTCGAAAATGGGGCGGCGGCGAAGGTCTTCGCCGAGCGCGTGCCGATCGTGCCGCTGTTCTTCCGCAGCGTGCGGATGTGGTACCGCAGCGACGTGCGCGGCGTCGCGTTCGACGCGCTCGGTCGGCCGTGCTTTGCCGATGCCTATCTGTTCGGTGCACCGGTGCCTTCGCGAGGTCGACCGTGAAGCTGCGCGGGAGGTTCACGCTCACGCTCGCGCTCGCGACGCTCGTGCCGATCACGCTCTCGGCGGTGATCGCGACGCACGTGTTCTCGACAAAGTTGCGCGAGACGTATCTCGCACGCCGCGACCACGCTGGCGATGCCGTCGCGCGCGAGATCGGTCGCCTCGATGCGATCGTGCACGATGCGGCGACCTCGCTCGCGAGCGCCGATCATCCGTTCGTCGGTAACCTCCTGATCGATCTCGACAAGGGCGACGGCAACCTGGTCGGCGAAGCGCCGCGACAGATCCGCGAGCAAGCCGGGCCGACGATGAAGGGCCTGTCGCTCGACATCCTCACGGTCACCGGCCCGGACGACACCGTGCTCGTCTCGCCACACTACCGCGCGCGGATCGGCGATCCGAACCCGGTGCCGGTCGTGCGTCAGCGCGCCGAGGCGACGAAGGGCCAGCCATTCTTCACGCGCGACTCGATCTGGACCGGCCATACCGTCGAGACCGTGCTCGTCGTCGAGTCCGCGCAGGTCGCTCGCTACAACCGCTATAGCGTCGCCGTGATGGCCGGCAAGCGCGTGACCGAGGACCTGCTCTCGCTCGTGCGCAGCGCCGGCATCGACACCGATGCGCGAATCGTGCTGCCGAGCGGCGAGGTGTTGCTGCCGCCGAGCAGCGGTGAGGCCGGCTGGAACAAGCTCGCGAAGGATCCGCCGATCCGCGTGCCGATGCTCGGCGCCGATCGTGCGCCCGTCGCGTTCGTCGAGGTCGCTGTCTCCGACGGTGGCCTCGACCATCTGCTGTTCAACATCACGCTCACCGCGGCTCTGCTCGCACTCGGGGCGTTGCTCGTGGTCATCTTGATCGGCTCGCTCGTCGCGCGACGCACCGCTCGCGATCTCGATCAGCTGGTCGAAGGCTCGATCGCGGCCGCCCGCGGTGACCTCGATCACCGCGTGCCGGTGCGCGATACCGACGAGGTCGGCGCGGTCGCGAGCGCCTTCAACTTCATGATGGCGGATCTCAAGACCTCCAAGGAGAAGCTCGTGATCGCCGAGCGCATCGCCGCGTGGCAAGAGATCGCGCGCCGCCTCGCGCACGAGATCAAGAACCCGCTCACCCCGATCCAGATGGCGATGGATACGCTGCGTAAGTCGTACCGGAAGCAGCACCCCGATTTTGGCGAGATCCTCGAAGAGTCAACGACGACCGTGCTCGAAGAGGCCGACCGGCTCAAGCGCATCGTCGCGGAGTTCAGCGACTTCGCGCGGATGCCCAAGCCCGAGCTCGGTCGCGTCGATCTCAACGACGTGATCAGCTCGTCGCTCGCACTCTACAAAGAGACCTCGCCCCACATCGAGGCGAAGCTCGACCCACTGCTGCCGGAGCTCGATGGTGACAAGGGCCAGCTCAACCAGGTCTTGTTGAATCTGGTCGAGAATGGTCGCGATGCTCTGGGTACCCGCGAGGACGGTCGCGTGACCGTCTCGACCAAGCGTGGCGAAGCCTCCGATCGCTTGACGTTCGTCGTCGAGGACAATGGTCCGGGCGTGCCTTCCGAGCTCAAGGACAAGGTGTTCGCGCCGTACTTCACCACCAAGATCACCAAGGGTGGAACCGGCCTCGGTCTCGCGATCGTTCACCGCATCATCAGCGACCACGGTGGCCGGATCACGGTGAGCGATACGCCGGGGGGTGGGGCGCGGTTCACGATCGAGCTTCCCCTGCGTAACGGGCAGGCGTTGCTCGCGTCACGTATGTGACTGCGTTCGGGTGCCGCCACGACCAGAGGCGATAGCTGGAGGGCATGGCCGCGATGCTCTCGCCGTCGTCACTCGCGACCACTGGTGGTCGTTGGCCTTTGTCCTGCTGGTCGATCTCCGACGGGCGCGCTGAGCGATCCGGGATGTCGAGAAATATCAGGTCCTCGGTGGTCGCAGCGGTGCGCGCTACTCGATTTCATGCCAGCCGATCCCGCTGAAGCCGGCCTGTTCGATGTCGAGCGCGAATTCGCGCTGCAACAGCAACATGCCGGGAAACGACTTGGGACTGAATACGAGACGACCCTGCGGAACCTTCGCTTGCTCGATTACGAGGTGCTCCGCGTACTCGATGCTGGTGGCGTCAAATGGCGACCACGTGACCTTGGATTTGGCGACATCGATGCAATCGGGCGGGTCGATCGGGTGAACGATAAAGTAGCGAGCGTCGACCGGTTTGCCCTCGATGTCGAAGACGGTCACAGGCAGGTATTCCACCTTGTCGGGGTTCTTGCTCCGGATGAAGTCGGTAAGGCGAAGCGAACACACCATCGCGTTCTCGACGTTGACCAGGCAGTCGACAAGCAGCGTGTTGCGCTTGAAGTCGGGGTTGAAGTGAAATGCCGCCGTCGCTGGAAACCTGTCCTTGAAGGACTCGCCCACCATCATGCATCCGGAATCCGGCACCCCGCGCAAATCCATGACGGCCGCAGCATTCCTGACGGCAACAGTGTCGAACCGGACAAAGCGATTGCTCATGCTGGTGCTTCCCAGGTCAGTGCATCGACCATTTTGGTCAAAGTCAAATCGGCCATCGAGAACGGCACCTACCAGTCTGAGTTTGGCCTTTTTTCGTTCGCGTAGACCATCAAGAATTCCTGTGGGTGCCTGCGCCGCGTTTTCCGTTGTTGGTGAGTTTGGCTTTCAATGTCGTTCTTGTAGCCGTTGGTGCTTCTCGCAAGCGTTGCAGCGCTGCTGTCGCGGGGCTCTGGCCCGACGCAAAGTTGGCGGCGGCTCAGTAGGCCTTGCCGGGATTGAGGATCCCGTTCGGATCGAACGCGGCCTTGATCCGCGCCATCAGGGCGCGTTGCGGCTCGCCGAGCTGCGCGGTCATGTACGGGAGCTTGAGCGTGCCGACGCCGTGCTCGCCGGTGATCGATCCGCCGAGCTCGAGCGAGGTCTTGACGAGCTCGTCGAAGGCGGCCATCGCCCGCGCGGCGGCCGCATCGTCGCCGCGATCCCAGACGATCGTGGGATGCAGGTTGCCATCGCCGGCGTGGCCGAACGTGCCGATCACGACGCGATAGCGCTCGGCGATCTGCGCGATTCGCTCGAGCATTACAGGGAGCATCGGAATCGGTACAGCGACATCGTCGAGCAGGGTGCGTCCCATGCGTTCGAGTGCGGGCAGGGCCGCGCGACGCGCGGCGAGCAACTGAGCACCTTCATCGCGATCGCTCGTGATCATCACGTCGCGCGCGCCGAGCGCATCGCACGCGCGTTCGGCAGCCTCGATCATCGCCGTCGCCGAGTGGCTGTCGCTCTGCACCAAGACGAGCGCCGCAGCGGTCGTATCGAGGCCCATGCGGGTCATCGCTTCGACCGCGGTGACGGTCGTGCGGTCCATGATCTCGCACAGCGAGAGCTCGGCGACCTCCTGCATCGCGAGCACCGCTCGACCCGCGGTCACGACATCGCCGAACGAAGCGACGAGCGTCGCGGGCGGGCGAGGTGCACGCAGCAACCGAACAGTCGCTTCGACGACGATGCCGAGCGTACCTTCGGATCCGACGAGCAGCCGCGTGAGATCGAGCCCGGCGACATTCTTGCGCGTGGTCGAGCCGGTGCGGATCAGGGTGCCATCTGCGAGCACCACCGCGAGGGCCGCGACGTGGTCGCCGGTGACGCCATACTTCAGGCAACAGGAGCCACCGGCATTCGTGGCGATGTTGCCGCCGATCGACGAGATGTCGCGGCTCGCGGGATCGGGCGCGTAGTACAAGCCGGCGGTCGCCGCCGCCTTCGCGAGCGTGCCATTGAGCACGCCGGGCTCGACGACCGCGAGCCGCGTCGCGGTCTCGAGCAAGAGGATCGTTTGCATCCGATCGACCGCGAGGATGATGCAGCCATCACTCGCATTCGCGCCGCCAGCGAGCCCGGTGCCCGCGCCGCGTGGCACGACCGGGATGCCGCGTGCATTCGCGAACGCGAGGGTCTTCTGGACCTCCTCGATCGATCGAGCCCGCACGAGCGCGGATGCGGTGCCCGCGGGCGCGAGCGGGGCTTGATCGCGCTGCACCGACATCAAGGCATCGGCATCGGTCACGACCTCGGCCCCGAGCGTGCTCGCGAGCTCGCTAGCCCACGTCATCAGGTGTTCGCTTCCGCGTAGAACTCGCGAATGTGTGTGACGACGAGCGCGCGCGCACGCTTGCCTTGACCGCGCGTGATCGCCTCGAGGATCGCCGCATGTTCCCGCGCGAGTTGCACCATCACCTTGCGCGGATCCTCGACGCGATGGAGCTGCTCG
Source organism: Kofleriaceae bacterium (assembly GCA_025357755.1). GTDB lineage: Bacteria > Myxococcota_A > Polyangia > Haliangiales > Haliangiaceae > JABFXX01. The sequence goes on along the minus strand of JANXOP010000266.1, from coordinate 9,421 downwards.
CCGAGGTGCTGGCCGATCGCGTCGCGCAGTACGCCCATCACGAGCGCGAACGCGGCATTCGCACCGGCCGCGGCCAGCGCGTTGTGAAAGCGCAGATCCGCCGCGCGGAAGGCTTCGATCTCGGCCTCGAGCGCGACGCGCGTGGCGCGCGAGGCTCTCTTGCGTGGGGCCGCGTGCGCTTCCATCTCGGCGACCGCAGCGCGGGCATCGGCCAGCGCCGTCGGCTTTGCGAGCGTGGCCGCCTCGACGACAGCGCCCTCGATCAAGACCCGGAGCTCGACGAGATCGTGGATCGGGATGCGGCCGAGATGGAGCGCGTTCGCCATCGTGTGAGCCGCGGAGCTCAGCGTGTGCTCCACCGAGACGCGCGGCTTCGCGGTCGAGACCGTGTCGCCGCCGCTGACCAGGCCCTGGGCCTGGAGGATGCGGAGCGCCTCGCGAATCGTGGATCGCCCGACCTGGAGGCGCTGGCCGAGATCTTTTTCGCTCGGCAGCTCCTCGCCGATCCCGATCTCGCCGCGGACGATCGCGTCGCGCAACCTGCGCGCGACGGTGATCGACAGCGGCTGACGCTCTTCGGCGGACAACTTCAGGAGCGAAGGCACGGGAGTGGAAGGTAGCAGCTTGACGGCTTGTCAGACAAGCTGCTAAACGAGAACCGGAGGCCTCTGATGACCATCGATCCCGCGACCACTGCCCTTGTCCTCATCGAGTACCAGAACGAGTTCACGACGGACGGCGGCGTCCTGCACGGCGCCGTCGCTCAGGTGATGACCGAGAGCAAGATGCTGGCGAACACCGTGGAGCTCGTCGGCTCGCTCCGCAAGAAGGGCGTCACGATCATGCACGTTCCGATCACGTTCTCGGCGGGCTACAACGAGCTCGGTCGCCACCCGTACGGCATCTTGAAGGGTGTCGTCGATGGCAAGGCGTTCATCAAGGATAGCTGGGGCGCCGCGATCTGCGATTCGCTCCAGCCGCAGCAGGGCGACATCGTGATCGAGGGCAAGCGCGGCCTCGATACGTTCGCGAGCACGAACCTCGACTTCATCCTGCGCAGCAAAGGGATCAAGACCGTCATCATCGGTGGCTTTCTCACCAACTGCTGCGTCGAGTCGACGATGCGCACCGCATACGAGCACGGCTTCGACGTGATCACGCTGTCGGATTGCACCGCCGCGACCTCTCCGGAGGAGCACGCGAATGCACTCAAGTATGACTTCCCGATGTTCTCGACCCCGATGACCTCGCGCGACGTCATCGGTAAGTTCGCGTAGCTAGTTCTAGATCCCGAGCTCCTTGCGGGTGAGGACGCTGTTCGGAGCATCCGCATACGCGAGCGCTCGCTCGATCACGTTGCGCAGCTCGCGGGCATTGCCGGGCCACGCGTACTCGCGCAGCGCGGCGAGCGCATCCGGGGCGAACGTCGGTGCCGAGCGCTCACCTGCGATCAACCGTACGAAGTGGCGCGCGAGCGGACGATGTCCTCGCGACGCTCGCGCAGCGGCGGCACCACGAGTGGCACGACGTGGAGCCGGTAGAACAGATCCTGGCGGAACGCACCGCGCGCGACCTCGGCCGCGAGATCTCGATTCGTCGCGGCGATCACTCGCACGTCGACGGTGATCGGGCGCTCGGCGCCGAGCGGGAACACCTCGCCCGCATCGAGGAAGCGCAGCAGCTTCGGCTGGATATCGAGCGGGAGCTCGCCGATCTCGTCGAGGAAGAGCGTGCCTCCCTCCGCCGCGCGAATCACCCCCAGGTGATCTCGATCGGCGCCGGTGAATGCGCCCCTCTTGTAGCCAAACAACAGGCCCTCGAAGAGATCGTGCGGCACGGCGGCGCAGTTGAACGTGATGTACGGCTGCGACGCACGCGGCGAGAGCTCGTGCAGCGTGCGTGCGATGACTTCTTTGCCGGCGCCCGACTCACCGGTGATCGCGACGGTCGCGCGCGAGCCGGCGAGCCGGCCGACATCGGCGATCAAGCGGCGCATCGGAAGTGATGCAACGACGAGGCCCGGCACGTCGGGAACTACGACCTCCTGCGTGGTCGAAGGGCGATCGCCGCCGCGCAGTCCAGCGACCTGCAGCGCGAGGCCGGCGACCAGCACGAGCATGCGCATCGCACCTTGTTCGTTGTCATCGAGCACGCGCGTCACGCCGAGCCGCGCGCGGCGCCCCGCACCACCGAGATCGAACCACTGCACGATGTCCTCGGAGGGAATCGCCTTGCGGACCTCGCAGAGGTTCGCGCCGGCCTCGTCGGTGACCGCGACCGATCCATGCGTGAGCTCGCGCGCGACCGACGCGAGCTCCTTGACGACCATCGTGAAGCTCGCGCCCGGAACCGCGACGCGCTGGAGTCCGAGCTCGAGCTGCTGGGTGAGCGTCGCCGGGACGTGCTCGTGGCGTTGCCAGTTCACGCTCTTCAAGAAGTGCGCATTGCGCGCGAGCGCGCGGTCGATCCAGCGCGGTGGCTGGAGCCCGAGGGCAAGCAGCTCGGCCTGGGAGCTCGCGATCCGCGCCTCGGCATCGACCGCGCCGGCGATCCGCGCGAAGCCTGCCGCACCGTAGTGCGCGAACGCCGCGCTCTGCAGATCGCCGGACGCCACGAACGTCGCGATCGCGGCATCGATCATCGTGAAGCCTTCGCCGATGCGGCCCTCGCCGATCATCACGATTCCTTCCGCGCGCCGGAGGTGTGCCGTGACCCACGCCGAGGGCCGACGATCCGCCGCGCGTTGCGCTCGTTCGAGCACGGCGCGCGCCTCGGCGATCGTACCTTCGATATGTGCCGCGCTCGTGAATGCCACCAGGATGTCGCGACGCAAGAGGCTCCAGCCGCTCGCGAGTTGCTCCGCGTGCGCGAAGGCCGCGAGTGTCGCTGCCGAATCCTCGCCGCGGGTGAACAGTGCGGTCGCGTGCAACCAGGCCGCATATGCCTGGCAGATCGCGCGCATCGACGGAAGCTCGATCGCGGCGACCTTCGTAGCGAGCGCTTCGAGCGCCTCGGGTTGGTTCGTGTACCAGAGGTAGCGCGCCTGCGCGGGCAAGATCACGGTGACCGGAAACCCGAGCTCCTCGAGGACCCGATCGCTCTCCGCGAACACCGGCACGAGCTCGCTCATTCGACCGAGCCGCATCAGCGCATCGGCCTCGGCGCGCAATGCGAGCGCCATGTGGACACCGACCGCGAGCCCGTTCGCGCGCGCGACCTCGCGACTCTGGCGCGCGACCGCCAGCGCGTGCTCGGGATCGCCGAGGTTATCGAGGCTGCGCAGCGCCCAGGCCGCGAGCGTGCGCGACTCGAGGCTCGCCGATTCTTTGACCTGAGGGTTCGCGAGGATCCGGTCGAGACGCACGAGTGCGAGCTCGGTCTGCCCCGACAGCGCGGACGCGTACGACCTCAGCTGATCGAGGAACAGGCCAGGCACCACCGGTAGCGACGCGGCGGAGACCGCATCGACACGCCCGAGCGCGCGCAGCATCAGATCATCATCACCTGCGAGCAGCGCCGCGTTCGACACGGCCATCGCGGCCAGCGCTTGGGGGAGCGGCGTCTCTCCCGGGCGCGACAGCTCGTCCGCGCGGCGCGCATGGACATGGACGCGCTCGAGATCGAACAACTCGCCATCGGGCATCGAGTAGGCCAGGGCCGCGGTCGCTTCGGTCAGTGCGGAGCTTGGCGCATCCGGAGCGAGCGCCGGTGCGAGGGCGACGAGCGCACGTCGCCCGTCCGCGCGATGCATGAGATCGATCAGCGCGAGCCCGGTCGCGGCCAGCGCGCGCACCTGGATGCCCGCGTTGCGATCCGATTGGGCGCGCATCAACACGTTCTCGGCGTCGCGCCAGCGGCCATCGAGCGTGCGCTCGACCGCCGCGAGCACGGGCACGAGCTGTGGGTCCGGGAGCTGGGAGGCAAGCGACTTGAGCTTCGCGAGGTCGGCGCCGCGCGGCCGGCGCGCATGCGCAGAGCCTTCCGGTAGCTCCCACCGGTAGACCGTGTGTGCGTTGACCCCCACCAGATCCGCGAATGCCGCTCGTGTCCGGGTTCCTCGGATTGAACGGATTTCGGTAGAGCTGATCTCGTCCATTGGCATAACGGTATATGCCACAGGTTTATGCCAGCTGGTGGTAGGAGGTTTATAAGTCATTGAAACGTGGTCGGTAAGACCTGGTATCTGCGATGCAGATGCCAAGGTCACTATGGCTACCGAAGAGACCCTCGTTCCTCCCGACCGCAAGCCCCGCAAGAAGGCTCCGCTGGTCGCAGGCGGACTCGTCACTGTTGCAGTGGGTGTCGCCGCGTTCATCTACATCTCGGGCCGCGGCAAAGAAAACACGGACGATGCGCAGGTCGAGGCCCACGTCTCGCCCGTCGCGGCGCGGGTCAGCGGTCAGGTCAAGAAGGTCCTCGTGCAGGACAACCAACACGTCAAGGTTGGGGATGTGCTGGTCGAGCTGGACGATGCGGACTTTCTCGTTCGTTCGGCGTCGACTCACGCGGACCTCGCGGCCGCGCAGGCGCAGTATCACGCCGCGCAAGCGACGCTCGAGCTGACCAAGAAGCAGGTCGAATCGAACCTTGCCATCGCGCGCGGCGGAATCGCGCAAGCGAGCGCGGTCAGCGGTTCGACGCAATCCCAGATCGATCAGGCGAAGGCCGATGTCGCGGCTTCGGTCTCGCGCAACTCGCTCGCGAAGACCGAGTACGCGCGGACCAAGAAGCTCGTCGATAGCGGCGCGGTGCCGGTCTCCGAGCTCGATGCTCGCAGCGATGCGCTCGCACAATCCGAGGCGAACCTCGCCGCCGCGCGCGCCCGCGTGAGCATCGCCGAATCGAATCGCTCGAACTCGAGCGGTACGACCGAAGCGGCTCGCGGTCGCCTCCTCATCGCGCAAGCCGTGCCCGAGCAGATCGCGGTCGTCGCGGCGCAGGTCGAGGTGGCCAAGGCGAAGGTCGATCAGGCGCAGTCCGCGGTGAACCAGGCCGACCTCAACCTCGGCTACACCAAGATTCGCGCGGAGTTCGAAGGCAATGTCTCCAAGCGCAACGTCGAGCCGGGCCAGCTCGCCTCGCCCGATCGCGCGCTGATGGCGCTCGTCGATACGCGCGAGGAATGGATCGTCGCGAACTTCAAGGAGACCCAGCTCGCGAAGATCCGTCCGGGCCAGAGGGTGAAGATCGAGATCGATGGCTACGACGGCGGCAAGCTCGACGGCAAGGTCGACAGCCTCCAGGCCGGCACGGGCTCGCGGTTCTCGCTGCTGCCGGCCGACAACGCGAGCGGCAACTTCACGAAGGTCACCCAGCGCGTGCCGGTCAAGATCCTCCTCGCCAAGCAGCTGGACGAGCTTCGCCCCGGCATGAGCGCGGACGTCACCGTTTACACCGCGGAGTAACGCCATGGGCACCGGTCAAATCCGCGGCCCCAAAGCACTGATCACGATCGTGGTCATGCTGGCCGCCGTGATGGCGATGATCGATATCTCGATCGTCAACGTCGCGCTCACCGATATCCGCGCGAGCTTCGGCACGCCGATCGATCAGATCGGGTGGGTGTCGACGGGCTACATGATGGCGAACATCGTCGTCATCCCGATGACCGGCTGGTTCCAGCGCCGGTTTGGCTTCAAGAAGTACTTCGCCTTCTCGGTGGTGTTGTTCACCGTGGCGAGCGTGCTGTGCGGGACCTCGTGGAACCTCCAGTCGCTCGTCGCCTTCCGCATTCTCCAGGGCCTCGGCGGTGGTGCGATCATCCCGACCGCGCAATCGATCTTGTTCGCGCGCTACCCGCAGAAGGAGCACGGCATGGCGGCCGGCTTGTTCGGCCTCGGCGCGATCACCGGCCCGCTCCTCGGTCCGTCGATCGGTGGCTACCTGATCGAGATCTCGAGCTGGCACTGGATCTTCCTGATCAACGTGCCGATCGGCCTCGCGGTCGCCGCGCTCGCGTGGAAGGTCATCGACGAGCCCGAGTTCAAGGCCGACAAGCGCCCGATCGATCTCACCGGCATCCTCTTGCTCGCGACTGGCATGCCCGCGCTGCAGTACGTGTTCGAGGAGGGCAATCGCGAGGGCTGGCTCGACTCCAACCTCATCATGGTGCTGATCGGCGTCGCCGTGGTGTGCTTGACCACGTTCGTCTTCCACGTCCTCGAGGCGCCGAACCCGATCGTCGACCTTCGGATCTTCAAGCGGCGAAGTTATGCCGCCGGCACCGGCATCAACTTCCTCACCGGTCTCGCCTTGTTCTCGAGCTCGTATCTGTTCTCGCTGTTCTGCGGATCGGTGATGCACTACACCGCGCTCGACATCGGCAAGGTCTTCCTGCTCGCCGGGCTCTCGCAGATCATCTTGATGCCGATCGTCGGCCGCGTCGCACCGAAGATCGATCCTCGCTTGATGCTGTTCGTCGGGATCTCGATCGTCGGGGCGAGCCAGTGGCTCGGCGCCGAGCTGACCGCCCAGGCCGATTTCCACGATCTCGTGATGCCGCAGCTGGTCCGCGCGATCGGGCTCGCGTTCATCTTCATCCCGCTGACCGTCGCATCGCTCTCGGACCTAGCGCCGCAAGAGCGCGGCAACGCGACGGGGCTGTTCAACCTTACCCGCGAGCTCGGTGGCTCCCTCGGCACCGCGTGGATGGGCAAGGTCGTTGCCGACGGCGTGGTGCGCCACACCGCGTACATCTCTCAACACGTGACGCAGTACGATCCGATCGTCCAGGAGCGGATGATCCAGATCCAGCACGCCGGCATGCCGCCCGAAGCCATGCTCTCGCAGACCGTTGGCACGCAGGCCCTCGTGATGTCGTTCGAGGACGGCTTCAAGCTCGCGATGGTCGCGATCCTGTTCGGCCTCGTGCTGCTCTTCATCATGAAGAAGCCCAAGAGCACGGTCCCGCCGCCCGACGCGCACTGAGCCGCCCTGTCTCGGAGCGGCATGGTAGCGAGCGCGGTATGCTCACGGTCGTTCGATGATCGAGCTTCCATCAGAGGTCGCGTGAAGCCGAGCGGTGCCTATCACCACGGTGATCTCGAGCGGGCGCTGAAGACCGAGACGGTCCGGTTGCTCGCGACGACCGAGGCCGATGCGATCAGCCTTCGAGAGGTCGCTCGCAATGTCGGGGTCGATCATCGCGCAGCGTACCGGCACTTCGCGGATCGCGAGACGCTGATCGCGGACGTCGCCGAGGATGGCTATTGCGCCCTGAGCGCGCAGCTCGAGGCCGGGCTTGCGAAGCATGCCGAGGAGGGCGCTGTCCATCGTCTGCTGCAGTTCGCGCGCGCGTACGTGCAGTTCTCGTTGAAAGAGCCCGGGTACTACCGCGCGATGATCCGACCGCGGCTCGTCGACAAGGATCGCCCAGCTGATGCAGGCGACGCCGCACTCGCGATCCTCGAGCGCGAGGTTCGCAAGGGCATCGCGAGCGGCGAATTTGCCGACGATGACGTCACCGAGCTGGCCGTCGGCCTGTGGTCGCACCTCCACGGCCTCGCGAGTCTGATCGCGGGTCGTCGCCTCTACGTGAAGCCGAGCATCGCGGTCGCGTACACGAACCGGATCTTCGAGCGCAGCCTGCGCGGCCTCCAGCAGAGGTAAAACCTCCTCGTGGCCTTCAAACGTGTCGGAGCGATTCATATGACCCAGTCGTGCGCGGTGCTCCTCGCCGACGCCAAGACCGCTGCGAGCTGGACCGGGCGGATGATCGATGGTGACTGGTTTCGGTTCCCGCTCGATGGCGCACCCGGCCGAGTCGCGAGCTGGGCGGGGCATGAAGGAATCCTCGCGGAGGTCGCGATGGTCGCGGGTGGTCCGGTGGTCGAAGTCCATCGCGAGCTCGAGACGTTGTTGCTGGTCGCGCGCTTCGGGTGGTCCGGGACCTCGGCAGCCCTGGGCAAGCAGCCCTCGATCAACTCGACCCCGATCGGCGAGCTCGAGATCGCGAGCGGTTGGCTCGCGATCCTGGAAGCGCGGGAGCCCGGGAGCTATCTGCCGCACGATCTCGAACGAGCGAGCATGCGCCGCGGCCCCTACGCTGGCGCGATGGTGCTCGCGGTCGCGGCTGGGACGTATCGCGTCTCTCACGAGGTCATCGAAGACGGCGGACGCGCGGGCGAGCGCCTGCGACTCGGTCGCCGCGTAGAATGTGACGATGACCAGGACCACCACGCTCTCGGAGCTCGTCGATGATCCGCACGTCGGCGTCGAGGTGATCGGCAGCTACCTCGACCGCCTCGAGGGCGACAAGCGGTGGGGCGAGGTCGGCGCCCTCGGTCGGTCGCGACAACGCACGCTGTACGCCAAGGCGGCGCACGCGCGCGCGATCGACCTCGCGCACTTCGTCGGCGAGGCGCGCGTGCGGCACGAGGTGATCCACGATGGGATCAACACGTTGCCCGTCCCCCCGGCAATCCGTTTCTTCCAGAAGCGTTTCTGCCGACCGGACCAGGGCGACCGGCTGTTCGGCTACAACGAGGGGCCGACGCGGCGCTGGATCGGCCCCGGTTACTTCGTGGCCGTACCGACCGCCGACAAGCCTGCGTGGTCGGCGCACGGCGCGATCGTCGTCGACTACTTTCAGGTTCCCGACGGCGAGGTCGCGGAGGGTTGGCCGCGCGTGGTCGACAACCATTGGCGTCTGCAGCGCTTCGTGTACGAAGCGACCCGCGACTTCATGCGGCGCGTCTCGGCGCACGTCTCGATCGGGGCGGCGTTCAAGCACGAGCGCCCGCTCGATCACTACTTCGTGCTGTGTCGCCGCGAGCGATAGCGACGTCCCACGACAACGGTGTCTCGGATCGGCGGCGACTCGCGAACGTCGCCGCGCTAACTGACTAGATTCGTGTGCGCGCCGATGGTCTGCGGTTTGCTCAGTGCCGAGGCATGCGTAGCACGATCGTTTTCTTTTCGCTCTCCACCGCGCTCGTGGCCTGCGGCGGTTACGACTTCTCGGGATCTTACGTCGGCGACGTCGAGCAACTCGATACGCGGACCAACGCGACGACGACTGCCTCGGAGGACTGGACGATCGCCAACGCGACCCTCGTCCGCACCCGCGGCACGGAGAGCTGCAGCCTCGCCCTCGAGACCAACACGTGCTCGGACGGTTGCTTTAGCAAGTTGATCCTCGTCGACCAGCACTGCACCTTCGCAGCGGAGAGCTTCGCGCTCGAGATGGGCGAGGTGTCCGAGGACAACGTGTCTGACCGCGCGGTCACGATCTCGTTGTCGTGGACCTCCGCAGCGGGTGTCCACGCAGCGCTCGTCGAGACTGGCAGGATGACGAAGCGGTAGTCACGCCGTTCCCGAGAGCGGCGGTCGACGCCCCCACGTGGGTCGTCGGATGTCCGAGAACCGGTAGTCGACGCCCCACGTGGGTCGTCGGATGTCCGAGAACCAGTAGTCGACGCCC
>JANXOP010000263.1 GCA_025357755.1 Kofleriaceae bacterium | reverse complement strand
TCGCCAAGAAGGTGGGTCGGCATCACGATCGAGCGAACATCAAGACCGCGCAAGAGATCGAGAGTGAGGCCGAGAGCCAGGAGCTGACGCGGCCGTCGCCGGGCTCGCCGCGGCGAACGTCAAGCTACTGAAGCGCGCACCGGGCTTGGTACCTGCTGGCTTCGTCAGGGACGAGTCATTCACGCGGCGATGCGCACGCGCAGGATCTGCCAGCGGTGATCATCCGTCGATCGTTCGCCGATGTAGTAGACGTACTGGGCATCGACGCCGACCGGGCCGAAGTTGCCGATCGGCAGGTGGCTCGCGAGCGTGCGCGGCATGCTGCCATCCTTGGGCAACTGCACGAGGTCGGCGAGCCGAGCATTGGCGGTGGGGTTGCTGCTGACCAGCACGTAGAGCGCGAAGTCGTCGCTCGCGAGCTCGCTGAGCGGCAGATCGTGATCGAAGGGTCCCGGCGGAGGCGGCGAGAACAGCGTTGTCATCGCGGCATTGCTCGCCAAGAACCGCCACACGTTCGTCCGGATCGGTTGCTGAACGTCGCCGAGGACGACGAATAGATCGCTCGCATCGCACGCGAACGACACCGGGGTCTGCGTGGCGCTCAGGCTGACGAGCAGAGTCGCGGTGCCGCCATCTAGCGGCTGGCGCACGATCGAGTGACCTCGGGTGGCGCCGTACTCGACTCCGTTCGCTATGCAGTACATCTGGTCTGGCGAGAGCGTGCGAACCGCGTCCCCAGTTAGCGATGCGGTGTTCACGCCATCACGGACGAAGTAGAGCGCAGCCGGATCGACCGTGACCTGGGTAACGTGGGTTGTCGTTTGGCTCGCAGGCGCGAGGTCGACCGGGTTCGCACCACTCGCGCGATCAGCGGCGTGCACGGAGGTGTCGGAGTCCTCGGCCCAGTACACGCGGGACGCGTCGACCGCGAGGGTCTGGACGCGCGTCTGGGCCAAGAGCGGCTGCGCCATCCCACCCGCCGAAGGCACCGTGAAGACACCCGTGCTCGTCGCGAAGTAGATCGTCTTCGCTTCCAGCGTCACGGCGTAGACCGTGTCGAGCTGAGGCTCGCTCCACACCACCTCGGCCTCCGAGCTACCACCTCCATCCGTGCGGCTGCTGTCGTCGGGTGCGGTCGACGTGCCATCACATCCGAGCGCGCCAACCACGAGTACCAGCTGCCAGATGCGCCCCATCTCCGCACCCTACGTCGCCTTCACACCGCCGTTGCCCTGCAAGCGCGGCAACCCGAGGCAGGCGATCGTGAGGCCGGCCTCCGCGCCTGTGCAGCAACGCAGTTCGCAACAATCGAACGTCTCACCGTGCGCTCGTGCTCGATCGAGCGATGTGACACTGGGTATCGAGAGCTGAACCTGCATGACGAGGCGTAGCCGTGGTCGTGCAACTGGCACGTGGGATGACACGGATTACTTGGGGCTCATACGATTCGCTACGCGATCTTGGTTAGCTGGCTATTCACGGCCATCTGATGTCAAGTGCGTCATCGAGTCTCCGACGACGGAGGCTCGACGATGTTCGAGAGCGATCATGCTCTCGATCGAGCCCTACGTCCGGCGGACTGCAATCCGCCGTTGGAGTCTCCTTGAAACATAATCTGATCGCTTGTGCGTTGATCTCGGTTTCGGCGTGCGCGTCGCAACTCGGCACGACGGATGACCCGTTGAGCATAACGGGCGTCGTCGATCTCGGAAGGGCTGGCGACTTCACGATCCTCACGAAGAGCGGCATCAGCTCGGTGCCACCTGCCGCGATCACGGGCGACATCGGGACGAGCCCGATCGCGGCGACGGCGATCACCGGCTTGGCGCTATCCGCCGATGCGACGAACACGTTCTCGACGTCGCGGCAGGTGACCGGCAGGGTCTACGCGGCCAACTTCACCTCCCCTACTCCTTCGAACCTGACGACCGCGATCGGCGATATGCAGCGCGCCTTCACGGATGCCGCCGGCCGTGCACCGGATGTCACCGAGCTCGGGGCCGGAGACATCGGCGGCATGACGCTCGTCCCCGGCGTGTACAAGTGGAGCTCCAGCGTCTTGGTGCCTACGAGCGTGACGCTCAGCGGCAGCGCGAGCGATGTGTGGATCTTCGAGATCGCCCAGAACCTGACGCTGAGCAGCGGCACGGCGATCACGCTGCAAGGCGGCGCGCGCGCCGAGAACATCTTCTGGCAGGTCAGCGGCGGAGTCGTGCTCGGAACGACGGCCCATCTCGAGGGCATCGTGCTCGCGAAGACCGCGATCACGCTCTCCGCCGCAGCCTCGGTCCACGGTCGGCTCCTCGGCCAGACCGCGGTGACGCTGATCAGCAATACGATCGTCGCACCGTAGGTCTCAGCGGAGCTTCGCGAGCGCGCGTGCGGCCATCTCGCGTTGATACGGATGCGGACTCGCGAGCAGCTTGGTGAGCCCCGCTTTTGTCTTCGGGTTCGCGAGCTTCACGAGCGCAGCCACCGCATACGCGCGCTCCGCGGTCGGTCCGCTCGCGATCTTCACGAGCAACGTCGCGAGGTCTTCGCGGCGCCTCAGCGCGGTGCTGCCCTCGATGCGATGGCAGAGCTGGGCGATCACGTAGTAGCGAGCTTCTTTGCTGAAGATCCTCGGATACGCCGCGATCGCCGCGGTCACGGCCGCGGGATCCTCGCGCGCGCCGAGCGCCCATCCGACGGCCTCGATCCCGGGCTCGTGGGTACGCGAGTCGACCAACGCTCGCACCATCGCGACGATCGTCGTCGGATCCTGCTTGCGCCGCGCGAGCTTCCCTCCTGCAAGGTCGATCGCCGCCTTGTCACGGCTTCTTATGAGGACCTCTGCCAGCGCATCTGCGCTGCCGCGCTCTCGACTGAGGGCCAGCCGGCGAACCGCAGAGAGGTCGCCACGCACGGCCGCGGCGACGAGCTCCGCGCGAGTCATCGTGCGACCTGCTGGAGCTCGCTTCCGTGCGAGCCAGATGTAGTAGCTCGGTCCGCCAGGGAACGCCGGATCCGTTCGCACGAGCTCGACCGTGCCCACGACGGCGAGTGCCTTCGTGAACGCGCGCGATGGAAACGAGGACCACACCGCGAGCACTCCACCAGGTCGCAGCGCACGGCGGATGCGCACGAGGCCTGCGCGGCGATACAGCCGCTCGTTGTCCGGATGCGTGAGTGCGCGCGGTCCGTTGTCGACATCGAGCGAGATCGCATCGTAGGTGCTCTTGCCGCGCGCGATCACCGCGGCGACATCGCTGACGACCACTCGCACCCGCGGGTCGTCGAGCACGCGCCCGGCGTAGCGACCTTGGGCGCCGCGATTCCAGCGTACGACCTCGGGAACGAGCTCGGCCACGGTGAAGCGCGCGCTGGCAGGCACGAGATCGAGCGCCGCGCGCAGCGTGAACCCGAGCCCGAGGCCGCCGATCAAGATCCGCGGCTTCGCGACGTGATGGACCGCCAGCGCGACGATTCTGCCGAAGGCGTCCTCGGAGTCGTGGACGTCGCTCGACATCAGCGGGCGGTGGCCGACGCGGATCACGACATGCTTGCCCGCGCGCACGAGCAGCATCTCACCGCGGGGGAGCGCTGCGCGATCGAGGATGTCGTCGGGCATCTCGACGTAGTGTAGACGGTTCTGTGGTTAGATCGCGCGATGCTCCCCACCCAGGCGATCGGTAGTCTTCCCCGCTCAGCCGCGCTCCAAGCCGCGATGTCGGCGCAAGCCGGCGGCACGCTATCGGCCCAGGATCTCGAAGCCAGCTTCGACGCCGCCGTACGCGACTCGATCCTGCGCCTGACCGAAGCGGGCGAGACCGTCGTCACGGATGGCGAGCAGCGCAAGCCGAGCTTCGCGACCTACGCGATCGCCGGCCTCGAGACTCTCGATCCAGGTGGCGTCACGATCCCGTTCGTCGACGGTCACACGCGACAACTGCCGCTGCTCACGGCCGGTCCCTTCCGGTACCAGACGTATGCCGCTTCGTACCTGACCGCGGCACGCCGCCACACGGCGCTGCCGATCAAGCAGGCGGTGATCAGCGCGTCCGCGTTGAGCCTCATGTACCCGGCCGCCGGGCTGCCCGGCTACGATCGGGAGGCGTTCCTCGCCGATCTAGTCGCGGAGGCCGAGCGCGACATTCGAGACGCGCTCGACGCCGGTGCACACGTCGTCCAGATCGATTTCACGGAGGCGCGGCTGTCGCTCAAGCTCGATCCGAGCGGCGGTCTGCTCGATCAGTTCATCGGACTCAATAATCGCGTCCTCGAACGCTTCACGACCGCCGAGCGCGCGAAGCTCGGCGTCCACACGTGTCCCGGTGGCGACCACGACTCGACCCACAGCGCCGACATCGACTACGCGCAACTGCTCCCGAAACTCTTCGAGCTCCGCGTCGACAACTTCTACGTCCAGCTCGCGAGCGAGCCCGACCGTGCTCGCGTGCTCGCCATGCTCGGCACGCTCGCGGGTGCAGGTCGCCGGATCTTCGTCGGGGTGACCGATCCGAACGATGCGCGGATCGAATCATCGGAGCAGGTCGAGGCTCGGGTGCTCGAGGCGGCGAAGTACATCGATCCCGCGTGGCTCGGCACGACCGACGACTGCGGCTTCTCACCTTTCGGCGATGACACGTCGACCTCGCGCGACACCGCGTTCGCAAAGATCCGCGCACGCGTCGAGGGCACCACCCGCGCGTCTCGCATCCTCGGCGTCTGAGTCAAGCCGGAGCGAGCCTCGCGACCACGTCGGCATCCGAGAACGGGATCATGAGGCCGCCGACCTCCTGCACCTGCTCGTGGCCCTTGCCGGCGATCACGACGATATCGCCAGGGCGCGCCATCCCGATCGCGAGCTCGATGGCGCGTGCCCGATCGAGCTCGATGATCCACCGTGCACGGGGCGCCGGAGCACCCGCCCGGATCTCGACCGCGATCACGTGAGGATCCTCGTGCCGCGGGTTGTCGCTGGTCACCACGACGACATCCGCGGCGCCGTCGGCGATCGCCCCCATCTCCGGTCGCTTCCCGCGATCGCGATTACCTCCACAACCGAAGACGCAGATGACCCTCCGGGCGAGCGCGCGTGCGGTCAGGAGCGTGCCAGCGAGGCCATCGGGTGTGTGCGCATAATCGACGACCACGAGGGGCTCGCTCGCGACGATCTCGAAGCGACCGGGCACGCCGACGAAGCCTGCGAGGCCGCGCCGGATCGCGTCCGTCGCATAGCCGAGCGCGTGAGCTGCGAGCGCTGCCGCCATCGCATTTTGTGCGTGCACCCGACCGACCACGCGAAGCTCGATCGATCCGCCGAGCGCCTCGGCGAGCACGCCGCCGAGCGTGACCCGCGTGCCCGTCGCCGTCACCTCGATGCGAGTGGCGACGAGCGCACAGGTGTCATCGCGCTGCGAGAAGCGAAGCAGCGCGACGCCTTTCGGCACCAACTCCGCGAGCAACGCGACGGCCGGATCATCTCCATTGACCACGGCCGCTGCGCCGGGTGCGAGTGCGATCACGAGCTGCGCCTTCGCGGCGAGGTACGCCTCGGGTGTGCCGTGATGATCGAGATGATCGCGCGTGACGTTCGTGACCACCCCGATCGCAGGTCGCCACTGGAAGGCCACTCCCGCGGCCAGTGCCTTCGACGTCATCTCGACCGCGATGGTCGCGACGCCTCGAGCCACCGCGCGCTCGACCGTGGTCAGGAACTCCTCGACGAGATCGGGCTCCACCACGCGTTCGTCCTCGACCCACGCGCCGAGTGTGGTGACCCGTGCCGAGGGTTCTCCGGACGCAGCCACGATCGCCGCGATCATCGAGGTCGTCGTGGTCTTGCCATTCGTCCCGGTGACGCCGACCGTCTTCAAGCGAGCGTGGGCTGCCGCCAGGCGCGTCGCGAAGCTCACGGGCGTGGAATGTACACGTCGATGACCGCGCCGACGTGCTCCGCACCGGCCGCATCGCGCCAGTGCAACGTGCCGCGCTCGCCTTCGCAATCATCGCGCTCGTTGCAGCGAGCCTCGCGCGTGTAGGCGAGCGAGATCCGGGTGACCACGCTCGAGAGCGGACGCAGCTCGTCGGCCGAGCTGCGGTGATCTCCGTTGCGGTCGCTCCACAACACGAGCGCTGCGAACATCGGATCGCGTGCGTCCAGCGCGCCATCCCCGTTCGCGTCGAGGGCGCCGAGCGCGAGGAACCCATTCGTCGCACGGTCACCGCCAGGCAACACGGTCGACGAGCCGAACAGCTCGGCTCCGCTCGTGATGCGTCCGTCGCCGTCGAGGTCGATGGCGATCCACGGCGTCACGGCGGTCGGCCAATCGGTCGCCGCAGGAGCGCCGGGGACGAACGCGAATTGCGCGCGACCCGCGGGCGCGAACTCGATCGGTTGGCTATCGAACGCGACGACGAGCGGGGTCTCGCACGAGGGAGGCGTGAAGTCTTCCTTGCAGAAGGCTTCGACCTTGTCGTGCGGCAACTTCGCGACCGCGATCACCTCGGGTTCCGCGGCCGGATCGGCCGCTGCACTGCCCTCGTCGGCATCGGCGACGCGCTTCGGCATCCTCGTAAGAAGCGCTGCCTGGCACTGGTTCTCTGCGCGCATGGCGCAGAACGCCGTCACGTTCTGACGTGCTGCGGTCGAGAGCCCCCGGAACCAGCGCTTCTGGCTCCGGTGATGGGTCGGCTGCTCGACCGCGACCGGTGGTGGCGACTCGGGCATCGGCACGAAATCCGGAAGCTTGGGCAGCTGCGCCGCGATCGAAGGCGGTTGGATCTTGATCGCGGCCGGCGGGGGTGGCGGAGTGGGAAGTCCCTGATCACAGCCGGCGAGTGCAGCCACCGCGACGAGGAACGCCTCTCGATCGATTCGCATGTGGTCTTTGACACGCAGCAGGCGCCTCTGATTGCGCACGATCTTTCACCCAAGGCACTGGATTCCCGCGGTGTTCACGCCAGCCGCGACGTCCCGCATGCGCGCGCGTCGTGCAGCGCGAGCACCGGTGCGATCACCGGTGCCACGATGGCCGGCCCGATCGCCTCGACGAAACGGCACGCCACGACCGCCTGACTCGCCGACTCGTAGCTCGCGAGCCAGGCCTCGAACCTCTCCGCCATGCCCGGACCGTCGAACGGCCACCGCACGCTCGGTGGCCGCATCGCGATCCGCCATGGCTTCGCCGTGAGGCGCGCGCGAAACGAGGCCTGGACCTGACAGAGCCGGACGTACAGCGGATCACAACCGACCTCGTGCAGCAGCGTGGCGGTCGCGTCCGATTTCGGATCGAACGGCTGATTCGTCACCAGAGCGCGCAGCCCGGCGGCGGTGCGATACACGCGCGTCGCGAGCCCGTGCGCGGCCGACCAGGTGCGCAGCCGCTCGAGCGCCGGCGCTTCGCGCGCCGGATCATCCGCGAAGTCGATATCGACGAACATCGCGTTCGCGGCGTTCAAGATCTGCGCGCCATACACATTGCGCGTGATCGCCAGATCGGGATGCTGCTCGAGCACCTCCTCGCGAACCGGCCGATCCGAGTAGCCGTAGCGATCGAGCCGCTGTCCCGAGGCAAACAACCGATCGAGCTCGAGGGCCCGTGCATCGGCATCGCGCTGTGCATCGGCGACGCTGATGTCCGACCAGCGCCACACCGAGGCGCTCCCCGCGCGTCCGCGCGCCCAGAATGCTGGAAAGTACATCGCGCGAACGTACTACGACCCGGCGGCCGGGGAGACGTACGGAGATCTCGCCGCCGGGACAATCGCGAACCACCTCGCGCGATCCGAGGTCGTCTGGCTCGGCGGCAATGGTGCGCGCTCAGTCGGGCACGGTAGCGCCGGTCGCGGTCGGATCGAGCAGGCTTCCGAGGTTCGCGATGGTCGTGTCACGACCGCCAAGCTGGCCGGTCTGGCCGGCGAGCCAGTTCCATTCGATGAACTTCACGATCGACGAGTGCTCGAGCATCACGTGGGAGACTTCGTTCACGCGCGCGAACGGTCCGATCGCGAGCAGCGGGATGCGCGTGCCGTACGGCTGACCATCGATCGTCGGTCCGGTCGGCGGCGCGACGTGATCGAAGAAGCCGCCACCCTCGTCCCAGGTCACGAGCACGAGCGTATCCGCGGCATAGTCGCTCGCCGCGACCGCATCGACCACCTGCTTCGAGAACTCGACGCCAGCCGTGATCGTCGTCGCGTAGCCCGGATGTTCGCTGTGATAGCCGCTACCGCGAATGTAGACGACCTGCGGCAACGCGACGTCGGCGAGGTCCTTCGCGAACTGCGAGTAGTCGCGGAGCGTCTCGGGATGATCCCGCCCGGCCGCGTAGAAGTCGCTCGGCACGTCGTCGGGATCGAACGTACACGGGTACAAACCGAGCCCGAAACCGCAGTCCGCCGGCGGTCGCGGACAGGTGCCATCGTGATGGGCATCGACCATCGCCTGGTAGCCCTCGGCATAGAACGACCACGAGACGCCCGCCGTGTTCAACAGGTCGCCGATCATCGGATCGGAGAAGCTCGTCTTCGTCGTCACGAGCGCGCATTCGCTGCCGATCGCATCGGGCTCGAAGGCGTTGTCGAGGAACTCGAACTTCGCGCGGACCAGATAGATATCGTTCGACGCGCTCTGGCCAGCGATCGGCTGGAAGTATCGATCCGCGAGGGCGCCGGTCTGTGCGTACTGCCAGTACGTCGCCATCGTCGAGCTGTCGGCGTACGCGAAGTGCCGCGGATCGGAGCAGGCGCCGGCACCCGTGACGTAGCGATCCATCAGGCCGCCATCTTCCTCGGCGAGCTCGCACGCCTGCGTGTGATCCGGGTCGAACGCGGCGTTCGTCGTATCGTCGAGCACGATCGGCGCAGCACCCGAAGGATCGAGAGCGGGGCCCGCTTCGCAACAGCTCTGCCCGGTCGTGCACGTCGGCGCCGACCCCGTGGCGGCACTGCAGTAGCGCCCGAAGTAGCTGTCGAACGTGTGGTTCTCCTGGACGACGATCACGACGTGATCGATCTTCGACATCGGGCATGGCCCGTCGCAGCTGCCCGCGATCCGGGTCGGCGTACTGCTGCAGGCCGCGACGCAAATCATCAAACTTGTCACTCTCACGAGCCGAAAGTATCACTAACTCGGAGGTCCCACGGACCCACAACGAGCTACTGGAGCTTCTCGAAGGCGAGGAAGTTGCGCTCGAGCAGCCATTGCATCGTGGCGTGCTCGCTCGTCGCGAGGTACGCGCTGCACTCGGGGTTCGCCGGATCGCCGATGCCCATCGTCGCCGTCGCGGCGCACGCGGTGACCGGCGCGTACGGCGAGGTCGCCGACCACAGGCTCGGACCCGGCAAGAACGCGTGCTCGAGCGAGTTGCGCGCGAGTAGCTTCAGGTCGCGATAGCTCAAGTGTTGATCGAGCGCCGCACGCTCGTACTCGCCCGCCATCGACGACCGCGACACGCCCTGATCGTCGGTCGCGAGGGCGACCGGCACGCCCGCGGCGAGGTACTGCGCCAACGGGTGGTTCGTGCCCGAGATCGAAAGGATCTGGGTGTTGCTCGACAAGCACACCTCCACCAACACGTGTTGCGCCGCCATCTCGGCCATGAGGCCTGCCGGATCCATCTCCGTGTTGATGTCGAGGCCGTGCCCGATCCGTTCGGCATGACCGGTCTCGACGGCGGCACGAATGTGGAACGTGTTCGCGGTCGAGTTTGTTGGCAGGTACGCCGCCGAGAGCTCGCCTGCGTGCAGCGTGACGTGGAGCGGCGACGTCGTCGCGTACTGCGCGTGCAGGAAATCGAGCATCGCCATGTGCAGGTTGTAGTTGGATATCGAAGCCGAATCGTCCTCGGGCGAGCTCAGGTTCGCGGCGACGATCAGGTTCGAGTGTTTCGCCATCTCGAACGCGCCGACCAGCTGACCGAACACGTGCGCGAGACCTGCGCGATGAACCGCACCGTGACATCGCATGCGGCGGGTGCCGCGAGATCGTTGCAGCCGAGCACCGCGGTGTATCCAGTACGCGCCGAGGTGAGCACCGCGGTGTCGTTCGTGACCGCAGTGGTGAAACCGGCAGCGCCGGTGAGGTTCGCGTACAACGCCGGCAGATCCGCCGCGGTGATCGGACCGCTCGAGATCGAGTCGGCGAGCGTGCCGGTATTCTTGCCGAGGTTGAACATGGTCTCGACGTAGACCTCGTTCTCGTCGGCAGCGCGCGTCGCGACATCTGCGATCGTCTGATCGCGGTGCCCACCCGCCACGAGTCCATACTTGCCGAACGTGGCGAAGAAGTGGTCGTGACCATTCATGGTTCCGGCGACGAAGCCTTCCATCGACCAGGCCGCGATGATCGCATCGAACAGCGCGCCGCTGCTCGGCATCGCGACGTTCGTCGTCGAGCAGGCGCTGTGCGCGACGGCAGCCTTCGAGGTCGAGTTGATGCAGTCGCCGTCGGCGCGGCCCCAATCGAGATACGTCTCGGCATACACCGCGCCGCTCAGGTGATTGTGAAGGTCGCCGCCTTTGGGCACCGCCTTCAAGAACGCTGCGAGTGCGGTCGGATCCGCGAGCGCCGTATCGAACGCATCCGAGGCATGCTGTTCCCACAGCGCCGCGCACGCGGTCGGCGACTCGGTGCAGGGCGTGCCGCCACCGTCCGTGGGCTCGCTGCGCTGCCCATCCGGGGTGACGCCGGCATCGGTGCCCGTATCGTGACCCCCGCCGCACGCGAACAACATGGCGCCGAGGAGGGAGACCCGTAACAGCATGGCGCAAACTACATGGCCGGATTCCGGCCAACAAGCCCCAACTGCGGGCTCGATCTAGCTGAAACGATTGGCCGCGCCACCGCCGCCCCTTCCGTGCGAAGCCCTTGTGCTCCGCCGACCATTCGGCTATCACTGAACCAGATGGTTCAGTTTACGAATGGTCACCTCGACGCGTCGTTCGCTGCGCTCGCAGACGTCACCCGACGCGGCGTTCTCGAGCGGCTCGGGCGTGCAGACGCTTCGATCACCGACCTCGCCGAGAAGTTCGACATGACCCTCACCGGCATGAAGAAGCACGTCGGTGTCCTGGAACAGGCGGGGCTAGTCATCACGAAGAAGGTCGGACGCGTGCGGACCTGCAAGCTCGGCCCGCGACGGCTGCAGGAAGTGACCGATTGGCTCGAGAAGTATCGCCAACTCTGGGAGGCGCGCTTCGACGAGTTGGACGCGGTGGTCGCAGAGCTCCAACAGAAAGAACGGAAGGCATCACGATGAACAACGAAACGAAGACCGAACAAACGTCCGAGCGCGAGCTCGTCACCACGCGAACCATCAAGGGACCCGCGAGGCTCGTGTTCGAGGCGTGGACCAAGCCCGAGCTCTTCCAACGCTGGTGGGTGCCGAAATCGACGGGCATGACGATCGTGTCATGCGAGATGGACGTGCGCGTCGGCGGAGGTTACCGGATCGAGATTCGCCATCCGAGCGCCCCCACACCGATGCCGTTCTTCGGCAAGTACCTGGAGGTCACGCCGAACGCTCGCCTGGTCTGGACCAATGACGAGAGCCCCAGTGGTCCGATCACGACGGTCACGTTCGAAGAGATCGCGGGCAAGACCAAGGTCGTGCTCCGCGATCTCTTTCCCTCGAAGGAAGCGCTCGAGGAAGCACGCGGCGCCGAGGCTGGACTGCCCGAGCAGTTCGATCAACTCGACGAGCTGCTCGCGACCTAGCTTGGAGCTCGTCCCACCGCAGGGCCACAGGAATCGTTATCTCGACAAGGGTTCCACCGTGACCACCGGGCAGTTGACCAGCGGGCCTTGCTTCACCAGCCGGGCCTTCAACGCCGTCGCAGCGTCGTGCACGAGCTCGAATGCGCGCTCGTCGTAGATGTGGACATCCCACAACGGTGAATAGTCGGTATCGCCTGGAACGCTGAACACGACATTGTGGGTCTGCGCCGTGGCCCCGACGGTCTTGAAACCCTCGGTTCCGAAGGTCACGTAGATCGGTGACGTCGGGACCTTGGTCGAACCCCTCAGCTCGCCGAAGCCGAGACAATCGATCTCGACGCCGCGATACCACAGCTGCGTCGGCACCGCGGGTGCAACACCATTGCCCTCCGTGGCCGTGGAGCCTTTCGGCACGATCGGGCAGTCGAGGATCTGGTCGTCGAGCGTCACGGTGAAGCTCGCGAGATCGGCGAAGGAACGGGGCATGACACCGGCCGGAATCTCGACGCGCGCGATCCGGAAGAAGTCACTGTATGCGGCGTCGCCTGGCAACACGTCGACGATGTCGAGCTGACCGGCGATCGGCTGACCTCCGCGGGTCGGACGGTACAAGAGCGCGGGCACGTCGCGCTGAACATCGAAGTTGTAATAGCGCACGATGCCTCCGTCGGGGCCGAACGATTGCGTGATGAACGGCGGCTTGTCGAAATCGATCGGCGCGCCGGGCGCGGGAAGCGCTGGCATGCCACCCCGCACCATCAGATGTCCAGCTTCGGGACTGAAGCGGTCGATCGCTGCCGGCGACGGCGGAACCGGGTGAGCAGGTCCGGCAGAACAGCCAAGCAACGCGAGCACGGCAACTCGATGCATCGAGCCGCAATGTAACGCCACACCGCTGCACTGACGTTTCCTCGATCACCGTGATCGTACCGGCGAGCTACACGGATGTGACCGAGCGAACGGTCGAGTGTGCGGCGGTGAAGAAACTACTCGCGAGCTGACCCAAGATTCCGCTCGAGATCATCGACACGACCGACACCCGTGACGCGCTGTTCTACACACCCGTCGACGCGTTCGGGATCGCGAACGCCAAGCACGAGCTCGCAGCGGGTACTGTTCCCGACTGGTCTTCGCCGACCAGGCCGGCGAGCGCTCGCAGAACCACGTCGCGATCTGATCGCGCTTGGTGCCGCGAAGGTTCGTGCGAATGAACACAGGTTCCCAGGTCCAGGCCCGCGGCGTCGCCGGGTCACCCGCAGCCATCGGAATCGGGGCAGTTGACCCGAAACACCGCGCACATTCCGTGCGCGACGTTTGCTATCGTCGGCGCATGAAGTCCGCCCTGCTCTTCGCATTCGTTCTCGCCGCGTGTGGGCCAACCCGCGGGGACAACTTCGGTAATGACGGTGGAGGCAGCGGCAGTAACGGAAGTAACGGTCCCCACGGGACGAGTTGCAGCTCGGACCTGCACGACATCCTCGACGATCAAGGCAACGTCGTGGGCACGTGCCCGGCCGATCAAGGCTGCGCTGCCGGCGTCTGCGTCGGAGCATGCCAGGCGGCGGCGGCGAGCCAAGGCTCGGTCGGTTGCGAGTTCACGGTCGCGACGCCATCGTTCTACACGACGATCGCCCCACCGTGCTTCGCGGTGTTCCTCGCGAACAACTGGCCCAAGGACACCACCGTCACGATCAGCCGCGGCGGGATGACCTACGACGCGACGACGTTCGGCCGCGTACCCGACGGGACCCCGGACACCGCGGGCTGGCCGCTGGTGCCGGCGACGGGCATCGCGACCTCGAACGTCGGCGTGTTCCTGCTCAGCGACGACCCGGCATCCCAAAACACCACGCCGACGACGTGCCCGGCTACGCCCGCGATCCGCGTCACGGGCGGTACCGCGGTCTACACCCAAAGTAACGACGCGACCGGAATCGGCCAAGCGTTTCACATCACGACGAGCTTCCCGGTCAGCGCGTACGACATCATGCCGTACGGCGGCGCGTCGTCGTATCTGCCGAGCGCAGAGCTCCTCCTGCCGACCAGCGCCTGGGGAACGAACTACGTGACGACCGGGCCGCAACCGACGCAGGGCGTTGGTTGGGGCCAGGTCGTGGCGAACACCGACAACACGACTGTGATGATCACCCCGAAGACGGCGCTCCCGTCGGGTCCCGGCGTCGCGGCGGCACCGGCCAACGCGACCACGACGTACACGCTCAATGCTGGCCAGTACATCCAATGGCAGTCTGCCGGCGATTGGTCGGGCGGAGTGATCGCGTCATCGGCTCCGGTGTCGGTCACCGGAGGCACCACCTATCTTTGCAAGGGCTCGAGCACGACGGACACCTCGTTCGGACAACCCGGCGGTTGCGATTCCGGTCACCAGCTCACGCCGCCGGTAGCTGCGCTCGGCTCGGAGTATGTCGGCATGCCCTACGAGACGCGCCGCGCGAACCTGCAGGAAGAGTCGATCGTCTATCGCCTCGTCGGTGCGGCGGACGGCACGACGCTGGCCTACAACCCGGCGGTCGCGGGCGCGCCGACCACCCTCGCCGTCGGACAGGTCGTCGAATTCGAAGCGACCGGCCCCTTCGTCATCACCAGCCAGGATTCGATGCACCCGTTCTACGTCGGTCAGTACATGTCGGGGTGCTTCGTGCTCGGCGGCACCCGGTCGGGTGACTCCGATTGCCTCGGCGACGAGGAATACGTAAATATCCTGCCGCCAGCGCAGTGGCTCGCGAGCTACACCTTCTTCACCGACCCGACGTATACGACGACCAACTTGGTCGTCGTGCGGAAGGCAAATAGCAGTGGCACGTTCGCGGACGTCACGGTCGACTGCCTGGGCACGCTCGCTGGATGGATGCCGGTCGCCGGCGGAGCGCAGTACGAAATGACGCGGGTCGATCTTCAGCGCGGGACGCCCGTTGGAACGTGCACGAATGGTCGCCACACCGCGTCGAGCAACGGCGCCTTCACGGTCATGGTGTGGGGGCTCGCCCAGTACGCGAGCTACGCATATCCGGCCGGCGGCAATGTCGGAAAGATCAACCCGGTCGTCGTGATCGGAAAGCAACACTAGGTTTCGTCGGGTCACCCGAGCCGTTCGACGTGAACGTGGACTGGGCCGCACCAACAACAGCTCGCGGACCTGTGGACCTGTGGTCCATCTCTACAACTGAGCGCGCGACTCGCGGGATGGAGGTTGCGTGTGCAGCAACGTCGCCACGATCCATTTTCACGCTACTCGATCGACTCGTGCATTGGCAGCCGCTTAGACTGCGTTGATGAAGACCGCTGTAGTTGTCTTGATTGCCGCGTGTCGATCCGCACCAGGTCCGACCACCACAACCTCGACGCCGACGACCACCACGACGCCACCGCCCGCCGCTATTGCCGTCGCCACGCAGGTCGGTTCGTGCTCGTTCGGTCCACCCGCGGCAACGGCCTCGCGGATCGCGACCGGCGACATCACGATCGGTGACCTCAATAACGACAAGATCGTCGATCTGGTGATCGGCGGGCGCCTCGACGCGACGCACGCGCAGGTCGGCGTCATGCTCGGCCGAGGCGACGGTACGTTCGCACCGGTGATCGAGTATCCACTACTCGACGGTGGCGACGTCCAGTCGGTCGCACTCACGGATTTCGATACCGACGAGGACCTCGACATCGTCACCGCGGGGGGGACCACGATGCCGCAGGTGTTTCTCAACAACGGCGACGGCTCGTTCGGTCAAGCGGTCACCCTGCCCGCTCGATCTGGATCGCTGCAGAATGGCAAAGCAATCGTCGTCCGCGTTGCAGACATCCATGGCGATGCGCATCCCGACGTCGTGACCTATGCCGGCGGCGGCTTCGACGTGTGGCACGACTCGGGTCACGCCGCGTTCATTGCGAGCGACTTGCCCGCGCTCGATCACTTCGAGAATGGTGGTGGTCTCGCGATCGCTGACTTCAACAACGATGGCGCGACCGACATTGCCGTCGCTGCCACCTCGACGGTCGCCGTGCTGCTCGGGAAACGCGGCAGCCAGTTCACCGCACCCGTTCGCTACCCTGTCACCGCAACCGGAACGCCCACGGCGGTAGCGAGTGCGGACTTCAATGGCGATGGCAAGCTCGATCTCGCCGCGCTGTTCGTCGATGGCACGAACGGTACGATTGCGGTGCTCTACAACAAGGGCAACGGCACTTTTGCCCCAGCTGTATCGATCGCGATCGCAAACCCTGGCACCGCGCTCGTCGCCGCCGATCTCAACCACGATCACCACGCCGACCTCGTCGCGAGCACGACCGCCGGACTGGCGACGATCCTGTCGAACGGCAAGGGCTTCGATCCCGCGGTGATCGTGCCCGCGCCAAATGTCCGCGCGATCGCAGCCGGCGACCTACGCGGCGATCACACGTTCGGTCTCATCTCCGAGAGCGCGAGCGCAGGTATCACCGTGTGGCCGGGCACCTGCCCCTAATGCGGTGAGCCGTCGGCTTCGAGCCCGAACTGATCGATCAGCGCGTTCGTCATGTAGTTGAACGAGCTGACGTCGAGCGAGCCATCCTGCTTGCGCGTGATGATCGTATAGCCGAAATCCACCGCGGTGGAGAGCGGCGCGCCACCGTTGCCGACGAGGAGCTCGAGCGAGTCGGGATCGTGGCGATACGTGTGGATGTGGCCGACGAGGTTCAGCGTGAGCGGATGCTTGCCGATGATCTGGACACTCGGAGCGACGCCCCGCGCGGCCGTCGCCTCGTGCGGCTCGTGGCGCACGACGAACGTGTAGGTCGTCGGCTGCTGCAGCACCGCATCGAGCCACGCCGCCTGGCGATCGTCCCACGCGTTCGCCGCGACGAACACGAACTTCGCGCTCCAGCTCCCATCGGTCGCGGCGAACCGTTCGATGAAGTACGGACGCGTCTCGCCGATCGGATTGACGAGACGCGACAGATACGCCTTGTAGTTCGCCGGCTCTCCATCTCGATTGCCATCGCCGCAGTTCGAGAACGTGTCGCTCGTGCACTCGTGGTTGCCGAGTGCCGAATAGACGACGCCGCCATACGCGCTGCGCGCTCCGAGATACAGGTCGAGCTGTGGCATCTGCTCGCCGTGATCGATCGTCGCGAACATGTAGTCGCCGGTCGTGACACCGAACTGCGGATTGATCTTCGCGACCTGCGTCCAGATCTGTCGCACGACCGCTGTTGGATAGTTCGCGGTGTCATCCGGCAGCGACGGGCGCGTATCGCCAACGACGGCGAAGCGCAGCTCCGGCAATAGGCCACCACCCGGTCCTGCACCGAGGTTCGAAGGCGCATCGACCGCGACGAACGCGTCCTCGAACACGATGCCATTGTCGCCACGGCAGGCTGGTACGAGAGAGGCAACGAGAGCTAAGGAGAAGTACCCGACCATGATGCGCAGCGAGCGATGTTATCGTTCGGCGTATCGCAGCGCGAGAACTGCATCGCCCCGGATGTGCGCGGCATCGCAATTTCGAGCACCCACTCTTCGTCGTCGTTCGAATTGTCGTCTAGCGAGCCATCCAGATCGACCGCAGCTCGCAACCCCGGCACCGCAGGCGTGACCTCCGCCTTCGGGTTGATGTGAAACGCGAACGCGCCGATTTTGACGTCGAAGAAGTCGCTCGATTGGATGTTTTCGTCGGCGGCGTACAACCCGACGTACTGCGTGGTGGCATCGTGAAACAGGCGTACTTCCGAGAACGGCCGTGCACGCTCGCCGTTGGCCTCGAACACGTGACGCTCGGCATGATGCCACGCCGATTCGCCGAGCTCGCCGTCGACGACGATGACCTCAGGAGCCTTGCCGCATGCGAAGATCGCCCAAAGCGTGGCGACGATTTTCATGAGCACCACACGTATACCGGATTTGCTAGAGCGCGCTCGAACCAGATGGCCCCGTCGACCGGAGCAGCGACAACCTTCGCCCGGATGAGCCTTGCGTTCGATGAAATCGGTGCGTTGCGCTCGCTGCAAGTCACCGGCTCATCCCGGGTGGCCTCGCACCGAGGTCACTCGCGACCTGCACGATCATTCGCCCGCGATTCCAGTGCAAGTCTGTCGAAGCATTCGACCGCTTCTGCGCGGAGGACGTCGTCGCCGAGGAGAATGACGAGCCCGAGCGCGTTGGTCGCGAACAGTGGAAGCAGGCCCGCTCAGGCATGGAGAAGATGATCAAGGAGTTCGACGCGAAGGTGCTGGCGCACGCGGCGAACACGACGTCACCTTCTCCGAGTGAGCACAACCTCGAGCGCGTCCGTCCAGTACCCGGTTCAGACGTGATGCGGCCACGCGAGATATCTCGGGCGCGATTCCGATGACTGTGCGCCAAATGAGACGGAGGCCCTGATCGCCTGGTGCTGGAGGGCGTGCAGCTCGGAGCCTGGCGAGCGCATTCCCACTAGTGTTCCACGAGCTACTCCTCGTCGGTGAGGTCTTCGTCTTCGTCGATCGTGCCGTCGCCGCCCTTATCGACGCCGACCTTCATGCTCTTGCCGTTGCCCTGCCAGTCGGCGTAGTGGAAGACGAACTTGTCCTTCGCGCCGGCCGCGACGCCGGCGTGCTTGAACACCTGCTCGCCGTGATCGGCGATGCGGTGGACGATCACCTCGTACGTCGCCGAGCCGTCCTTCGCCGCCGCCGACACCGCGAGCGTGCCCGCCTTGGCGTCGAGCGAGATGTCGACGCGCTGGCCGCCCTCTTCGCCGCTCGCGTGGATCTCGAACTCGTAGTCCGCGCCGAGCGTCGCGACGCCGAGCTCGAGGTCCGGCGTGTCGGCGAGCTGCGTGATGTAGCTGATCGCCTTCCAGTCTGCCGAAAACTCGATCGTGTCCTTCTCGCCCGGCTCGAGATCGACGCCGTAGACGCCCATCGTGTAGCCGTTGGCGATCAGCGAGACGTCGCTCGCGTCCTTTTTCTTGAGCGCCGAGCCGTCGAGCGTGACGACCAGCTTGTGGCCACTCGGCAGGTCGTACACCGGCTCACTGTCCGCGCGCCGAGCCATCGCCTTCGGCTCGATTGCCTGTGCCCCCGGAATCTCGTTGACGAGCTTGCCGCCGTCGTAGCCGATCTTCTTGCCGGTGTCGTCGGTGATCAGCAAGTGGGCGTCGCTATCGAGCATGATGCGGCGCGAGCCCTTCGCGCGCGTCTCGTCGTCCTTCGCGTCGTCGATCTCGCCGCAGAACGGGCAGATCAGCACACCCGTGCGCACGCTGGTCGGCGCGATCGTCAGCGAGTTCGAGTCCGCGTTGCCCTCGTAGACCGAGCCCGGCTCCTTCGGATCGGCCGCGGTGAAGTACTTCCACGTGTTCGCCTTGCGATCGATCTCGATATGGCGCTCCTCCCCGGGGAAGTTGTTGTCGTAGTGCATGATCCACGTCTCGGTGTCGCTCTTGTCGACGATCGCGTACGGCGTCGTCGCGTGACCACCCGAGCCGTCGAGCATGTAGATACCGATCGTGCAGCTCTCCGCGCCGGTCTTGAACCCCTCGGCGAGCTTGTCGGCGACCTCGTTCGGCGTCAGCGTGCGGACCTCGGCCTTCGACATCGGCGCGATGCTCTGCGTCGAGAACCAGTAGGCGATCTCGTGCTGTAGCTTCGCGTTGCCCTCGATCGCGAGCTCGAACGCCGTGGGCGCGCCGAAGTCCGCCGGGTTCGCCTTCTTGAGATCGAACAGCAGCGCCAGCGCCGCCATGCCCTCGCAGTGGCCGCCGTCCATCGCCTTGTTGTTCTCCTGCATCCAGCGCTCGCCCGCGGGCGTCAGGATGCAATTGCCCTTGTCGTCCGCGTCGGCGCAGACATCGGCGCCGAACAGGCGCTTGACCTCGACCGGCGTCAGGTTCTCGAACTTCGCGTCGCTGCCGTAGTTCTGGAACTTGAAGCCCTGCTTGCTCGGGGCGAAGCTCTCACCGGGCTTGCCGCCGCCGAGCGACGCGCGGACGCCGGTCTTGAGGGATGCGGTGGCCGAACCCGAGCCGTCCCCGGCGGGCGCGGCTTCCTTCTTCTTGCAGCCGGCGCTGGCCAGCAGCGCCATCGCGTACAACACGAACGAACGAGAGTGGATCATCTGGACCACCCTATCAAGGTCAGCGCGGGGTCCACCAGTCGTGTGCGTGCGAGTCGGCCGGCGCCCTCACTCGAACGCGAGCTGCACCATCTCGTCGAAGTGCACGTCGACCACGACGGAACGCATCCGACGAGCACCGCAACGAACCAACGCAACGAACCAACGCAGGTGCACTTCCGAAGGACCGCGCCGCCCGAGACCGCGAGCGTTGTCGCGCGAATGGAATGTGTCGTTGATGTCGGCAGAGTATTGGACGGTATGCGCGACGCTCACCAACATGCTTCCGCGGAAGCATCCGCGCGGACCGCTTCTTGGAGGCAACGCGTGGTTGCAGGTCTCGGCAGAGATCGAGATCCTCGAAAACGAGGCGTACGATCAGCGACGCAGGTTGGGTGTCGGCGCGAACGCGGGCTCACGGGCCAGGAGCTTCAAAAAAGAATAGCACCGCGATAGGTTCGCCCCGTGAATTTCAAGCTGCGCTGGATGCTCGTCGTGAGTCTCGAAGTGGCGACGGCATGCAGCAAGAACTCCGAGCGCGCCGTGCCCGCCCCGTTCGTGCCTTTGAAATTGCCGAAGGTCGGTCTCGTGATCACCGTGCCCGAGGGGTCCGTGGTCAGCGATGAGTTGGGCGCCACGCGCATGGATGCAACTCCGGTGGAGAGCGACAGTGCTGGCGATACGGTGATCGCTCCCTCTATCGGTGGCATCGACATCCATCGCGATGACGCTGGAGCCCCGAAGGCCGACGACATACGGGCCCAGGTCGCTGCGACCTCGCGAAAAGACTTCAAGGTCGAGAGCTTCGCCGACGGCTTCGAGGTGACGTACGAGACGCACTCGCCCACAGCGACGCTCTACTGGCTCGAGATGCATCGCAAGATCGGCGTCATCTGGTACCGGTGTAAGAACGGCACCGCATCGCTCCCCGAGCGGGAGCGCGCGCAGGGAGCCTGCAAGTCGCTCGCGCATGGCTGACTAGCGCTCTCGACACGTGTGTCCGCTCGGTGTGGGCGAGTACGGCAGCGCTGCCGGGTTCGAGACGTATGCTTTGCTGGCCCTGAAGACGCACGAGCGCGGTAAGCGGCGTGCCCGTGCGCGAGCTTCATCACGACGTTCCGGATCCGGGCATCCTCGGAACGAAACCAGAGGTGCTCACAAGGGCCGGGCTTCACCTCGGTAGCGCTGGAAGTAGAGGACGATCCGCGCGTCGAGCACCGAGATCAAACTGCGTGCGCCCTCTTCGGTCTTACCTGCGGCGACTGCGCCATTGGCATCGAGCACGTGCAGCCCAGTGTCGTCCTTGACCCGCTTCGGTCGATAGTCGTCGCCGAGATCGGCGATGCCCGCGCGAGCAGCAGCGACGGCAGCGCTCGAGGCATGGAGCTCCATCGCACCGCGCGCGAGCACGAGCCAGGCTTCCGCGCTTGCGACGGGCAGATGCGGCGCAGAATTCGTCGCGGACGGAGGGACCGCGATGATGATCGCGCCCTTCGCAGACCGCGTGCCTTGCGTTCGAGTGACCTCGAGCAGCCACTCGTTCGCGGCGCGAGGTGTCACCACGGGAGCGGGCTGATCGGCGTGAGGCGCGGTGTTCATCGTATTGCTCGGGCTCGGGACGTGTTCCACGTGACCACCACATGCGACCAACGCGGCGATCAAAACGAGGCGGGTCATGCAGCGCGTTCGAGCGTGCCGGCGTGGCCGCGGTAGTACGCGAGATCGAACTGTGCGCAGGTCGTCCGCACAGCCTGCTCGACCCGCTCCTGATACTTGCCGTCCGCGAGCTGCGATCCGTCGGAGCCGAAGGCGGCATACCAGGCACTCTCGATTGACTTCTTCAGCTTGCCGAACCGCGCGTCGTTCTTCCCTGTGAGGCGCGCCTCAAACTCGGCGGTTCGTGCGACGACGAACTGGGTAGATCCCGACTGGAGGAGGTTGATGGGCTGCGATTCGTCGACGATCGACGAGATGTCTTCGCCGCTGAACGAGATGTTCTCTTTTTCGCTCTCGTACGGATGCGTATGGCCAACGCCAACCAATTTCTGGCCAGCACCCACGTCGTCGTAGTCCGGCGCATACGTCGAGTTATTGCCCGGCGTCCCGCTGCGCCAAGCGTAGCCCGCCTTTCCGTCATGCTCCCGTACGAGGTTGCCGCCGTGCTTGCTCGTGACCTTGGGTGCGCCACTTCGCGGAGTCGATCCTGTTGACGTCCCCAAGAATGAAGAAATGTCCGTG
This sequence comes from Kofleriaceae bacterium, assembly GCA_025357755.1. Classification (GTDB taxonomy): domain Bacteria; phylum Myxococcota_A; class Polyangia; order Haliangiales; family Haliangiaceae; genus JABFXX01. The sequence continues at coordinate 4,944 of JANXOP010000263.1, read as the reverse complement.
CTCGTTCGTGGTGTCTCGCTCGCTCGGCGTGATCCAGTGGTCGCACGATGCCTTCCGCTTTGTTTTTGGAAGCTTGAAAACCGACCAGACGTGAAGGCGTTGGAAGCGCTCACAACGTCACGCCCCGAAGAGAAACATGCGCTCGGCTTCTTTCTCCAGCTGACGGGTGAACTCAGCGGAGATCGGCGACTCGTTGGCCTCGCTGAGCCGCTACACGATCGTCGAATGAAGACGAAGCGCGACTTCTTTCTCATGCCGGTTCGATCTACGTCTCGCGACTTCCCGCTAGCGGCTGCATGGGGGTTCAAGATGAATACGGACCTCGAGTCCTTTCGTGTGCTGTTCGATAAATTCCGGTGAGCACCTACAAGTCCACTAAGATCATCGGTGTTGCGCAACTCACCCAATTCTTTGTCGCGGTAGACAAGCACCTCACTACCTCCGCGAAGATCGTGATCATCGGCGGGAGTGCTGCAGCCTTCCACGGCGCTACGTCCATGACGAACGACGTCGATACGTTTGAGCAAACGGGCGCTGATTTGGAAAACGCGATCGAGCGAGCAAGGGAAGAAACCGGCTTGTCCATCCCCATAAGTCCGGCAGGCGTAGCTCGCGTAGCCCACAACTTAAGAAACTCGAAGTCTTCATTCTCGAGAGACACGATCTAGCGCTCAGTAAGACGCTACGGGGTCACGAGCACGACGAACAGCAGATCAAGGAGATCCATCAAGCGAACCCGCTCGATTTTGATATCCTGGTGTCGCGTTTCAAAGACGAGATGCTGCCGATTTGCGTTGGAGATCCGGCTCGAATTCGTGCGCAGTTCCTCGATCTCATCGAGCAACTGTTCGGAGGGCTGCACCGTGCTCGCGCAGAGAAGATGCTGCGCCGCTGATCGCGCTGCCTCGCGAAGCGCGCACACACTCTGGCAGGGTGAGCGTGAGCGCGCTCTTTGATGGCGTGGCAATCACGCTGTTTGATGGTTCCCGTTCCGGTTCCGGCGCACCCCTAAGGCGTTCGGGAATGGGTGTCGGGTATCAGCGCGCGACGACGTAGCCCGTCGCGTCTTTGCGGACGCGGCCAGCGGCGACGAGGTCGGCGAGCGCGCTGTTCAGCGAAGCGTTCCGGACGGAGCACAGCTTCCGGAGCACGGTCGCCGACAGCGGTTCCGCGGCGGCAGCGAGCTGTGCCTGGATCTTGTCGGCGAGCGTCGCCGGCGCGGTGATCGCGGTCGGCGGCGGCGCGCGCTCGACGGCGGTGAGGGCGACCGCGTCGCTGTCGACCGCGAGCTGGAGCGTGACGGCGGTGATCGCGGCCATCTCCGCCTCGCCGCCGCGATGGCCCGCTACGACGACAACATCGACCTCGCAGACAGTCTCGACTCCGAGGCTACCGAGATCGATCCTCCACCCACCTGACCGATCACGATCGTCGAGGTCGGTCCCGCCGTTTCCATCGGCGAGCTCGCTCAGGAAGCGGCTGCTACGCCTCGCCGAGCATGCTCATGCTCACAGGGTCACGCTCACGATCGAGGCTTCAAGTTCCCAACGTTGCGCCAGATAGAACACGAGCGAGCCTGCAAGGTGCAACCCGAGCAGTGCTGCATTGGCTTCGGGGGTAGTGAGATCAATGCTGCCGTGACCAGTGCCCGGCGCATTTCGGAGCGCACCCGAGCTCTGAAACACCTGTGTGAGTCATCAACTTCCTTACCTGGGCGTCGCTTGCTGGTCGCAACTGGCCTGCCTCTCCACCTCAGTGAAGAGCACGCCGCCGACCGTCGAGGCCGCCTCAGAAGTGGGGCGGTGTACTTGTCGCCAGCAGGGAGATGTAATTGTCGCTCAGCACCCGTACGGCTACACGCAGTTCGTCGAGCTCCACGACGAGTGGCGAACCGGCAGAAGATCACGATGCGCCAGGTCCATAAGGCCGGCGAGAAATACTTCGTCGACTATTCGGCGAAGAAGCCGAAGATTGTCGAAGCAAAGACCGGCGAGCACGTCGTGGTGGAGCTGTTCGTCGCAGTCCTCGGTGCATCGAATTACACGTTCGCCGAGTAACCGCGACGCAGCGCTACATCTCCCTGCCGTATTGGGTGGATGAAGTTGACGTCCAGCAGGTCCAGCAGCTGTCAGACCAGCGGTGTAAAACAGTGCCGAGAATCAAGATGGCGCGGCCGCGGAAGAAGCACATCCAACTCACGCTCGACTCTGCGCGAAAGCCCAAGGGTCACGGCGGATGGCGTCCAAACGCTGGGCGGCCGAAGGGTCGCAACGTTGTCGCGCACGATGTGCGCGTCGCTCATAAGGCGCGGTTTCCCGTCCACGTCACGCTGCGCCTTTGCGCTGACGTCCCGTCGCTCGCGCGCGAGGCGATGACCTGCCTTCTGCACGACGCGATCGAAGACTCGCAGAAGCCGACCTTCCGCATCGTCGAGTTCAACTTCCTCTCCAACCACATCCATTTGATTACCGAAGCCAGCAGCACGTCCGAGCTCTCGCGCGGCGTTCAAGGCTTCGCGGGCCGCGTCGCACGACGCGTGAATCGAAGGTTCGCGCGCACCGGCAAGGTGTTCGCCGCGCGCTTTCACGCACGTGAGCTGAAAACGCCCCGCGATGTGCGGAACACGGTGCGCTACGTGTTGCTCAACCGGAAGCACCACGACGTGAAGACCTTCGAGCCGACGTGGATCGATCCCTATTCGAGTGCGCCGTGGTTCACTGGATGGGCGGCAACGATCGAGGGTCCCGCGTGGAAGATGGCGCTCGTGCACTCACCTGCCCCGACGCGCCCTGCCGAGACTTGGCTCCTGACGACGGGATGGTTGCGCCTCGGGCGACTCCGGTTTGACGAGAAGCCCAGCCGCCGATGAAGTCCCGAAAAAGCGAAAACCCTTGGGGTTACCAAGGGTTCTCTTCGTAGCGGGGGTAGGATTTGAACCTACGACCTTCGGGTTATGAGCCCGACGAGCTACCAGGCTGCTCCACCCCGCACCAAGTTGTCAGTCGTCAGCGAGGAGCTTTTAGTACGAGCTTCCTGCTAGGTCAAGCCGGATCCGGCGAATCAAGCGGCAACCGACAAACACGATGCTTTGGCCGCCCACTCGGCGAGCAACTGGCCCACGAGCTCCAAGACATTGGCGTCCACGGTCTCGGCGAGCATCACGAACAGCACGGCCTCTTGCCAGCTCGAATGCTTCGAGAGGATCTCGGCGAGCGTGCGGATGCGCTCTGGCATTTCGCCCGAGTTGATATCCACCGCGAGGACCTCGGCGAGCGCGGTTCGGACGCGCTCGTGATCGCCCGCGTAGTCTTTGACCGCGAGCAGCTCGAGCAGCTGTTCCTCGGCCTCGAGGTGTGTAGCGAGCTTGTCTGCCAGCGCTCCGAGCGCGAGAGCACGTTGCGCGGCCGGCACCGTGTCGGTTTTCACGAGGAGCGCGTCGAGCTCCTCGTGTTGAGCAGTGAGGAGCTCGAGAGCATCGGCGATGCGTTTCATACCGGCAGTAGTTAGCAATCGGTGCGCCAGCCAAAACTTGCGGCTCGCGCCCTACCCGATCAAGATCGCGCCGATGAAGCGAGCACTGATGGGGATCCTGATGGTCGCAGCGTGTGGCGGTAACGACAGCCCGGTTACGCAGGGCACCGTCTCGAGCTGCGATCTTTCGGCCGATGCGGGTTACTGCCTCGACTTCGAGCCCGATGCGGTCGCCGGCGCGGCGCAGGCGAACTGTGACAATGCGAATTCGACGCTCGGCTATCACGGGGTGGCTAACGAGAGCGCGAGCTGCGCGACCTCGAATCGGGTCGGCAGCTGCGCCACGAAGCCATCGGGGGCCGCAGTCACGTACCGGTATTTCAGCCCGAAGTTCACGACCACGACCGCCGAGACCAACTGCACGAACATCCCCGGCGGCGGGACCTTCACCGCGAACTGATCAGTGCGCGAGGCGGCCGAACAGGCCGTTCGCTTCGTGGTTCGAACCAGCGGTGAAGTACACCTGGTTATCCGGGCCGACCGTGAGTGCCCACAGACCCTCGAGCGTGAGGTACTTCGAGCCGATCGCGAGCGTGCCCTTCGAGACGACCTTCTCCTTGCCGCCCGACGCCGGCGCGTGGATGTCGTACGCGTGGACGCGACCGTTGCCCTGATTTCCGACGAGGAGCGTGCCCGCAAGCGCGCCCCACGTGGCAGGCGCGACCGCGAGTGCCCATGGCGAGTTGAGCGAGCCGCGCGTGATCAGGCGGCGCTCGAAGTGGCCTTCGGTGTCGAACATATCGACGTAGCCGTTGCCGGCGCCATGCGCGTCATCGCCAGTGCCATTTTGTTTCGCATAGGCGACGATGATCTTGCCCTCGATGTTCTGCGCGTTGAACGCGGCGTAGCCGGTCGGAATCTTCGGGTCGCTGAAGTCACCATCGAGCGTGACCGGCGCGTAGCTCGCGTCGAGGACGGTGACCTTGTTGTTCGCGAAGTCGGCACCGTAGATCAGCTGCTTGCCATCGCTGTTCGTCGCGATCGCGAGGCCCTTGTAGCTCGCGCCCGCGGCGGAGTTGTCGAACCGCATCGTGGTGCCCGTCGAGGGCTGCCAGGCGTAGAACCGGCCGTCCTCGCCGTTGAAGATGAACTTGTCGCCGAGGAAGTCAGCGGCCGTCGCGTTGAAGACCTGGCCGGTGGTCGGCGCGCCATCGCCGGCGTTGAGGTCGGGGAACGTCACGGTGAGCTTGAGGGCGCCGACCGTGTCGTAGACCGTCGAAGTGTTGCTGTGGTTGTTCGCGATCCAGGCCGGGCCGGCCGGGTTGAACGCGATGCCCCACGGGTTGAGGAGGTTCGGGTCCTTGGTGATCGCGCCGTCGCGGTCCGAGACGAGGTCGACCTCGGTGAAGCCGACGACGACCTTCGCGGTCGGCGAGTCCGCCGCGCCTTCCTCGACCGAGGAGTCGGCGCCGG
>JANXOP010000259.1 GCA_025357755.1 Kofleriaceae bacterium | reverse complement strand
GGTGGGGGGATGTGAAGGCGGCGGCTTTGGAGGCGGTGGCGGCGGCGCCGTCCAGATTGATTCACTAACAAGCATCGAAGCGTCTGCAACGAGTCTGGTCGCTTTGGGCGGCGCAGGCGGAAGCTATGGAGGTGCCGGCGGGTCGGGCGGAACTCTCGTTCTCGAATCGCCGATCGTCACAATCGCGGGGACGATCGCTGCAAATGGCGGCGGCGGAGGCACCAACGACTTGAGTGATTCGACATGCGCAACATACGGACATTTGGCAACGAATGACAACATCCCCGCGCCTGGCGGCACGAGCAGCTGTTACGCGAGCAGTGGCGGCGCGGGCGGTACGGCTGCCATCGCACCCGAACACGGACACGACAATCATACGAGCGGAGGCGGTTCCGTCGGCCGAGTTTTGATTCGTACGGCGGACGGTACATTCGTTGGCCCGGGGCCGATCTTCAGCGTCGTAAAGACGCTCGACACGTTACAGAAGATCTAGCGACCTACGTGAACCTTGCCGTCGCGCGTCTTGATGTCGTCGGCGAGATCGAGCTGCGGCACGATCGTCTTGGAGAGCTCTGGCATTCCCGGCTTGGTCTTCTTGTCGAGCGGCTTGTGGGTCGACCACCACGCTTGGGCGCGCGCCTCGGTCCACGCGTACTCGACGGGAATCTCGATCGCGCGGAGCGCCGCGATCAACGCGCGCGCATCGGCGGGGCGGTCGCGCGGATCTTTTGCGAGGAGCGAGAGCACGAGGTGTTCGAGGCCCTCGGGCAACCACTCGCGCACGCGCGGGCGCAGGGGCGGGACGGGTTGCTCGGCGTGCGAGCGGATCGCTTCGTCCTCGTCGGTGCGCGGATAGACCTCGTCACCGGTGAGCAGCCACCACGCGACGCAGCCGAGCGCGTAGAGGTCGGCGCGCGCATCGACCGTGGTGCCGATCGCTTGCTCGGGTGCGATGTAGCCGGGCGTGCCGACGAGGCTGCCCGCGACCGTGAGCCGGCCTGACGGGGTGACGACCTCGCTCGGTGCGGGGAGCTGGACGAGCTCGATCGCATCGGCGAGCGGCTCGTTCAGGGTGTGGACGATGCCGAAGTCGAGGACCTTGATGACGTCGACTTCGTCGGCGGCGCGGCACAGGAAGATGTTCGCCGGCTTGATATCGCGATGGAGGAGGCCTGCCTCGTGTGCCTCGGCGAGCGACTGCGCGGCCTGCGCGAGCAGCAGGATCACGCGCGCGGAGGGCTGCGCGCCGAAGTGGCGCACGAGGTTGTCGAGGTCGACGCCGTCGAGCAGCTCCATCACGTAGAAGAACGTGCCGTCCTCGGTGACGCCGTAGTCGTAGAGCGCGATCGTGTGGCGCGAGCGCATCGAGGCGAGGGTCTGGGCTTCGCGGCGGAAGCGCTCGCGGATGCGCGGGGCGTAGCGCGGATCGGCGAGCGCATCGGCGCGCACGAGCTTGACCGCGGCCTCGCGCGCGAGCAGCCGATGTTCGGCGCGCCAGACCTCGCCCATGCCGCCGATGCCGAGCCGGCCGACGAGCCGGTAGCTGCCGAGCTCCTTCGCGCGTGCTTCGGCGGTGCGCGCTTCGGCACGCGCGGTGGTGACGGCGCGCCGCATGCGCACGAGGTTCCAGGCGAAGAGCAAGGCGACTCCGATCGCGATCGCGAGCGCCCCACCCGAGGCGATCACGCTCTGGCGCTCGAGCCGATGCGTGGGGCCGAGCAGCACGCGCTCGGGGACGAGCGTCGCGAGGTGCCAGTCGAGCGGGGCGGCGATGCCCGCGCGCTTGCCACCGACCGGCGCGACCGAGGCGAGGTAGTCGCCATCGGGGGCGTGGAGCTTGAAGTAGTGGAGCTCGCCCAGCGGCTGATCTTTGATCGTGGCGAAGAGGGCTTCGAGCGCGGGATCCGCGAAGTCTTCGTGGCGCAGCAAGCGGTTCGCCTTCGTCGCGGCCTCGGGGACCTGCGCGGCGGGGTAGGCGAGGATCGTGCCGTCGGCGGCAAAGACGATCGTGCGGGCGCCCTCGAACGGAGCGCGCACGACGAACGCGGACATCTCGGTGACATCGAAATCGACGGTGGTCACCGCGACGAGCGCACCGTCGCTCGCGTAGATCGGCTCGGCGACCGTCAAGCCCGTCTCGTGCGACGTGAAGAACACCCGCGGCGGCATCCACACCCGTTGCTTGGCCTTCGTGGCGAGGTCCCAGTGCGGGCGCTTGCGCGGATCGTAATCGGTGGTCTCGCTACCGACGATGTGGAAGCCATCATGGAAGCTGTAGTTCGTGCGCAAGGTCCCGGTCGCGACGAGACTCTCCTGTACGCGGAGCTCGCCGGTCGCGACATCGAGGAACGTGCCGCGCAACGTGCCGTTCGGAAACCCGATGCTGACGTTCGCGACTCCCGGACGACCGACGACGAGATTTTGCAGCTGGTTCGCGACGCGATCGATCGGCAGCGTCGGATCGGCGAGCGCGCGCAGGCTCGCCAACATCGGCTCGGCTTGATCGAGGGCGAACGCGACATCGTGCTCGACATCGGCCGCCTGCGCCGCGAGCTGGCGGCGGGCCATCGAGTCACTCGCCTCGCGGGTCGCGCTGCGGCCGAGCAGCAGGATCGTGACGCCCGACGCGATCACGAGCAGGGGTACGAGGATCAAGACGCCGAGCGGCGATGCGAGCGCACGCCCCACGCGTTCGGGTGGTGGCGCTCCAGCGAGGCTGCTCTGATCCACTACCGCGCAGTGTACTGCACCACGCCGATCACTGCGCGAGGCTGGCGGTCTTGCTACGCAGCTTCATCGCCGCGTCGATCAGGCTCACCAGCTCGCGGCGATCGTTGTTCATCGCGTTGGCATCGGCGATCGCACGGATGTCGTCGAGCGACCAGGTCGAATTGCCGCGCATCACGTCGGCGAACGCGGCCACCGCGAACGCGAACTTGAGATCGGGTGTGGCTTGCGCGAAGTCGGTGGCGGGCGGCAGAGAGTCTTTCACACACGTCGGATGCTGCGAAGCGGTCTCGCTCACACTGCAGCAGCCAATCTCCTGCGCGACATCCCGAGCCGCGACCTCCTCGCAGCAGGATCTGGTGCGCGCGCTTTTCCGAGCTGCGCGATCGACGAATACGCGCGAGTAGTGCTCGTAGCGCAAGGGGTCGTCCGCAGCGAGCGCGTCGGGGCGACCGATGCGGAGCGCCGCAAGATGCTGCTCGCACGTCGCGCGCCGTGCCGCAGGGCTGATGTTGGAGACGGGCGTCGGCGAAACGCTGGTCGCATTGCACCCTAGAACGAGGAGGGCCGCGACGATGTACCTCCGAACGGGATCGGTCTGCATGACGCCCGGTGACTCCAGGATCCAAGCGAGCGTCTGCCGCGCTCAGTACGTGCCGGCGACGGGCGGGATGATCACGGTCGTCGGGAGTGCGCCGCCCGCCGCCGTGATCTGCAGCGTGTACACGGCGGGAACGCCATCGCAATCGGCATCGCCGGTAGCGGTCACGATCGCGGATTTTCCGTCCGTGGACTCGTAGCTGTACTGGTACGTCGCGGGTTCGTCGATCTCGAAGTCGAGTTTGGTCCAGATCGGATCCTTGGCGAACGCGGCCGGATCCGCAGCGCACTTGTTCTTCGGCTGGCCACAGCATTTACCGGCGGGCAACTGCGCGGTCTTGCCGATCGGGAGCGCGCTCTCTTCCACGTACACGCGCTTCGCGTTCTTGCCGATCTTGTTGAGCTGCAGCGAGGCCTCGCTGACCTTGCTACGCTTCATGTACTCCATGAACGCCGGGATCGCGACAGCGGCCATCGCGCCGACCCCACCCATCGGCACCATCATGCCGGTGTAGCCGGCCTGGAGATCATTCTCGAGCGGCGAGCCCTTGGTCGCGATTGCACCGGCGAGCGCGGGGCCCTTGCCAGCGAGCACGTCGGCCGGCGCGATCGCGAGGAGCTTGGTCACGATGTCGTCTGGATTCGACCACGCGGTGCGCACACCGACGACGAAGCGCAGTGCATCGCCATCGACCTTCGCGGCGATCCCGAACTCGTTGAGCATCGTCATCGCGCGGATCGCGGAGTTGATGATCGAGAGGTCGATCGGCACGGGCATCGCGGCCATCTGACCTGCGAGGTTCTGATCGCTCGCGAGCAAGGAGCCGTGGCCCCAGAACGCGTCTTGCCAGCTGCCCTCGGCGAGCTCCTTGCCAAAGCCCGTGAGCTCGACGCTATTGGGCTTGCCCGGCATGTTCATGCCCGCGTGGAGGGTCTTACCGTCGATCGAGACCGCCACCGTCATCGAGGGCGCATTCGGGACGGCGAACGAGCACACGCCATTCGCGGCCTTCGCGCCGAGCTTACCGAGCGGGCCGTCGCCACAGGCGTTCACGATCATCGAGGCCGGCCCGCTATCGAGGAGCGGGAGCTGCGCGTCGAGCTTGTTCGAGTAGGTCACGAGGGTGAACGGATCGCCGAGTGTGGCGAACATCGCCTGCGCCTTGTCGGGCATTGGAAGCGCCGCGAACACGGACTTCAAGTGCGCGAGGCCAAAGCCCGTGGTCTTGTCACCGTCGAGCCGGGGCTTACTCGCCTCGCCCATCGCGGCGAGCACTTGCTTGGGCACGCCGGTGACTTCGCCGCGCACGGTGACCGCGCCGCGGGCGAGCTGGATGGCACCCGCGAAGCTGATCGGTTCCTTGCCGAGCGGTAGGCTGCCGACAAACTCGATGTCACCGCGCGCGTTCGCGGGCGCGATCGAGAGCTGGCCCTTGCCGAGCTGATCGAAGATCGCGACGTCTTCGACGCAGACATAGTTGCCGCTCATCACCTGGCAGGTGGTGCGCTCGTCGAGCTTGTCGGTCTTGTCGCCCTTGGTGCCGTGAACCACCTTGAGGAAGAGATCGCGATCACCGACCGGGAGGATCGTGACCGGCTTCTGGTCGGCGGTGATGAACACGGCGCCGCCCTTGCTCGTCGAGATGCCGAGCGCGGCGAACGAGGCCTTGGTCTGCCCGGTCGCCTTCTGCAGCTGCTCGTCCATCTTCGTCGCGAAGTCCGCGAGGTCGGGCGAACGGTGGACCATCGCATCGAGGTCCCCCCATGCATGTTCGACCATCTGGAGGCCATGTGGCGAGATCACCATCCCACCGAGCGCACCCTGCGGTGCGAGCTTCCACAGCGCATCTTGATCAGATGTCGATACAGGTCCGGCGGGTGCGGGCGTGGCCGCATCCTTATGACACCCAACTGCTAAAACCACGACCCAAAGTGCAGCGCGCATCCGCTGCTTGTAACACGCAGCTCAGCCGAAACGGCCCGTGATGTAGTTCTCGGTGCGCGTGTCGCTCGGATTCGAGAAGATCTTGGCCGTGACATCGAACTCGACGAGCTGGCCGAAGCGCTGGCCGGCCTTGTCGAGCTCCGCGGTGTAGAACGCCGTGCAGTCGCTCGTACGTGCCGCTTGCTGCATGTTGTGCGTGACGATCACGATCGTGTACTTCTGCTTGAGCTCGCGCATGAGCTCCTCGACGCGCGCGGTCGCGATCGGATCGAGCGCGCTGCACGGCTCGTCCATCAACACCACCTCGGGCTCGACCGCGATCGTGCGGGCGATGCAGAGCCGTTGCTGCTGACCACCCGACATGCCGAGCGCCGAGCTCTTGAGGCGATCCTTGACCTCGTCCCACAGCGCGGCGCCGCGCAGCGATTTCTCGACGATCTCGTCGAGCTTCGTGCGATCGCGGATGCCGTTGATCTTCGGGCCGTACGCCACGTTGTCGTAGATGCTCTTCGGGAACGGGTTCGGCTTCTGGAACACCATGCCGATGCGGCGCCGCACTTCGGTCGCCGAGACATCCGGCGCGTAGAGATCCACGCCGTGGTAGCTGACCTTGCCCTCGATTCGCGCGCCGGGAATCAGATCGTTCATCCGATTCAAGCAGCGCAGCACCGTGGTCTTGCCGCAGCCCGACGGTCCGATGAACGCCGTGATCTGGTTCTTGCGGATCGTCATGTTGACGCCGCGAACCGCCTTGTACGCGCCGTAGAACACGTCGAGCTTCTCGACCTCGAACACGGTAGGCGCAGCCATCAGAGCGGCAACCATACTAGGTCGCATCTCGGGCACCGAGGGCGCGGCGGTACGAACCGAGCCTTTCGGCGAAAGTTCCTGCACGGGCTTGGGGGCGGAGTCGACGACCATACTTGCTACTTTCCCCGAGTCGCGAACGCGGTGATGACGCGTGCGATCACGGTGAGCGTAAAGGTGAGCAGGACGAGGGCGAGGGCCGCGCCCCAGCCTCGTTCCTGGGCATTCGCGACCGCTTCCTTCGCGTTCTCGAAGATCCGTGCGGACAAGGCCGTGCTGTCGCCGTGAAACAAGCTGGTGTTGATCACGCGCGTCGCGCCGATCGTGAACAGCAGCGGCGCGGTCTCGCCCGCGGCGCGCGCGACCGCGAGGAGCGCACCGGAGACGATGCCCGAGCCCGCGGCCGGCAGCACGACCGTGAGCACCGTGCGGGTCTTGGTGGCGCCGAGCGCGTACGAAGCCTCGCGCAAGCCATCGGGCACGAGCTTCAACATCTGCTCGGTCGCATTGATGATGATCGGCAGCATCAAGCAGGCGAGCGCGAGCGACCCGCCGAAGCCCTGGAACCCGGTGAGCTCGTGCGGGGGCGTGATCGAGTGATGCAGCGTCCACACGACGTACACGAACAAGCCCATCACGACCGAGGGCACGCCGGTCATCACGAGCGCGAGGAACCGGACCGCCTGCGCGAACTTGCTCTTGACGCCGTACTCGTTGAGATAGATCGCACCCAGTACGCCGAGCGGCACCGCGATCAAGGTCGCCATGCCGGTGATCATCAGCGTGCCGACGATCGCGGGCCCCATGCCCGGACCGGCCGCACGGGTCGGCGGGATGTCGTGGGTCAAGAACGCGGGGAAGCTCCTGAACAGGATCGCGCCGCCCTTCGCGAACACCGAATACATGATGAGGACGAGAGGAATCGCGACGACGACGACCGCGCTGCCGAGGAGCACGGACATCAGCGTGTTCTTGGTGCGCCGCCACGACGGCTTCTGCCGCAGATCGAGCGAGCGCGCGAGATCGGTGCCGAGCGTCATCAGGCGCCTCGCGTCTTCTTCAACGAGCGCTGGACGATCCGGCTCGCGATCAAGTTGACGATGATGGTCATCACGAACAGCGTGAGAGCCAGCGCGATCAGCGCCGATTTCTGGAGCTCGCTCGCCTCGCCCCATTGGTTCGCGATCACGGCCGGCATCGAATCGCCGCTCTTGAACGGCGAGAGCGCGATCTGTGCGGAGCTGCCGATCACGAGCGCGGCCGCGATCGTCTCGCCCATCGCACGGCCGAGGCCGAGCATCACGGCGCCGACGATGCCTGCCTTCGAGTGCGGAATCACCGCCGCACCGATCATCTCCCAGCGCGTCGCGCCGAGCGCATACGCGGCTTCCTTGTCGGCCTGCGCGGTGGTCTCGATGACCTCGCGCGCGAGCGACGTGATGATCGGGACGATCATGATCGCGAGGATGATGCCCGCGGTCAGGAACGAGCGATTGAGGTGCGGCGCGAGCATCAAGACGCCCCACAACCCGAACACCACCGACGGCACGACCGCGAGCAAGTCGATCAAGTAGACGAGCGGACGCTTGAGCTTGGGCGGCGCGACCTGCGTGATGAACAGCGCGACGCCGAGGCTGACCGGGACCGCGAGGACGACCGCGATGAACGCGGTGTAGACCGTGCCCCAGATGAAGGGGAGCGCTCCGAAATTGTTATCGTGCTCCGACCAGGTCGAAGACGTGAAGAAGCCCAACCCCATGTGCCGGAGCACGGGCATGGCCCGGCTGGTCATGGTCACAGCGATCAGCGCGAGGATCAGCAGCACGAGCGCTGCCGCGCCGATCGCGAGCCCGCCGAACGTCTTGTCGGCGGGCTGGCCTTTACCGCGTAGGTCGGGCTGGGTGGCCATTTACTGGATCTTGGCGAGCTGCGCCGTCGCCTTGTCCTGGAGGCTCTTCGGCAGCGGCGCGAAGTCGAGCGCTGCGAGCTCCTTCTGGCCATCACCGAGGAGGTAGGTCAGGTACTGCTTGAGTGCCGCGCCCTTGGCCGGGTTCGCTTGCTTGGCGTAGACGATGACCCAGCTCTGGTAGGTGATCGGGTACGCGGCATCGCCCTTCGCGTCGAGTGCCGAGAACGTCAGGTCATCCTTGACCTCGATGCCATCGCCGGCGGCCGACGCGCTCGTGGCGGTCGGCTCGATGAACTTACCAGCCTTGTTCTTGATGCTGGCGTACTTGAGGCCCGCGGCCTTCGCATCCGAGAGATCGACGTACCCGATCGCGCCGCTCGTCGACTTGACGATCTGCGCGACGCCGCCATTGCCTTGGCCCGCTTGCACCTTACCCGCAGTCGGCCAATCGACCGTCGAGCCGCTCTTGAGCTTCCACGCGCCGCCCGAGGCTGCATCGAGGTACTTGGTGAAGTTGTCGGTCGTGCCCGAGCCGTCCGCGCGATGGACGACAGTGATGTCATCCGACGGGAGCTTGGCGTCCTTGTTGTCGGCAAGGATCGCCGGGTCGTTCCACTTCTTGATGTCGCCCTGCATGATCTTCGCGAGCGTGTCCGGCGACAGGTTCAGCTTGTCCGCGCCCGAGACGTTGTACGAGACCGAGATGGGTCCGAGGAGGATGGGGAAGTAGAGGACGTCGCCGCCCTTGATCTTCGCCTTGTCGGCATCCTTGAACGCCGAGTCCGAGCCCGCGAAGTCGACGACCATGTCCGAGAGGTCCTGGCGACCCTTGCCCGAACCGCCGCCGCCGTAGGTCAGCTTGATGTCCGGGTGCGCCTTCATGAAGGTGTCCATGGAGACCTCCTGGAACGCCTTCTGGAACGTCGAACCGCTCGCGCTCAGCGAGACCGGGCCGGCTTCCGCGGGCTTCTTGTCACCCGGCTTGTTACCCGGCTCCGACATCTTGGCGCTGCCGGTGTTGGCGTCGTCCTTTTTGCCGCAGGAGGTAAGGACTGCCCCGAGAAGGAGGGGTGCTGCGAGGATGGCGATCCGAGTCTTCATGCTCGCACCGTAGATCGCCGATACAACAGGCCAGGGGCGGCTATGTGACGTGACGGTGACGCTAAAAGCCGAGCGATCCCGTGATCTTCGGCTAGTTGCCTTTGACGGGCGCCGAGCGGTGACGCACGTCTTGGGCCTTGACCATGTAGACCACCTCTTCCGCGAGGTTCTTGACGTGATCGCCGATCCGCTCGAGGTAGCGGCAGACCGAGGTCAACGGCAACACGCGGGTGACCGTGGCGGGATCGGTCGCGACATGCGCTAGCAGCTCCGCAAACTGGCTCGCGTTGAGCGCGTCGATCTCGCGATCGGCTTCGATCACGGCGGTCGCACGATCCGCATCGCGCGCGACGAAGCTGTCGAGCGCGGCCTTCAAGTTCTTGTGCACCAGGCCCGCGAGCCGGCCGAGGTCCGGGCTGTGGCCAAGCTTGTCGAGGTGGTTGACCTCGAGCGCGCGCTTCGCGATGCCGGCGGCGAGATCGCCGATCCGTTCGAGGTCGGTCACGAACTTGAGCGCCATGCAGATGAAGCGAAGATCTGACGCGACCGGTTGGCGCGTCGCGAGGATCTGGAGCGCGAGCTCGTCGATCTCGTTCTCGTCGCGATCGATCGCCATGTCGTTCTCGATCACCTTGCGCGCCATCTGGTCATCGCGCTCGGAGAGCGAGTTCATCGCGAGCGTGATCTGCTGCTCGCAGCGACCGCCCATCGCGCACAGTCGCTCGCGCAGGGTGCGGAGCTCGGCGTCGAAGTCTTTGCTGGTATGGGTGCCGATCATGATGCGAGTGCCTCGGTTGGGGTGGGAACGCTGGGTAGCTGGAGCCAGAAGATACTGCCGCGCGGAGTGTTTGGCTCGACGCCAACCTCACCGCCCATGCTCTCGACGAGGTGCTTGACGATCGACAGGCCGAGGCCCGTACCGCCAGCTTCGCGCGAGCGGCTCGGGTCCGCACGATAAAAGCGCTCGAACACGCGGGCGCGGTGCTTGTCCGAGATGCCGGGGCCATCGTCGCGGACCTCGATTCTGATGGCGTCGCCGAGCTCTCTGGCCTCGACCCAGACGTTGCCTTCGACCTGGGTGTACTTCACGCCGTTGTCGATCAGGTTGACGAGGATCTGATCGAGCGCCTTGGCATCGGCCTTGACGGTGAGGCGCTCGGGCATGTCGACGTGGACCGAGATCTTGCGTTGCTGCGCCTGGGTCTCGACGGCGGTGAGGGATTGCTCGGTCACCGAGAGCACGGGCACGGGGCCGAGCTCCATCCGGTACTGACCGGCATCGAGGCGCGACAGATCCAGGAGGTCAGCGAGGATGCGCGCGAGCCGCTCGGCGTTGCGATGCAGGCCATCGATCAACTTCGTCGACATCACCGGATCGTTCTTCGCACCGGCGAGGAGCGTCTCGGCATTCGCGCGGATCACGGCGACCGGCGTGCGCAGCTCGTGCGAGACGTTCGCGACGAAGTCGCGGCGCACGGTCTCGAGCTTGCGGACGGCGGTGACGTCCTCGAGGAGCAGCACCCGCCCGGCGCGACCCCAGGTCCGCGCGGCGCGGATCAGCGCGCGCGGCCCGTTCGGGAGCTGGACCTCGGCAGACGCGTCGTCGGTGTGATCGATCAACTCGCGCAGCTCGGGCACGCGCACGAACTCGAGGAGTGGTTCGCCGACGAGCGAGCTCTGCACGCCGAGCATCCGACGCGCGGCATCGTTGAGCATCTCGATCTTGCGCTCGCCATCGATCGCGATGACTCCCTGGGTGAGCCCGTCCGCCACCGAGGCGAGCAGCGTGCGCTCGTGATGGAGCGCGTCGCGGCTGCGCTCGGAATCCTCGGCGAGCGCGTTGATCCAGTGCCCGAGCTCCTTGAGATCCGCATCGCCCGAGATCATCGAGATCCGGCGGCTCGGGTCGCGCACGATCCGTTGCGTCTCGAGCGCGAGCCGACGCAGGGGACGGCGCACGATCGCCGTGGTCACGATCGCCGTGAGGACGACGAGTCCGAGGGCAATCGCGACCGTCTCCACTAGGCTTCGACTTCTTCGGGCTCGCCCTTGAAGCGATAGCCGACCCCGCGCAGCGTCTCGATGTACGCGCCCGCATCGCCGAGCTTCTCGCGCAGGCGCTTGACGTGGGTGTCGACGGTGCGCGTCGTAACATCGGCATCGATGCCCCACACATCCGAGAGCAGCGCATCGCGGGTCTGTACGCGACCGCGCCGCGACAGGAATGCGTGGAGCAGGCGGAACTCCAGCGCGGTCAACCCGATCTCGCCTTCGTCGACCCACGCGCGGTGCGCGTCGCGATCGATCTTCAAGCGGCCGAACCGGACCAGCGAGGGCTCGCCTTCGGTGCGTTGCACGCGGCGCATCAGCGCGCGGATCCGGAGGATCAACTCGCGCACGCTGAACGGCTTGACGACGTAGTCATCGGCTCCGACCTCGAAGCCGACGACGCGGTCGATCTCTTCGCCCTTCGCCGTACACATGATCACCGGCGTCTCGCGCGTCCGATCCTGCTCGCGCAGGCGACGGCAGATCTCGGTGCCCGCGAGATCGGGCAGCATGAGATCCAACACGATGACATCCGGTGTCGGGTCACTCGTTGCGGCCGCGAGGCCCGAGCGCCCTGTGTGGGCGAGCCGGACCTGAAACCCCTCCGCCCGCAAGTTGTATTCGAGGGTCGTTGCGAGGTCGACTTCGTCCTCGATGACCAGGACCAATCCGCTCATCCCTCAGCCTTAGCACGTCCCTGGTGACGGGACGGTGACGCCGAGGGAGCGGGTCATCTACACCCGCCGCAAACGGCTCTCAGAAGATGAAGAACGCCGAGAGCTGCTCGCGGTAGTCGGTCGTGTCGGTCTTGTCGACGTAGGTCTGCGTGATCCACGAGAACTCGAAGCCCAGGCGAACGGCGGGGGTGAGGTCGACGAACACGTTGCCATCCGCGAAGTTCGACTGGTCGAACACCTTGGTCGGCGCGTTGTTCGTGAACAGGTGCGCATTGCCCGAGTCCATGTGCGAGTAGTTCGCCGACAGCCAGAACATGCTGTTGATGTAGTACTGCGCGCCGACGAGGTACGAGGTCCACTGGATCGGGTGGAGCGAGCCATCCGCCTGGTACAGCGCGAGACCGCCGTCGAGGACGGTGGTGTACGCGGGCGCCGGGGCCGTACCGTTCGGGTTCGGCAGGGCGGCATTCACGACGCCACCGTTGAGGCTGGTGTACTGGTCCGCGAGGCCCGCGCTGTAGACGAAGCTACCGAGCAACGAGAGCGCGCCGTCGTGCTTCTCTTTGGTCGCCGGAATCACGGGGATGAAGGCGTCGACCGAGACGCCGTAGCCGTTCGCGGTGGTCTGCTTCTTCGGCGTCGCGGCGAACGCCGGAGGCGTGAAGCGACGACCCATGACCGAGACGCCGATCGCGGCGGCATCGAGCGCGCTGCCCGTGCTACCGGCGGTGTGCCAGCCCTTGTAGTCGGGGAGGGTGACCTTGATGCCGGCCGAGCCATCGGGCGTTCCCGAGGCGCGCTCGACGGGGCGGGTCGCGGCGACTTCGAGGTCGACATCGACCGTGCCGCCCTTGATCACCTTGCCGATGCGGAGCTGCGGGACGCGCGAGTAGACCTGACCGGGCAGGCCTTGGATCGCGACGGAGTTCGGGTGGGCCATCGATTGCCAACCGAACAGGCCCCAGTACTGACCCGCGAGGATGTCGAGGTACTTGGTCTCGAGCTTCACGTTGAGGTGGCGGAACCGCATGGTCGGGTTCTGCCAGAACGCGGCCTCGGAGATGCCCGCGGGTTGGTTACCGAGGAAGTCCATCTCGAGCTGAGCGCTCGCCTTGACGCCGTTGGTCTCGGGTGCCGCGACCTTGAAGCCGATGCGCGAGTTGCGGCCACCGAACGTCGCCTGCGGGTGGTCACCCGCGTAGGTGTTCGGGCGGGCGATCGCGGCGTTGCCGGCGAGGTCGTTGAGGCCCTGGGTCGAGTCTTCGATCGCGTCGAACTCGACGAAGCCGTAGAGCGTCGCGTCCCACTTCGAGTGCACCGGCGGCGGGGGATCCTTCTTCTTGTCGTCGGCCTTCGGCGGCGTGACCGGGTCGGTGACCGGCGTCGGCGTGGTCGCCGGGGGCATGGTCTCGACCGGCGCGGTCGTCGGAGTGGTGGTTGGCGGCGAGGTCTCGCCGGTCGTCGGCGTCGGCGTCGGCGCCGGCGTCGGAGTGGGTTCCGGGGTCGGCTGCGCGTAGGCAGGCGCCGCGACGCCCGCGAGCGCGAGCAACGTAACCAGGCGAGTTCGCTTTGACATGGCGGGACTTTTACCGTTCCGCGTGGCGTGAATGTGACGGCGCCGAAACGTTCGCTGTCGATCCGGTTTCGAGGCGCGATCTGGCTCGTGTTACAAGGCCGGTTCATGTTGACGGGCAAGCAGCGCCACCACCTCCGCGGACTCGGTCACGCGCTGAGTCCTCTGGTCCACGTCGGCAAGGGTGGCGTCGACGAAGGCCTGATCAAGGCCGTCGATCAGGCGCTCGCCGATCACGAGCTCATCAAGGTAAAAGTCGGAGACAGCGCGGACCTCGATCGGCACGAGGCGGCAGAGAAGATCGCGACCGAGAGCCTGAGTGAAGTCGCCCAGGTCATCGGCAACATCGTGCTGCTGTACCGCGCTCATCCCGAGACGCCGACGATCAAGCTCCCTTAGGTCTTCGCGAGCGCTTCGAGCTCGGCGACCGTTTTCGGGCAGGCGGCGGTCAGGACTTCGGGATCGCCACGCGTGATCACGATGTCATCTTCGATCCGCACGCCGATGCCGCGGAGCTCGTCCGGGACACCTTCGGCGTTCGGCGCGATGTAGAGCCCGGGCTCGATCGTGATCACCATGCCGGCCTCGAGCGGGCGGGGCTTGCCAGCGCGCGTGTACGCACCCGCATCGTGGACATCGAGGCCGAGCCAGTGCGACGTGCCGTGCATGTAAAATCGCCGGTAGCTGAGATCTTTGATGCGCTCCTCGACGGGGCCCGCGAGCAGCCCCAGCTCGATCATGCCTTCGGTCAGCGACTTGACGCAGAACTGATGGATGTCGTCGATCGTGGTGCCGACGCGGCACATCGCGATCGCGGCGAGCTGCGTGGCGAGCACGATCTCGTAGACACGCGCCTGCGCCGGCGAGAACGTGCCGTTCGCGGGCCACGTGCGCGTGATGTCGGAGGTGTAGTGATCGTACTCGCAGCCCGCATCGACGAGCACGAGGTCGCCATCGGCGATCTTCGACTTGTTCTCGATGTAGTGGAGGATCGTCGCGTTGGCGCCCGCACCGACGATCGTCGCGTAGCCGGGCCCGGCGCCACCGCGCCGGCGGAACTGATAGTTGATGATCGCCTCGAGCTCGTACTCGAACACGCCGGGTCGTCCGTGCCGGATCGCGGCGACGTGCGCATCACTCGCGATCGCGGACGCCTTGCGAAGTGCGGCGAGCTCCTCGGGCTGCTTGATCAAGCGCAGCTCGTGCAGCGCTTCGCGCGGGTCGACGATCGCGCGCGGCGGGCGCTGACCTTTCTTCTCGGTGCGGCGCAGGCGTGCGATCGTGCGCGCGACGAGGGCGTCGAGCGCGTCGTCGATGCCGAGGCCGACGTACCACTCGTCGACATTCGCGGTCAGCTCGGCGAGCTTGGAGTCGAGCTCGCTGATGTCGTAAGCGACCTCGGCGCCGTAGCGCTCTTTGGCGCCTTCGAGGCCGGCGCGCCGGCCGTCCCAGGTCTCGAGCTCGGGATCGCGAGGGCGCACGAACATCACGACCTTGTCGTGTTCTGCGCCCGGTCGCAGCACGAGCGTGCACTCGGGCTCGGCAAAGCCCGTCAGGTAGAGGACGTCGCTGTTCTGGCGAAATGGATGGTACGCGTCGCCGTTGCGCAAGCGCTCGGGTTGCGACCGCGCGATGGCGATCGCCTGGCTTCCGATCGCCTTCATGTATGCGGCACGTCGCGCGGCAAATACCGCCGGATCGAACATGCCCGACTGTAGCTCACACCTCGTGACACGTGAACTCGAGCTGAGAGGTGCATGTAGTAAGGTTCCACGCCATTGTTCGAAGTTCTCGCACGTTCTGACCGCGCGCGCCGCGGGAGGCTGACCACGCGGCACGGCGTGATCGAGACGCCGGTGTTCATGCCCGTCGGCACGCGCGGCACCGTGCGCACGCAGACCCTGCCGCAACTGCAACAGCTGCGGACGCTCGGCGCCCCGATGCTGCTCGCGAACACGTATCACCTGCTGCTGCGCCCCGGCATCGAGGTGTTCGAGCAGTTCGGCGGCCTGCATCGCTTCATGGGCTGGGACGGTGCGATCCTCACCGATTCGGGCGGCTTCCAGGTGTTCTCGCTCGCGCACTCGCGCACGATCGACGACGCGGGCGCCGCGTTCCAGGGCGTTCAAGACGGACCGCGCACCGTGCTGTCCCCCGAGCGCTCGATCGAGATGCAGCGCGCGATCGGCTCGGACGTGATGATGGTGATGGATCACTGTATCGATGCGACGTGCTCGGAGGCCGAGGCGCGCGATGCGATGGAGCGCACGCATCGCTGGGCGAGGCGATCGTTGGCCGCGCGTGGCGCTTCGAGCCAGCAGTTGTTCGCGATCATTCAGGGCGCGCGGTTCCCGGCGCTGCGGCGCGAGAGCGCGCTCGACCTCACCTCGCTCGACGGCTTCGATGGCTACGCGATCGGTGGGCTCGCCGTCGGCGAAGAGCGCGAGGAGCGCGAGGCGATCACCGAGCTCGTCGCGGCGCTCCTGCCCGACGATCGGCCGCGCTACCTGATGGGCGTCGGCACGCCGAACGACATCCTCGAGGCGGTCCACCGCGGCGTCGACATGTTCGACTGCATCATGCCAACCGCGTGGGCCCAGCACGGTCGCGTCTTCACGTCGACCGGCGAGCTCGATCTGCGAAAGGGCTCGTTCAAGCTCGCCGACGAAGCGCTCGATCCAGCCTGTGGTTGCGAAGCGTGCACGCGGCACAGCCGCGCGTACTTGCATCACCTGGTCAAATGCCAGGAGCCGCTCGGTTGGCAGCTCCTGGCGAATCACAACCTGCACTACTACGTGCGGATGATGGCGGACATCCGCGTGGCGATCGCTAGCGGCTCTTTCGGCGAGCTCTACGCAGCACGCCGCCGAGCATGAGCACGAGCACGAAGCCACCGGCAGTGCCGCGCGAGGCCGCACAGCCGCGGAGCTGATCGCCACCGGTCGTATAGTCGTTGCCGAACCTGCCGTCGGCCCCGCCGTAGCCGCCGTAGCCGCCGTAGCCGCTGTTGCGACAGGTGCTGGCATCGAGGTTGTCCCCGAGCGACGCGCCATGTGCGCCGAGGTTCACGAGGTACTCGTCGAGCAGCTTCACGTCCGCGACGATGTCGGGATTCTCGTGCGTCACGTTCCAGGCGGTTGCCGCCGCCTTCAACGCGCGCAGCGAGACGACCGCGCAGTTGTAGTTCGTCTCGGTGACCGCGGCGCGGAAGCCCAGGAACATGTTGTACATCGCGAACCGCGGCGCCATCTCGGGTGCCGAGAGGTAGACCTCGTCGGGTGTCTGGGTCGGATCGAGCGCGTAGGTCAGGTGGACGTTCTGGGTCTTGATCGTGCCCGAGCTCGGCTCGCGATACGACAGCGTCAGATCCGCGACCGTGCCATCGGTGTTGTTCGCGGTCGGATCGATGTGGATGAACAGCATGCTGCCACCGCCGCGCCGTCCACCGGTCGTCGGGTCCGCGCTCACACTCGTGCGGCTCGCGACGAACGCGGCCGGGATGTGCATCGCGCCGCCGCGCGTGTTGCCCGCCCACAGCGACGACCCGACGACCTCGCCGAAGTTGTAGCCCGAACCCGCGAATCCCGAGATCGAGATATCGAGCGCGAGTGGGGTCGCGAAGAAATCGAGCTCCTGCTGGAACACCTCGGTGGCCGCGTTCGGATCCTCGAGGAAGTAGAAGTTGCCGGCGCCATGCTCGGCGAGGCCACGCATCAAGTTGACGTCGAAGTCCGCGCCGACCCCGATCGTCGTGAGGCCGATGCCGCGCTCGACGTAGCCGTCGGCCATCGCGAGGATCGCGGTGGTGTCCGTGTTGCCCGAGGTCGCGAGCCCGTCGGACAACAGGATCACGCGGTGCTGGCGCGTCGGATCGAGCGTCGCGGCGGAGAGATCGAAGCCGGTCCGCAGCCCCAGGAAGATGTCCGTGCCGCCAGCGGGGACGAGGCCCGCGACGATCGCGTGGAGGTGTGTGCGATCGAGCGTCGTGGTGAACGTGGCATCGGTGCGTACGGTGTTATCGAACTCCACGATCGCGAGCCGATCGCTGTCGCCGAGCGTATCGATCAGCGTGTCGAGGCCGGACTTCACCTTGTCGAGCCGACCATCCGAGGCCATCGATCCCGAGTGATCGATGACGACCGTGAGGTCGAGCGGTAGCTTCGGATAATTCGCTGGATCGACGTTCGTATTGATCGCGATCTGGAGCGCGGCTTGATGCACACCGGTGACCCAGTCGTGGCCGACCGAGAGACCGGGCGTCATGCACATGGTGGAAGTGCACGCGTTCGCGGGCGGCGGGGCGTAGTGCTCGTTGAAGAAGCCGTTGGCATCGAGCGTGTCGACCCCGGGCACGCCGCCGCTGGCGAGGATGCCGCGGAACTCGCCGATGTCCTGCTGGCCGCCGAAGCTGACCCCGCCGGCGCCCGCGTCGCTGGCACCCGAGGATGGCGAACCACCATTCTGGGTGTCGGCCCCGCTGCTCGAGCAGCCTACCAAACCGACCATGAGGAGCGCACTCGTCCGAGTCATCATGCAGGGCACTTCAGCAACGACGATGCCAGACCGCGCTTCACCCGGTTTCACGAGGCGCCCGCGTGACTTGTATGCGATGTCGCGATCGCGCGAGCCGGCCGCGAGAAGTGAGCCACCTCCGGAATACGCGACATCGATGTCGTAGACTGCGCCATGTTCTCGCGCCGCCTCGTCGTCGTCGTCCTGTCGCTTGCTTCGATCACGGGGTGCCGGCGGACCGAGCCGCAGCCCGCGCCCGCGCCCGTGCCCGTGCCCGCGCCCGCGCCCGCGCCATCCGCGATCGCCGTCGATGCCGGTGCGCCCGCGGTGATCTATCGCACCGCGACCAGCGACTACCACGTCGACGACAAGCTCGCGGGTAAGGGCTCGACCTCGATGGTCTCCACCGAGGATCACTTCGCGACCCAGGCGGGCGAAGACATGATGAAGGGCGGCGGCAATGCGGTCGACGGTGCGGTGACGAGTGCGTTCGTGCTCGCGGTCACGCATCCGAGCGCGGGCAACCTCGCAGGTGGTGGCTTCGCGGTCGTGCGCATCGGCAAGGGCAACGCGGCCGCGCTCGATTTCCGCGAGACCGCACCCGGCGCCGCCACGCCGAACATGTTCCTCGATGCGGGCGGCAATCCGACGAAGGACTCGCTCGCCGGCGATCGCGCGTGTGGCGTGCCCGGCTCGGTCGAGGGCCTCTACGAGCTCCACAAGAAGTACGGCAAGCTGAGCTGGGCGGCCGTGATCGCGCCGGCGATCAAGCTCGCGCAGGAAGGCTTCGCGGTCGACGAGCGTCTCCACGCGAGCCTCGAGCGCGTCGCGAAGTTTCACGGTGGCTCGATCACGACCGCGCCGCTGTGGTGGCCGAATGGCAAACCGGCCGAGGTCGGCACGACCGTGAAGAACCCCGAGCTCGCGATCGTGCTCGAGCGGATCGCGAAGGAGGGCCCGGACGGGTTCTACAAAGGCGCCACCGCGAAGGCGATCACCGACGAGATGCAACGCGGCAAGGGCCTGATCACGGCCGCGGATCTCGCGGGCTACAAGGCGGTGTGGCGCGATCCGCTGCACACCGTGTATCGCGGCAAGCAGCTGATCACGATGCCACCTCCGTCGTCGGGCGGCGTCGTCATCGCGATGACCGCGAACATGTTGAAGAGCGTCGAGCTCGGCGCGCTGCCGTGGCACGGTAGCGAGC
>JANXOP010000214.1 GCA_025357755.1 Kofleriaceae bacterium | reverse complement strand
TGGGCGAGCTCAACCGCACACTCCTCGTCGTCGAGAGCAAGGCGCTGCTCGAAGGCCAAAAGCGTGGGATCGCGGTAGCTCTCACGAAGGCCCAGCGCGAACTCGTCAAACTCGAACGACACGTCGAGGCCAAGAAGATTTGGGTGCGGCTCTTTCCGGGCGCGCGCAACGGGAGCAATTCCGATCACTTGACGAGCGTCAGGTGCGGGCGCGAGACGGGCAGCGGGTTCGGCACGTCGCCGTCCGCGTAGCGTGACGCGTGCGTTCGTTGGTGCTCCTTCGCGACGTGGAACTGCCAGTAGTCGTCGAAGTCGCCGCTCGTGCGGAGAGCGCGCAAGCGTAGCACGGCCTCTGCTCCGCTGAGCGACCAGCGAGCCCCGGTGCGACCCATTCGGTCCTGCACCAGATATCTGCACGCACCCTCGATCACGCCGGTTGCAATCGGCAGCCCGTCGGCGAGGGCGCGATCGTAGTGGAGCCAGCGTGCGTTCTTGAGCAAGTAGCTCGCGCACTTCACGACCGGCTTTGCGGCCTTGGCGTCGAGGTCGTGTCGCACGATCAGGCCACGCAGGCTCTTGGCGATGTCGCCAGCGGAACGGCCGCCAAGCAATGCGAGCAGGCGATCCTCGACCCACTTCTCGGCCTCGGGACTGCTCTCCGGGTGAAAGGCGTACGCCGCGCGCCACAGGTATTCGAGCACGTGCACGATGTCGAGTTGGATCGTGATCTCGACACCAGCCTTGTGCGCCGCACGCTGTACGCGCTTGATCTGGTCCTGCTGGCCGTCGACGAGAACGACCCAGCGTCGCGTGTGCTCGGGATCGCGACGCATGCCTTCGGCGAACGCATCGTCGACGACCTGTTGCGCACCATGCTCGATGCTTGCCCACACGCGTTTGTTGATCGGACGAGGCCGCTTGGCAGCGCGCTCCTTCGGATCGTGCAGCCCGTGCAGCACGTCGGCGATCGTGCGCCGCCACGGCGCCAGCGAATAGATCGCTGCGACCTGCGCCATTCGCTTCCGGTTCGGCTTCTCGCCCTTGGCGAGCCGCGAGTGCAGCGTGCGCGGCGTTGCCTCGGCGGCCTTGCGTGTCGCCTCGCGCAGATCGTCGTGGCGCATCGCGATGCCCTTGCCGTCGAAGCTCAGCACGAGCAGGTCTTCCGTCGCTTCAACCTCGCGCAGGCGAGCGGCGTAGAACTCGTCGAAGTCCTGCGCCGAGCGCACGGTCAACTCCTCGACTTGCCGCTTCGGCACGCTCGCGCCGGTGCGCTTGTCGATCAACTCGACGACCTCGTCGAACGACGACTTCGCGCTCTCTTCAGCGACGATGCGCCGGACTTCGAGCGTGTACTTCTCCTCGGGAAGGCCGAGCGCGGCGTCGAGCGGCGCGATCGCCAGCACGCCAACTGCGCGGTAGAGCTTGCGCGTCACGAAAATCTCGCCGAACGGAGTCTCGACGGTGCGCGTGCTCGTGCGGACATGTGGCCGCGCCACGCCGTCGGCTCCAACCACCTCGACCGGCTGTTCGGCCGCACTGCGCGCGTCGATGTGCGACTGGAACAGTCCGCGAATGAACGCGGTGCCTTCCTTCGCGAGCAAGCGCTCGATGTCCGTGATCGTCGCGCTCATGGCCTCGGGGCTCGTGAGCTTCTTGATGAGATCGTCCACGCGAGCGTGAGCCTCGCAGAACGGACTGTCATTGGCGATCGTCTTCGTGCGCGCGGGCTTCATGAGGTCCCGCACGCTACCCGCGCGCGATCGATCCGGATAGATCAAGCATGTCCAAGCTCCCGGAACCGATCAGGTTTCCGTTGCCCGAGAAGATCCGCACCCATTTGATTTTCGGCTTGGACAGCTGATGTCCGTACTCGCGCGCACGGCGCCATCGCGCGCGAGTCTCGGGCGTCGCCATCTCCCACGAGAACGTGCGCATCTCGTCGAGCCATTGCAGTCGTTGCTCGACCGAGCTAGTGG
>JANXOP010000188.1 GCA_025357755.1 Kofleriaceae bacterium | reverse complement strand
GCGCCGATCGCGTCGCGGCCGGCATGGCGATCTTCGGGATGATCGGTGTGCCCTTCATCTACACGATGGTCGGCGCCGATTCGCATCCGGGCTCGGGCAAGAACGGCGTGGTCGCCACGCTCGATCCTGCGATGCGGCCGGCGATGTGGATCACGGTCGCCACGTTCATGCTGTGGTTCGTGCTGCTCATCATCGTGCGCGTGCAAGGCACGCGAGCGGAGCGCGAGCTGCGCGAGTTGCGCGAGCGAGCCCTCGATCTGGGAGTCTTGGAATGAAGAAGCTAGCGCTCGCTCTGGTGTTACTGGTCGGTGGGATCGCGGCGGCCGGTGGTTCCGGCGGCTCCGGCGATGTCGCGCAATTTCGGCCGCAGGTGCCGCCGTCAGTGGAGCCGGCGGTCGGTGAGAGCCGCGCGGCGTGTGTCGCTGCGATGAACAAGGATCCCGAGTTCGCCAGGTCGATCATCCTCGTCGCCGACAAGCAGATCGACGAGCAGACGATCGCGGCGCATCAGGACGCGCTCCATCACATCCAGAAGAACGAGAGCCACGTGATCTACGCGTACGCCGCGCTGTGGGTGATCGCCGCGCTGTTGCTCGCATACCTGTTCATGCGTCAGCAGGCCCTCAAGGCCGAGATCGCGACGCTGCGTACGGATCTTCGCCGATCGGAGAGCGACGCGTGACCAGCGAGCATGTCCTGTTCATCCCGGGCGTCCTGATGGTCGGGACGTTCCTCGGCTTCATCCTCGGCGCGCGCGCCGCGCGCAATCAGTTCGCGCTCGCGCAGAAGCGTACGGCCGAGCGCGACGCGGTGCGCGCCGCGCGCGCGGCGAAGAAATCGAAGTCGGCCGTCACGCTCGACGACGACTAGTCGCCGCGCAAGCGCTCGGCGAGCTCGAGCGGGCTCGCGAGTCGCTTGGCTGGATCTTTCGCGAGCGCGGCGCGCGCGATCGCATCGACGCGCGGATCGGCGAGGGGCGCGGGATCGTGCTCGATCACGGCCTGCATCGAGAGCCACGGCGGCCCGCGATGGAACAACCGCTCCCCCGCGGACAGCTCCCACAGCAGCACGCCGAGCGCGAACACGTCGGTCGCGGGCGTCCACGCTTCGCCGCGCACTTGCTCGGGCGCCATATACGCGTGCGTGCCGCGGGGCGTGCCGCCTTCACCGATCGGCCGCGCGATGCCAAGATCGATCAGCACGACGCGATCTTCTTCAGGCTGGGGATCTACAACGAGGTTGCTCGGATTGATGTCACCGTGGACCCAGCCGTTCGCGTGGAGGTGCGCCGCGCCTTCGCAGGCCGCGAGCACGATCGCGGTCGTGCGGTGGGGCGGTAAAAAAGCACGACCCGGCTTCGGGGTCATCTGACTGGGCGAGGGCGCGATCATCCGGCGCAGATCCTCACCCGGCGCGAGCTCGAGCGCGACGTAGGCTCGATCTCCGACGGAGGCCGCCTCGATCCCGTGGATCAGGTTCGGGTGTCGAGGCAGGGTCGTCGCGAGCTCTTGCTCGCGGGTGAACTGCCCGATCGCATCCTCGTTACGGATCAGGTGCGTGTGGATCCGCTTCACCGCCGAGAGCTGACTACCGCGGGATGCACGCCAGATCTCGCCGAGTCCGCCGACCGCGATCAGTGCGTCGAGCTGCCAGGACCCGAAGCTGTCTGACATGTAGGCAGCAGCTTAGCATAGCGAGCTTGCTGGATCCGGAGGGGGTTTGTAGGATGCCGCTCCGTGGGTGTCGAACGGCTCGGGCGGTACACGGTGCTTCGTCATCTTGCCAGTGGTGGGATGGCAGACGTGCTGCTCGCGCGCGCGGATGGCGAGGCACATCAGATCGCGGGCTTCGAACGCCACGTCGTCGTCAAGCGGATCAAGGCCGAGCACGCGAAGGACAAGCGGTTCATCCAGATGTTCCTCGACGAGGCACGCCTCGCCGCGACGCTGCATCACCAGAACGTCGTCCAGGTCCACGACATCGGTGAAGAGCACGGCGAGTACTTCTTCGCGATGGAGTATCTCCACGGTGAGGACCTCCGACGGATCCTCTCGACGGTCTCCAAGCAGCGGCAGCACATCCCGCTCCATCACGTGCTCGCGATCATCTCGGCCTCCGCGGCGGGCCTGCACTACGCGCACGAGCGTCGTGACAACACGAAGAAGCGGCTCGACATCGTGCATCGCGACGTGTCGCCTTCGAACATCGTGCTGGGCTACGACGGCTCGGTGAAGGTCCTCGATTTCGGCATCGCGAAGGCGGCGATGCGAACCTCGGAGACGCGGACCGGGACGCTCAAGGGCAAGGTCTCGTACATGTCGCCCGAGCAGTGCAAGGGCGTGCAGGTCGTCGACCGGCGGAGCGACGTGTACTCGCTCGGCGTCGTGTTCTACGAGCTCGCGACGACCTCGCGCCTGTTCAAGGCCGAGAGCGACTACCTCGTGCAGGATGCGATCGTGAACGGCAAGGTGCCGTTGCCGCGGATCCGTCGATCGGATCTTCCGAACGAGCTGTCGTCGATCATCTTGCGGGCGCTCGCCGTCGATCCGGCGCGGCGCTACCAGACCGCCGAGGAGCTCGGCAATGCCGTCGACGAATTCGCGGCGAGCGCGCAGCTTCAGGGCAATGCGTCGTCGTTGGCGACGTACATGAAGAAGCTGTTCGGTGAGAAACCGGAGCCGTGGCAGGACGCGACCGGGCAGGTCGAGCTGATCGAAGCGCAGGTGAGCTGGAATGATCTCGCCGCCGCCGATATGACCGTGACGGGTGACGGCGATCAGACCGCGCTCAGCGAGCCGCCCACCACGGCGAATCGCAAGCCGACGGTGCCGCCGCTGTTGGCGTCGGGCCCGTCGGCGTCGGGCCCGTCGGCGTCGGGCCGGTCGACGTCGGGAAAGATGATCACGCCGTCCTCCGCGCTGGCGGCCGCGACGCGAGCGGAGCTCGGGCGCGCGAAGCGGCCCTCGAGTATCAACGACACGCGGACGAGTACGCGAATGGCGTGGCAGTACGACGGAGATGCGCCGCAAGCGCAGCCCTCCGGTGACATGAAGCTATCGACGAAGATCGCCCTGATGCTCGGGCCCGTCGCGTTGGTGGCGGGTGGGCTGGTCGTGATGCGGATGATGGATTCGTCGTCCCAAAATGCGAGGCCCCCGATCGTCACGACCCCGACGACCCCGACGACGACCCCGACGACCCCGACGACGACCCCGACCCCGACGACCGAGCCCATGCCCGCACCCGTGGCGGTGACGGCGGAGGTGCCGACATCGACGCCGACGCTGACAACCAAGCTCCCGACCACGGCGCCGGCGGCGCGTCCTCCGACCGTCGCGCCGACGCCGGCGGCCACGCCCGCGCTGATCCCCGTATCGCCCGCGCTCGCGCCCGCGCTCTCACCTGCGCCGACGCCGGTCCCGGCGGATCCGCCGACGCTGACGCCGGGGCCGACACCCGCGCCCGAGACACCGGCCGCGATGGCGCAGCTGGCGCCCGCTACCGTTTCCCTCGTCGCCGGTGATCACGCCGCGCAGCTCTCGAAGTGCGAAGGCACGGACGCACTGCACGGTGATGTCGCGATCACGTTTGAGATCAATGCCGCGGGTCGCGTCGTCTCGAGCCAGCTCAACTCGACGATCCACAACATCAAGATCGCGGCGTGCATCCTCTCCGCCGTGAAGACCTGGCAATTTCCGAAGCCACCGTCGGGCGCTGCCAAGGGCGTCTACACCATCAGCTATCAGTAGCGGTGTAGTCTCCTGGGGTCATGGACCTCAGCTTCAGCGAAGAACAAGTAGCGCTCGCGCAGACCGCGCGTGAATTCAGTCGCAAGGAAGTGATTCCCAAGGCGGCGCACTACGACGAGACCGGCGAGTTCCCCCGCGAGATCTTCAAGAAGGCGTGGGAGACCGGCCTGATGAATGTCGAGGTGCCGGAGGCCTACGGCGGGCTCGGAGGCACGTGCCTCGACAACTGCTTGGTCCAGGAAGAGGTCGCGTTCGGCTGTGCGGGCATCAACACCTCGCTGTCGGCGAGCTCCCTCGCGGCGACCCCGCTCCTGATCGCCGGAGATGAAGCGCAGAAGAAAAAATACCTCGGCAAGCTCACCAGCGAGTTCTGCTTCGCCGCGTACTGCTGCTCCGAGCCCGATGCCGGCAGCGACGTCGCCGGCATGCGCACGCGCGTCACCAGGCATGGCGACGACTACGTGCTGAATGGCCAGAAGCGCTGGATCACGAACGGCGGGGTCGCCGACTTCTACACCGTGTTTGCGACGTTCGATCCCGCGATGAAGCACAAGGGCATCGCGTGCTTCGTCGTCGATGCGAATACGCCAGGCGTCAAGGCCGGTCGCAAAGAGAACAAGATGGGTCATCGCGCGTCGAACACGACCGACGTGATCTTCGAAGATGTCAAGATCCCCAAGTCCGCGCTGCTCGGCAGCGAGGATGGCGGCTTCAAGATCGCGATGAAGACGTTCGACAAGTCGCGTCCATGGATCGCGGCGAGCGCCGCGGGCGTGATCCGGCGCGCGCTCGAGGAGAGCCGCAACTACTCGCTCGAGCGCAGGACCTTCGGCGTCCCGATCGCGTCGCACCAGGCGATCCAGTTCATGCTCGCCGACATGGCGATCGCCTACGAATCGACGCGCCTCCTCACGCACAAGGCCGCGTGGCTGGTCGACAAGGGTGACTTCACCAGTGTGGTCTCGGCCTACGCCAAGACCTACGGCGCGGACGCCGCGATGCGCGTCACCGTCGACGCGGTCCAGATCTTCGGTGGCTATGGCTACACGAAGGAGTACCCGGTCGAAAAGCTCATGCGCGATGCCAAGCTGCTCCAGATCTACGAAGGCACGTCGCAGATCCAGCGCGTCGTGATCGCCCGCAACATCCTCGGAGGTAAGTGATGCGTCTCGGACTCGTTCTCGGTCTCGGTCTCGGTGTCTCGCTAGTTGCCGCTTGTGACACGCCTCCCAAGGAGGCCTACCACCAGCACGGTTCGGCCGCGGCCGATGTCCCCCCGCCTCCGCCGACCAAGGAGAAGCCGGCCGCCAGGAAGGCGCTCACCCCCGACGAGCTCGGCACCTGCCATCTCACGGCGAGTGGCGCGATCGCGGCCGATCAGACCTCGAAGGGCGGCAAGCCGGCGACGAACATCTCGTA
The DNA here is from genome assembly GCA_025357755.1 of Kofleriaceae bacterium. Classification (GTDB taxonomy): domain Bacteria; phylum Myxococcota_A; class Polyangia; order Haliangiales; family Haliangiaceae; genus JABFXX01. The sequence goes on along the minus strand of JANXOP010000188.1, from coordinate 8,553 downwards.
CTGGTACACGCCCGAGGAGCAGAAGACGATGATGGGCGTGGATGGCTTCGTCATCAACTGCGAGGGCAACGACATCCACTTCCGCATGCTCCCCGGTGGCGGCAAGCAGGACGGCATGCCGTTCAAGCCGAAGACCTACACCTTCGCGGCCGGCAAGGGTGATGCGAACCTCTCGATCGGGTTCGGCAAGCAATCGATCGACAAGCCGAGCGGCACGGTCGAGATCACCGCCTTCGACTCGCACCACATCGCCGGCACGATCGCGGTCTCGGGCAAGCTCCTCCCGGGCGGCGGCGACGAGAAGGTCACGGGCAGCTTCGATCTGATCTGTCCGAACCTCTCGGCCTGCGACAAGTAGCTATCAGGTCTTTGCGAAGCGCCTGAACTCCTTCAGGTGCGCAGAGCCCGGGTTCAGGCGCTTCATCCGGGCGAGTTGCACGGTCTTCGAGGTGTCCGAATCGGACACCTCGAACATGAACAGGATCGTCGGATCGAAGCGCCCGCTGGCGCGAAGCTCGTCGAGCGCCCGCAGACAGGTCTCGAACAGCTGATCGCGAAACGCGGTGAACTTCGTCTCGGGCTTCATCACGAAGTCACGGACGTCTTTGCAGATCTTGTTGAATGCCTGGTCCGCGCCCTTCGCTTCGTACGCCCACTCCGGTGGGCAATACTTGTCGGAGAGGTGGCCGGCGCCCTTCGCGAGCCGCGTGGCGAGCTTGGCTCGGGTATCGAACGCAGGGCACACCGTCATCGCGCCATCGTCGCTGTACAGCGCGAAGCTACACACCGGATCTTTCGGCGAGAGCCGGGCGAGGTCAGCGAACGCCTTGACGCTCGCCTTGACGATCCGGGTCTGTAGCGCCGCGAAGTCGAATGCCATCGCGGGCGAGCATAGCGCTACTTCTCGGCGACGCCCCAGCGCAGGAGCTTGCGATAGAGCGTCTTGCGATCGATATCGAGGACCTGTGCGGCGTTCGTGCGGTTACCGCCACACATCTCGACGACGTGCAGGATGTGGCGACGATCGACTTCTTCGAGCGTGAGCATCGTGGTCTCGAATTGCAGTGCTTCCATGACTAGATCTCCGTTAGTTGAGGTTTCGACGGAAAGAACCGATCGCGAAGTGCGCCGGCCCAGTAGTACGTGACGGGCAAGATGATCAGCGTGAGCAGCGCGGCCGACAGCGTGCCGCTGACCACCACCATCGCGATCGGGCGCTGCGTCTCGCTTCCGATCGCGTGCGACATCGCGGCCGGCAAGAGGCCGAGCGAGGCGAGCATGGCGGTCATGAGCACCGCGCGTAGCCGTTCGCGCGTGCCCTCGATCGTCGCGGTCCACAGATCCTGACCGGCATCGCGGCGTGCGCGGATCGCCGAGATCACGAGGACACCGTTGAGGACGGCCTGACCCAGGAGCGCGATGAAGCCAACGGCAGCCGAGACCGAGAGCGTCATGCCGGCGAGCGCGAGGCCGGCGAGCCCGCCGAGCAATGCGACTGGCAAGTTGATCATGATGATCGTCGCGTCCCAGACCGAGCCGAACGCCGAGAACAAGAGGAAGAACGTGAGCACGAGCGACAGCGGCAACACGAGCGCGAGCCGCGCCATCGCGCGCTGCTGGTTCTCGAATTCGCCACCCCAGGTCATGTCGTAGCCGACGGGGAGCTTGACCTTTGCGTCGACCTGACCGCGCGCATCGGCGATGAACGAGCCGAGGTCGCGGTTGCGCACGTTCATGCGGATGCCGATGTAGCGCTTGCCGTTCTCGCGGGTGATGGCGGCCGGGCCCTTGACCATGCCGACGGTGCCGACCGCGCTGACCGGGATGACCATGCCGTCGGCGAGCGGCACGCGGAGCTCGCGGATGGAGTTGAGATCCTGGCGCGAGGCGATCGGAAAGCGAACCGTGACGTCGAACCGCTTCTCGCCATCCCACAGCTCGGAGGCGGCGTGACCGGAGAGCGCGGTCTCGATGTAGCTCTGCAGGCTTCCGAGATCGAGGTTCCACCGCGCGAGCGCATTGCGGTTCGGCGTGATCGAGATGACGGGTTCTTCGCTCGCCTTGACGATGCCGGGGTCGGCCACACCCGGCACCTTCTCGATCACGTTCTCGGAGGCCTCGGCGATCTGGCGCAGCTGCTGGATGTCATCGCCGTAGATCTTGACCGCGACCTGGCCCTGCTGACCACTGATGTTTTCGTTAACGTTGTCGCGGATCGGCTGGCTGAAATCGGACTCGATGCCGGGGATCGCGCGGACATCGTTCGTCATGATCGTGACGATGTCGTCGAGCGAGTGCAGGCCCTCGCGCCACTCCTTCATCGGCTTCAACTTGATGAAGACCTCGAGGTTGTTGAACAGCTTCGCATCGGTGCCGTCCTCGGGGCGGCCGAGCTGGGACAGCGTCTCGGTCACCTCGGGCACGTGCTTCTTGAGGAGCGCGATGATCTGCGGAGTCAGCTTGCGACCCTCGTCGAGCGAGGTCGTAGGTGGCAGCGTGAACGTGACGTAGATCGAGCCCTCGTTGAGCTCGGGGAGAAACTCGCTGCCGAGCCGCGGCGCGAGCTCGATGCCGCCGATCAGCAAGCCGACCGTGATGATCGCGACCGCGATCGGATTCCTCATCGCGCCCATCAACACCGGGTCATGCAACCGGCGCGCGACCTTGAGGATCGGCGAGGTGCGCACCGCCTTGTGGCGGCGCAGTGCGAAGAAGCACAGCACCGGCACGAGCGTGAACGAGACCAGCATCGCCCCGACGAGCGCGCTCGCGACCGTGTGTGCCATCGGCGCGAAGATCCGGCCCTCGACCCGCTGGAGCGCGAAGATCGGCAGGTACGCCGCGATGATGATTAGCAGCGAGTACAGGGTAGGGCGTGCTACCTGGCGCGCGATGTGGAAGATCTTGTCGATCCGCTGGCTGACCGTGAGCTGGTCGTAGCTAGGCCCGGCGGCGTGCTCGAACACGTGCTCGACGAGGATCACCGCGCCGTCGACGATGATCCCGAAATCTACCGCGCCCATCGACAGGAGATTGGCGGACATGCCGCGTGCGTGGAGATACAGAAACGACGCCGCGAGCGACAGCGGGATCACGAGCGTGACGATCAGCGATGCGCGCAGCGACAACAGGAACACGAACAACACGAGGCTGACCAGGAACGCGCCCTCGCCGAGGTTGTGGAACACGGTGTCGAGCGTGGTCTCGACGAGATCGGTGCGGTCGTAGAACGGATGGATCGTGACGCCGGCAGGTAGGGCGTGCTTCTGGAGTTGCTCGACCGTCTTGCGCAGCTCGCCGAGCACCGCCGAGGGGTTCTGGCCCTTGCGCATGAGCACGATGCCCTGGACCGCATCGAGGTTGCCGTCGCGCGTGACGACACCCTGGCGCGGCTGGTAGCCGAGCTGGATCATCGCGACGTCCTTGATCATCACCGGTACGTTGCCGTGGAAGCCGCAGCGGACCTCACCGATGTCTTCGATCGACTTGAACGTGCCGAGCGAGCGGATCACGAAGCCTTGCTCGCCGCGCTGCACGAGCCCACCGGAGGCATTCGCCGAGGCATGCTGGAGGGCGTTGAAGATGTCGTCGAGCACGACGGCGCGCGCGGCCATCTTCACGGGGTTCGGCTCGACGTGGATCTCCTCGACGAGCCCACCGTAGGAGACGACATCTGCGACCCCGGGCACGCGTAGCAACGCCGGCCTCACGGTCCAGTCCTGCAACGTGCGCAGCGTCATCGGATCGCCGGTCGCGGCGTCCAGCGTGTAGCGATAGACCTCGCCGATCGGCGTCGCGAGTGGGCCGAGATCGGGCGACACGCCGGGCGGCAGGTTCGCATCCGGGATGCGTTCGGTGATCTGTTGCCGCGCCTGCATCACGTCGACGCCGTCCTCGAACGTGAGCGTCACGAGGGACAGCCCGAACAGCGAGATCGAGCGCTGACGGATCGTGCCGGGCACACCGTTGAGGGCGCGCTCGAGTGGGATCGAGACCCGACGCTCGACTTCTTCGGCCGGCTGGCCGGGATAGATCGAGATGATCTGAACCTGCGTATCGGTCGGGTCGGGAAAGGCTTCGATCGTCAGGTGTTGGTAGGCGTAGTACCCACCGATCGCGAACACCATCGCCGCGATCATCACGACCAGGCGGGTCCGGAGAGAGCTTCCAAGAAGGGCGTCGAGCATGACAGCCACGGCCGCTAGAGCATGCGGCGCGCCATTTGTTCGACGCCTGAATTTGCCGCGTGGGCGATTCTCCTCACGGACAAAAGTCCACACTGCTGCATTCTGCCCTCCACATCACGAAACCTTCACGATCACGATCGGTTGGCGACCGGTACACGTGGAACCTCAATGATGAGTCGTCCTGTCTCGATGCTGCTGGTCGATGACGACCCCGATCTCTGCGAGCTCGTGCGTTACGGCCTCGCCCTGCAGCAGATCGAGGTGACCTCACGGTCCTCCGGTGATGAAGCGTTTGCCTATCTCACGGGCAATGACACCGACGTGGTCGTCACCGATCTCGCGATGCCGGGCATGCATGGCTTCGAGCTGATCGATCGGATCGTGTCGAACCGCGGCGAGCTCCCGGTGATCGTCCTGACCGGCGCAGGTGATTTCGAGAGCGCTGTCGGTGCGATGCGTGCAGGCGCCTACGACTTCGTGACCAAGCCTGTCGATCTCGCGGCGCTCGGACTCGCGATCAAGCGCGCGGCAGAGCGCCGCGCCTTGCGCGCGGAGGTCGGCCGCTTGCGGCAGGTTGTCGCGGAGGCGCGGCGTTTTGAACAGCTCGTGGGCGCGAGTGCCGCGATGCAGAGCGTGTACTCGGTGATCTCGCAGGTCGGACCGACGGACGCGACCGTGCTGGTCACCGGGCAGTCCGGTACCGGCAAGGAGATGGTGGCGCGCTCGCTTCATCAAGCGTCGCGGCGGCGGACCGGCCCGTTTGTCGCGGTCGATTGCGCGGCGATCCCCGAGACGTTGATCGAAGCCGAGCTTTTCGGCTATGCGAAGGGTGCCTTCACGGATGCGAAGTCCGCGCGGGTCGGCCTGCTCGCCCAGGCCGATGGTGGAACGCTGTTCCTCGACGAGCTCGCGGAGCTCCCCCTGGCGGTGCAGCCCAAGCTCCTCCGCGTCCTCCAGGAGCGCAAGCTCCGTCCGATCGGAGGCGATGCCGAGATCACGTTCGACGTGCGCCTTGTCTGCGCGACGAACCGAGACCTCGAGGCGATGGTCCAGCAACGCGAGTTTCGCGAGGACCTCTACTACCGGGTCAACGTCGTCCAATTGCCGCTTCCTCCATTGCGCGTGCGGGCCGGCGACGTGTTGTTGCTCGCGCAGCACTTCATCGCGCACTTCGCCCGGATGTTCGAGCGCGAGGTCGTCGGGTTGTCTGCCGAGGCGGCCGATCGGCTGCTCCGTCACGCGTGGCCCGGCAACGTTCGCGAGCTCCGTAACGCGATGGAGCGTGCGGTCGCGATGTCGACGGGGACCGAGCTCGCTGTCGAAGATCTGCCGGAGCGCATCCGCGACTACCGCACGAGCAACCTGCCACCCGCGCTAGACCACGAGCTCGGCCTCAGCCTCGAGGAGATCGAGCGCCGCCACATCCTGCGCGTGCTCGATGCCAAGGAAGGCAACAAGGTCGCCGCATCGACGAGCCTCGGCATCGACCGCAAGACGCTCTATCGCAAGCTCGTGCGCTACGGCGTGGAGCGCGAATCTTGAGCGAGATCGCCGACGACGACTTGCGAGCCGTCGGCGCGAGTTGGCCCGCGCTCACCGCGCTCGCGATCGTCGGCGTGATGTCGCTCGCGATGTTCGCGCTCGATATCGCGGTCGATCGTAACACCGCCGAGCATACGAGCGCGCTCGTCGAGAACTCGTTGCGCTCGGTCGCCCTCGCCGATGATCTTCGCTATCAAGCCTACCGGCTCTCGGTCGCGAACCTCACGCCCGATCAGATCGCCTCGATCGCGGAGCAGATCGATGCCGACGCGCGAGCCTACGATCCGATCGCGAACGCCGATGGCGAGGCGGACGAATGGACGCGACTCCAGGGCTTGCTCGCCCACCTGCGTCACGAGCAGCCCCTTTCGACGACCGGTTCATCCGCGGTCTTGATCTCCGAGATCGAGACCTCGATCGCGCGGCTCGTGCGCATCAATCAAGATGAAGCGCGGCACTCGGCGGACCAGATCAGCGCGGCGCACGCGCGCGGGCTCGAGGCCGATGCCGTCGTCGGCGGGCTCACGCTCGTCCTGGTCGGCGTGGTCGGGCTCGTCCTCGTGCGCGCGCTGCGTCGCCAGCGCGCGCTCTTGCGCGCTCAGCGCGCGAGCTCGGATCTGCGCACGAAGGAGCTCGCCGCCTTTGCGTCGCGCACCGCCCACGATCTCAAAGGACCGATGAGCCCGATCCGCGGCTATGCGGACCTACTCTCCCTTCAACCCGCGCCGGAAGTGAAGGAGATGGCGAGACGGATCGGTCGCGCCGTCGACCGGATGACCGGCATCGTCGACGACATGCTCGAGCTCAGCGTCCATGGGCGCGTGGTGATGGGCAAGGTCGCCCTGATGCCGGCCGTGCTCGAGGCGGTCGAGGAGCTGCGTAGCGAGCTCGGGGATGCCGAAGTCTCGCTCGAGCTCGCCGGCGAGCTCGCGGCCGCGTGCTCGCCGACCGTGCTCGGTCAGGTGCTCCGCAACTTGATCGGCAACGCCGCCAAGTATCGCGATCCGAAGCGCCGGCTCGCGCTCCGTATCGAGGCGCACAAGGTCGGTGACCGGGTCGAGATCGCGATCTGCGACAACGGCCTCGGCATGGATGCCGAGACCCGAACGCATGCGTTCGAGCCCTACTACCGGGCAACGACGACGGTGCCGGGCCATGGGCTCGGCCTGTCGATCGTGCGTCGTACGATCGAAGCGATCGGTGGCAGCATCGAGCTCGTGTCGACCCACGGTGAGGGGACCCGCGTCACGGTCGCTGTACCGAGCGCGTAGCTTCGGGTCTGACTACCTGTCGAAGCCCCAGCGGAGCAGCTTGCGATAGAGCGTCTTGCGATCGATCTCGAGCAGCTGGGCCGCGTTGGTACGGTTGCCGTGGCAATGCTCGATGACCTTGAGGATGTGGCGGCGATCGATCTCCTCGAGCGAGATCAATTCCGGGGCCTCGTCCGTTGTTTGGAAGTCTTGCATTTACTTGCTCGCCAGGCCCCAGCGGACCAGTTTGCGGTAGAGGGTCTTGCGATCGAGGTGCAGGATCTTTGCGGCGTTCGTGCGGTTCCCGTGGCAGTGCTCGAGCACCTGCGTCACGTGGCGACGGCGGATTTCGTCGAGCGAGGTCAGGGCCTCGCCACCAGAAGAGGGTCCAGCTGAGGGCCCGGCACTTGGCTGCGCTTGTTCGACGTACGGCATACCTCCTTGGTACCGCTTCGCCCCGAAATCGCTAAATGAAGTATCCACTAAGGTCCGTATGTAGATCGTAAAGATCCAGTGATTTCAGGCACATGCAATTCGTATCACTTTGTGAACGCGCGCGGGCCGTGATATCGAACGAGGGATGGACCACGCCGCGCTCCTGTCGCACATCCAGATCTTCGACGGGCTGGCCAAGGACGATCTGACGGCCCTCGCGTCTCGCCTGGTCGAGCGCAGGTGGGCGGCCGGCCAGCAGATCATCCAGCTCGGCGACGCCGGCTCCTCGATGTTCATCGTGGCTGAGGGCAACGTCAACATCTACCTGCCGGGCGATGCCTCGCGCCGGATCTCGCTCAAGGACATCGCCGAGGGCGAGTACTTCGGCGAGCTCGCGCTGTTCGACGACAAGCCGCGCTCCGCGAGCGCGATCGCGACGACCGAGTCCCTGCTGCTCGAGCTCGATCGCGACACGCTCTCCAACTATCTCACCGCGCGCCCCCACGCCGCGTTCGTGTTGCTTCGCACGATCGCGGGGCGCTTGCGCGAGACCAACGAGATGCTCTCGCAGCGCGCCGCGAAGAACACGGTGCAAGAGATCGAGAGCAAGCTGACCTGGAGCCAGAAGCTCGCGGACAAGGTCGCCGAGCTCAACGGCAGCTGGACCTTCATCCTGTTCCTGCTCGGGCTCACGCTCGTGTGGATGATCGCGAACTCGAGCATGTTCGGCGATCACCACGTCGACGAGTACCCGTTCGTGTTCTTCAACCTCTTGCTCGCGATCCTCGTCGCCTTGCAAGGCCCGCTCATCGTGATGAGCCAGAACCGCCAGACCCAGAAGGATCGCGCGGTCGCCGAAACCGACTTCGCGGTGAATCTGAAGAACGAAGTGAATATCGAGACCGTGTTGCGCGAGCTCGGCGAGCTGCGCGCGGAGAATCACGCGCGGCTCGAGCGCATCGAGCAGCAGCTCAGATCGTAGCGGACGGCACTTCCGGCGGCGTCGACTTGCCGGCGCGACGACGGAGCCGGTTACGGATCGTCCCCGCCCAGTAGTAGGCGACCGGCAACACCACGAGCGTCATCAAGGCGGCGCTGATCGTGCCACCGACGACGACGACCGCGATCGGGCGCTGGGT
>JANXOP010000164.1 GCA_025357755.1 Kofleriaceae bacterium | reverse complement strand
TCGAACGCGATCGAGAGGCCGGTCTGCCCCGCCGCCAGGTTCTGTCGGTAAAGCTCGTTCGACGCGCGCGCAGAGGAGTGCCCCGCATAGGTGCGGAAGATCCACGGTTTGTCTCGCGGTCGATCGGCCATGACGCAGGTGTACATCGGCGCTATGGTTCCGCGCATGCGCACCATCCTTCTGATTGCTGTTCTCGCCGCAGGCGCCGGTTGCTCGAAGTCCTCCGCCGACAAGGTCTCGCAGACCGAGGCCGAAGCCGCCAAGCTCAACTTCATTACCGTGGACGATGTCGACGCGCACCTCGCGACCGGCACCGCGCAAGCGGTCGACGCGAATGGCATCGACACTCGCAAACACGAAGGCGTGGTCCCCGGCGCGGTGCTGCTGACCAGCGCGGGCGAGTACAAGCTGACCGAGCTCCCGTCCGACAAGGCCAAAGAGCTGGTCTTCTACTGCGGTAACACCCACTGCAGCGCCTCGCACCAGGCGGCCGCGCGCGCGATCACGGCGGGCTACACCAACGTCAAGGTCATGCCAGAAGGCATCGCCGGTTGGGTCAAGGCCGGTAAGAAGGTTCAGACGATCTAGTTCACAGCACCGTCTGCCGCAGTCCCTCGACGAGAGCGGTCTGCGCCACGATCCCGAACGTGTCGCGCAAGCGGTCGACCCGCGCACGGGACTTGAGGATCTCGCCGGCACGTGCCGGGGCGTGCTCGATCTTCGAGCGCTTGCCACACAGCTCGACGATCATGCGCGCGAGCTCGAGCACGCTGGTCTCGCCACCCGTGCCGACGTTCGCGATCGCACGCGAGTTGCCATCGCCGATCGCTGCCACGAGGGCGCGGACGACATCGCCGACGTAGACGAAGTCGCGGGTCTGCGAACCATCGCCGAAAATCGTCAGCGGTTTTCCGGCCTTCGCGCGATCCGCGAAGATCGAGATCACGCCGGAGTACGGGCTCGAAGGATCCTGGCGCGGTCCGTACACGTTGAAGAACCGCAAGGCCGAGGTCGCGACGCCATGCACGCTCGCGTAGTAATCGAGCGCGAATTCCGAGGCGAGCTTGTCGATGCCATACGGCGACATCGGCTGGCACGGCGCCTCCTCGGCGACGGGCATCGTCTCGACATCGCCGTACACGGCGGCCGACGACGCGAACGCGACCTTGGCCACGCCCTGCGCGCGCGCGTACTCCAGCACGTGCAGCGTGCCGCCGTAGTTGATCGACATGTCGACCAGCGGGTTCTGGACGGAGTGCACGACCGAGACCTGGGCCGCGAGATGCACGATGCGCGCGATCGGGCCGTGGTCCCTCGTGATCGGCGCGAGGGCCGCGAAGATGCCGTGCGCGACATCGCACACCACGATGTGGAGCGCCGCGTGGTTCGTCCAGCGCGCCAGGTTCGCGCGCTTGCCGGTCGAGAAATTATCGAGGACGACAACGCGCTTGCCCGCTGCGAGCAACGCGTCGACAACATGCGAACCGATGAACCCGGCTCCGCCGGTGACGACGATGGTCTCCACGCGCGTACTTTACTGCTAGCGTCGCCGGCATGCGCGCGATCGAGATCAAGTCTCACGGTGGCCCTGACGTTCTCCAGCTCGTCGAGGTGCCCGTTCCCGATCCCGGGCCGACCGACGTTCGCGTTCGTCACCACGCGATCGGCTTGAACTTCATCGATACGTATCAGCGCAGCGGCCTGTACCCGCAGCCGATGCCCTTCATCCCGGGCAGCGAAGGCGCCGGGGTCGTCGAGGCGGTCGGCGCTGCCGTGACGGAGGTCAAGGTCGGCGACCGCGTCACGTACGTCGCCTCGACCGGCGGTAGCTACGCGGATCAGCGACTCGTTCCGGCCGCCGAGATCGTGAAGCTCCCACCGACGATCGAGCTCACGATCGCGGCCGCCGCCCTGCTCAAGGGGCTCACCGTCGAGTTCCTCTTGCACCGGACGCAGCCGCAAGGTGGCCTGCATGCCGGCGACACGATCGTGTGGCACGCAGCCGCGGGCGGCGTTGGCCTGATCGCGATGCAGTGGGCCAAGGCCCTCGGCTTGATCGTGATCGGCACGGCCGGCGGTCCCGAGAAGTGCGCGCTCGCGAAGCGCGCCGGCGCGGATCACGTCGTCGACTACCACCGCGAGGATGTCGTCGCGCGGGTCAAAGAGATCACGCATGGCGCGGGCGTGAAGATCGTCTACGACTCCGTCGGCAAGGACACCTTCGAGCGCTCGCTCGATTGTCTCGCGCCGTTCGGGTTACTCGTCTCGTTCGGCAATGCCTCCGGGCCACCGCCCGCCCTCGAGCTCCGCACGCTGGCGGCGAAGGGCTCGCTGTATGTCACGCGGCCCACGCTCTACACGCACACCAAGCTGCACCGCGCCGAGATGGTCGCGAAGCTGTTCGAGATGATCGCATCGAAGCAGATCGTGATCGAGGTCAGCCAGACCTACGCGCTCGCCGAGGCCGCGCAAGCGCATCGCGATCTCGAAGCGCGCAAGACGACCGGCGCGACGATCCTCGTACCCTAAAGATTTCGGTACGCGATGCGGCCGAGGCGGCCGAGGATCACGTCGAGCGCGACGTGGTTGTTGCCGCCTTCGGGCACGATCAGGTCGGCCCACCGCTTGCTCGGCTCGACGTACTCGATGTGCATCGGCCGCACGGTCGCGTAGTACTGCTCGCGCACCGAGGTGAAGCTGCGGCCGCGCTGTTCGATGTCGCGACGGATCCGACGCATCAACCGGATATCGGCGTCGGTGTCGACGAAGATCTTGATGTCCATTTGCTCGCGCAGCGCCGCCTCGACGAACACCAGGATGCCTTCGACGATGATCACCGGTGAGGGTTCGACCCGACGAGTCTCCTTCGCGCGGTTGTGCTGCGCGAAATCGTAGACCGGGACATCGACGCCTTCGCCAGAGCGCAAGCGACGAAGGTGCTCGACGAAGAGATCGCTCTCGAGCGACGAAGGGTGATCGTAGTTGATCGCGGCGCGCTCGTCGAACGAGAGGTGGTTCTGCGCGCGGTAGTAGGCATCGTGCTCGATCCGAACGCAGCGATTGTCGGGAATCGCGGTTTCGAGCTTGTGCGCCACGGTGGTCTTGCCGGAGCCGGTACCACCTGCGATTCCGACGACGAGCGGGCGAGACATCTAGGCGGCGTCTTCGCACGCACATAGCGATCGGGTCAACGATCGATTTGGCTCGAGATCATGGATAGCGTGAACGTGGTCAGCGAGCCGCGGACGTGGACCTCGGTGCCATCGAGCGCGACGACGAGCTTGCCCGCACCCTCCGAGGACGAAAAGACGTCGGTGATCTGGGGCCGGATCACCGCGGCGGCAGAGCTCGCGGCCTTTGCATCGTGGGTATCGGCGCCAGCATCGATCTCCATGCCCTGAGCACCGACCCGCGCCCAGCCGAAGACGTCGCTGGTGTTTGGCAGGAGGAGCATGCTGGCCCAGTTGACCTTCGCCTTGCTGCTCACCGCGAACGCGATCGAACGATCGACCGGCAGCTTGGCGAGCAACGCGCGGGTCGAGGTGTCCACCCCGGAGCCGCGCTTCGCGAGCGCGTGGACCTGTTCGGCCGTGAAGTTCGGGCGGATCGCCAGATACGCGGTGTGATCGTCGATGAAGTCGAGCCAGCCGAGGTCGGTGATCTTCCACACCGTGCTGCCGTCCTTGACCTCGACCGCGGTGGAGTCGAAGCACGCTTCGACATCTTTCCGGACCCAGCGGCCGCCAACGATCAACGCGCCGGTCTGCTTGGTGTCGACCGCGGGCGAACCGAACACCATCCATTCGGAGGTCGCCGCGAGGGTACGAAGGCAGTCCGGTAGCCCCGACATCACGATCGCGACCTTGGGGTTGGTGCCGAGCTTGTGGAGCATGTCCGCGGTCGCGGTGTTGTCGTGGAGCTCGTCGATCTGGACTGCGACCACGACGTTCGTATCCGCGGGCAGATGCGTGATCGCGGCGCGCGCGGCGGCGCGGTACGCGGCGTGCGGCGAGGCCTCCGCGACGAGTGGCAGCGCCTTGGCCGGCGGGGCCGGTCTCGCGCTCCACGGATCGTTTGGATCCGCGATCCGCACGCCGGCTTCGGCAGGGACCTGATGCTCCGCGTTCGGTACCGCCGTCGGATGCGACGCGCGGCGCACGTACACGAACACGCTCGCGGCGGCGATCGCGGTGACAACGACGGTGATCGAGGGCCAGCGCCGTGTCGCCGTGCGCGAAGGCGCTGCGACGGTCGGTGCCCACGCCAGGGGCGTGACTTGCTCGGCGGATCGCTTGGCCTCCAAGGTGGCGGCCGCTGGAAGCTGGAGCTCGGCCGATCGCAGCGGCGCAGTCTCACCGGGACCTGGCTCCGGCGCCGCGATCCCGGTCGCCGCACGAACGGCGGCGAGTAGAGCGATAGCGCTCGCCGGGCGATTTTGTGCGCGCGTCGAGAGCGCGCGACGAATCTCGATATCGAGCGCCTCGGGCACCGCCACGACATCGGTCAACGGGATCGGCGAGAGCCGGGCTTCAGGATCGGCCACGTCCAGCCACGGCAAGCGACCTGCGAGCATCGCGTACAGCACGAGGGCGAGCTCGTAGATATCAGTGGCGAGCCCTGCGGGCTGACCGAAGAAGCGCTCCGGCGCCATGTATGCGGGCGTGCCGCGCACGTTGCCTTCCTGCGTGGTCGTCGAGGCAGGAGCGCCGAGATCCTTCGCGATGCCGAAATCGAGCAGCACGACATGTCGCTGATTCACGACGTAGACGTTCTCGGGCTTGAGATCACGGTGAACGAGCCCCTGTTCGTGCAGCGCCGAAACCGCGCCGCACAGCTCGCCGAACAAGAGCAGCGCCAGATCGACGGGCAGCGCACCACGCCCGATCAGCGCCGCGAGCGTCTCCCCTTCGAGCCGCTCCATCGCGAGGTACGGACGTCCATCCGGCAGCTCGCCGACAGCGAGCACCTTGACGACCGAAGGATGACCGATCTGCTGTAACCGTTGGGCTTCGGCCAGGAACTGCGCGCGCTCTTTGACCGAGGAGGGACCCGTGCCCAGCAGCGCAGCGTGCAGCACCTTGAGAGCGACTCGGCGCGGTCCCCACGAAGCGTCGTAGACCGTTCCGCTGCCACCCGCTCCGAGCACCGCGTGGATGCGAAATTCGCCAAGCGACGTGAGCGGTTCTGTCGTTGTGTGCGCTGGCTCCACAGAGATTCGCCTCACCTTACCCCGAGTAGGTTCGGTCCACGTATTGCTACTTTCTCCGAGGACCGGAGGGCCGCCATGATCCGCTTGGGACTATCTGAAGACCACACTATCGTTCGCTGGGCGCTGCGAGAGGCCCTCAACAAGGCTGGTGACATCGACGTCGTCGGCGAAGCTGGGACTGCCGAGGAGACCCTCAAGATGATCCAGGACGTTCGTCCTGACGTCCTGCTCCTCGATATCACCCTGCCAGACCGCTCGGGGTTCGACGTGCTTTCTGATCTGCGTCAGATCGATACGGCGCCGCTGGTGGTCGTGCTCACGTGGCACACCGAGCCGAGCTACACCGCGCGAGCGATCGCCGCGGGTGCGCATGGCTACGTCACCAAGTCGGTGTCGCCGCAGGACTTGCTCGACGCGATTCGCGCCGTGAGTCGCGGCGAACAGGTGATTCCGCCTGGCGTCGAAGCGCTGCTCGAACAGAGCGAGCATCCCGCCGGTGCCCTCACCGCGCGCGAACAACAGGTCATGGAGATGCTCGCGCGTGGGTTGACCAACCGCGAGATCGCCGAACACCTGCAGATCAGCATCAAGACCGTCGATACCCATCGCGGCCACGTGCTGAAGAAGCTCGGGTTGCGCAACAACTCCGAGCTCACGCGATTCGCCGTCAAGCACGGCTACGTCGCGCTCTGATCCGTTAGCGACGCACGGGTTCGACCCACGCTTGCGTCCCGTCGTCGCGGCGAACGTCGGCGCGTAGATAGCCGGTCGGGGGGAGCTCGTGGCGCGCGGTCATGCCGCGATCCGTGGCCACCACCTTGCCGGCCTCGATCCAATCGGTCGTGTACGCGCCGGCCTGGGTCGGATCGATCTCGATCACGAGGGCATTGGCTTCGACCTCCGCCTTCGCGAGCACGACGCCGGTCGACGCATAAAAATGCCCGGCCGCGAGCGCCTCGAGGATCGCTTGCGGATCGCGACGCGCTTTGACCACGACCCAACCGCCTCCTGCGGGCCACTTGCCCTTCGAGCGTGCGCCGACCGCGGGATAGTCGTGCGCGTCGTCGGAGGCGGTGCCCCAGAGCGTGAGCCCGCGCTCGAGCACGTCGTCCCACAGCTGCTCGGTCGAAGGATGATCCTTGTCACCGAGGTTCCACTTGGTGAACTGGACGTTCGCGATCTCGACGAGCGCGACCCCGCGCTTGACGAGCTCGGCGAGCAGATCGCCGGTCATGCCCCAGAACCATTGCGGGTGGTTGATCTGGACGACCGCACCCCCGAGCGCCTTCGCGGCGCTCAGTGCCGCTGCGTACATATCGAGGCGCTGGTGACTGTGGCGCTCGGCCCACTCGAGCTTGCCGCCGGGGCGTGCGGTCGGCCCGAGCACGTTGACGTGGATCCGGCACTTCTTGGTCTTGTCGCCGATCGGCAAGCAGCCGCTCGGGTTGTGCGTGAGCTCGATGCCCGAGATCACGATCAGCTGCTTCGGATCCGGCGCACGCAACGCGACGCTGCCTCGCGTATCGCGATCGATCTCGCTCACGCGATTATGATCGGTGAGCACCAAGAAGTCGTAGCCGCGTTCTTCGTACCAGGTGATGACGTCCGCGATCGATGTCGACGCATCACCCGACGCCTTCGCGTGGACGTGGGTGGATCCCTTGAGCCAGACCTCGGGTTCGACCGGTGGCGCGGCCTGCGGCGCTGCCTCCGTGACGCTGACGACCGCAGCGTCTCGCGGTGGCGATGGAGGCGATGGAGGCGATGTGGTTGTGGGCACCAGCGCCGGGGCGAGGTCCGGCGCCGCACAGCTCGCGAGCACGGCGCACCACGCGAACAGCTTCACGGCGTGCTGGCCTCGTCGAGTGCGGCGGCACCCGCGGTGGTCATCGCATTGACCTGCCCCCACACCTGCTTGTGCCAGACGGTGCGCAGCGCGAGGAACAAGCCGAGATCATCGGTGAGCATGCGGCGCTCGACCGGGTGCGTGGCGACGACGTCCTTGGTCTCGCCTGGATCCTCCACCATGTCACCGAGGAGCGGCACGCCACCCCGCGCGACGCGTGCCTTCCAGCGACCGATCCGCATCGCGTGCGCGTACTCGTACATCGACGCGTAGCTCGGCGTAGGCCAGCTCTTGCCGAGGCCTTGCGCGAGCGGCTCGAGCGGGGCGCCCTGCTCGGCGTCGAACTGCGGGCGGCCGAGCGCGGATAACATCGTCGGCAAGAGATCGACCGCCTCGGCGCCTTCGTCGACGATCGTGCCGCCCGGGAACCGCGACGGATCGTGGACGAGCAGCGGCACGCGGACGAGCGAGTCGCGCAACGAGCCACCGTGACCGCAGCGCACGTCCTCGAATAATTCTTCGCCGTGATCGGCGGTGATGATCAGCATCGTCTGATCCCAGATGCCCCAGGACTTGAGCTTGTCGACCAAGCGACCGACTTGCTGATCGTGATAGCTGACCGCGGAGTCGTAGATCGCGCGCAGCCGCTCGACGTCGGCGGGCGGCGGGATGATGCTGCAGCCCATCGAGCCGGGCTTGAAGCCGAGATCCTTCGCGGTGCCGAACTCCTGGAACGGCCCGTGGTAGGGCCCCGGCGAGTAGATGTCGATCCACGGCTTGCGCGCCACCCACGGACCGTGGGTATCGATGGTACCGAGGAACAAGTACGCCGGCCCATCGCGATGCTTGTCGAGCGCGGCGAGTGCGGCATCGACGATCTTCGCGCCGTAGATCAAATTATTCTCGACGCCCGTTTCGCGCATCATGTTGCGGAACTCTTTGAACCCGCGCGTGTAGCCGTCCTCGTCGTTGACGTACCCGTTGCCGGTCACGGCCGTCGTGAAGTAGCCCGCCGCTGTCAGCTGGGTCGCGATCAGCTCGAACTTCTTCGAGAGGTTCGAATTGATCTTGCGCGGATCGCCGGCGAGCCGGATGCCGTGGACCGCGGGATACAGCGAGGTCCACATGCTCGAGTGGCTCGCTTGCGATTCGTTGCCTTGGACGTAGTACTGGCGAAACACGGTGGACGATTTCGCGAGCTCGTCGAAGTTCGGGGTCTGCGCACGCGCGCCTGGCGTGAAGCTCGGAAGCTTGTCCGCGCGCAGCGCATCCATCACCCACAGGATGATGTAGCGAGGTGGCTCGGCCTTTGGCAGCGCGACGGCGGCCGGCCCGTGCAGCGTGATCCGCGCGTGCGTGACGTGCGCCTGCGGACAATCGCGCGTGATCAAGGCGAGCCTGACGACCTTGCCGGCGCTGCCCGAGAGATCCACGCGAGCGCCCTCGCCACGCAGCACGCCGCCGCTCAGCGAATCGTCGCCCGCGCGGGCGGCCACCTCGAGGTGGCAGGTCGCGGGCGTGACATCGGCCACGAGGTTCGCACCGTCGGGAATCGTCTCGTACCAGGCGACCTCTGCATTCAGCGCGAGCTCGAACGCATCGGCCTTCGCGTCGAAGCCGAGCGCCGGGCGCGGATCGTCCTCGCCACCAGGATGGGACGTACCGAACCGCAGCCACGCCACCGCGATCAGCGCCTTGCCACCGGTGGTCTCGAACGCGAACTGGTTCTCGCCGACGACGAGCCTGGCTGGATCGATCTCGATCGCGAGCGTTTGCCAGCCTGGCTCGAGCTTCACGGTCGCGGTCTTGCTCGCAGCGCGACCATTCGCCTTGAGCGTGAGGTGTTGCTTCTCGGCACCGTGGATCCGCAGCGTCAGTTGCGTGGTCGCGGTCTGCGCGTGCGTCAGCGGGACGTCGATCGAAGCGAACCGATCTGCGACCGCGGCGTGCTCGCCATCGATCAACTTGTGCAGGTGCCAGTACGGCACCGGTAACCCGAACCGGATGTAGCGCGCGAAGCCGATCGTCG
Source organism: Kofleriaceae bacterium (assembly GCA_025357755.1). Taxonomy (GTDB): domain Bacteria; phylum Myxococcota_A; class Polyangia; order Haliangiales; family Haliangiaceae; genus JABFXX01. The sequence continues at coordinate 2,172 of JANXOP010000164.1, read as the reverse complement.
AGGCGTCGATCACGACCTCACCCGCGACGGCGCGGTGCGCGGTATGGCGATTTGCGACGAGCTCGAACACCGCGTGCTCGCTGCGCGCGGGTGGCCTTGGCACAGGCACGGCGGGTACAGGTGCACGGGCATCGGATGCCGCCGCGTCGTGTCGCGCGACCGCCGCGACCGCCGCGTCGTCGGGTGCAGCCTGCTTCTTCCGGCCGCAGCCGACCAGCACGGCGAGCACCCCGACGCAGAGGAGCGCTACTCGCGATGACACGCTTGATTGATCTCTTTGATGAACTGCTTGCGCTTGTTGGCGCCGGCGCCCGGGTACTGGAGCTCCGCGATGGCCTTGTCGGCCGCCCCCTCTTGATGAAGGTTGCAGGACGAGATGCCGAGCGCGCGCAACGCGGCGCCATTCTTCGGCGTGACCACGAGGAGCCGGCGCGCGAGCTTTTGAGCGTCGGCATTCCTCCCCTCGCCGAGCAAGCGCCTCACGTTTTCGACCTCGGCCGGGACCTGCGCCATCGTGAGCGGTGGCTCTTGGGTGGTTGGTGGTGCGGTCGGCTTGCTGAACGTGATGCCCTTGTCCCTGCACACCTTCGCGGCGACGACCCGATCGGCAGGTGGCAGCTTGGCGAGGTAGCCCTTCGCGCGATCGGCCATCGCCTTGTCGCCCGTCGAGCACGCCGCGCGCGCTGCGGTATCGAGCGCCGTGAGGTTCTTCGGATCTTTCTTCAGCGCTTGATCGGCGAGCGCGAGCGCAGTTCCGTAGTCGTCTTTCTCGAGCGCTTCGGATGCCGAGTTCGCGATATCATCAGCGCTCGGTTGCGGCTTCGCGGGCGCGGGCGTGCACTTCGCCGCGGCCGCGAAGGTCGCCGCTCCATCGGGCAACGTCTTGACGCTGTCGTCGAGGCCTTTGCGCGCACCGGCGCAATCGTGGCGCGCGGCGTAGCTCTTCAACGCGGCGACGCGCTCGCCGGTGTAGCTGGTCTTCGCGAGGGTCACGATGTCGTCGATCTTCGGATTTCCGGTCGGCTTGCCGCCGGTCATCGTGAGGATCGCGTCCCAGTCTTTCTCGGCGCGCAGGCTGATCAGGCCGGGCACCATCGTGTCGTCGGGAGCAGTGGGTGCCGCATCGGCCGTCACCACGGCCATCACCGCGGCATCGGCTGGCGCTGGCGTCTGCTCGCGATGCTTCTCGGTGTGTGCGGCCTTCTTGCTACCGCCCTGCGTGACCGCGATCGCCGCGGCTGCACCGCCGCCGAGGATCACGACCGCCGCGACGATCAGCGCGCCGCGCTTGGTCTTTGGCGCTGCGGGCAGTGCCGGGCTCGACATCCCCGCGGCTCCACCGAGCGTGGTGCCGACCATCGGCGGCACGACCCTGCCGAGCGACGCGCCCGTCGTGCCCGTCGCGCCCGTCGTGCCCGTCGTGCCGATTGCGGTCGATTCGAAGCCGAGCCCTTTCGGCGTGGTCGGCGATCTCACGGCGCCACTCGGACCGCGCGCGACCGGCATGCTCGCGCTCGCGCCGCCGGGCGAGAGCCGCATGACCATCATCTGGCTCGCCTGTGCCGCCGGCCCCGCGATCGGGGTCAGATCGAAGGCGAGCTCGGCGATGTTCTGATAGCGCTGCGCAGGATCCTTCTCGAGGCACTTCGCGACGATCGCCGCGTACTGCGGATCGACGCCGACGAGCGGATCGGGCTGATCCATCACGACCTTGACCGCGAGCTCGGTGATCGTCTGCGCGACGAACGGCAGCTTGCCGCTCGCCGCCTCGTACAGGATCACGCCGATCGCCCAGATATCGCTGCGCGCGTCGACATCACGCGCCGAGCGCAGATGCTCTGGCGACATGTAACCCGGCGAGCCCATCACGGCCGTGGTCTTGGTGATCTTGAGCTCCTGTTGCTCGGCGGGTGCGGTCGCGATACCGAAATCGAGCACCTTCACGAGTGCCGAGCCATCGAGCCGGCGCGTGACGAACAGGTTCGCGGGCTTGAGATCGCGATGCACGATGCCGAGCGTGTGGGCCTCGGCGATCGCGACGCACGCTTGCAGCACGTACTCCGCGGCGGTCTCGGTCGCCAGCGGCGCGCGCTCGATCAATTGACCGAGGTCCTCGCCGACCAGCATCTCCATCTCGATATACGGCACGCCATCTTCGAGCGCGCCGACATC
>JANXOP010000072.1 GCA_025357755.1 Kofleriaceae bacterium | reverse complement strand
CCGGCGCGCCGGTCGCTCGGTTCGAACCGCGGGTCGCTATCGAGTGCGCGTGCTTGCGCCGGCGAATCGACCGCCGCCGCGGCGCGGAGATACGCGAGCGTGCCGTGATCGATCGCGCGCACGCCCGCGTTGCGGCTCGTCGCCGCGCAGACCTTGCAGATCACGCCGCCGCGCACGTGATCGAAGATCGCCGCCGTGAGGTCGGTGCGGCCACATGCGGCGCAGCTATCGAGCGCGACGCGATGACCACACAGATCGAGCAGGCCGAGCTCGACGGTGCGCAAGGCGCCGGGGGATGGTCCACCGTCGGCGAGCACGTCCCACAACGCGACGATCAGCTCGAGTGCGTGGGGCTCGGGAGTCTCGGTCGGCAAGAGGCCACCCGCGAGCTCGGCGACGTAGCTCGCGTGCGCGACCGCGACGACATCACTCGCGAGGCCGCTCCATTCGCGAACGACGTCGGCGCTCTCGAGGCTCCACAGATCGCCGCGCGGTGGACGACCGAGCACGTAGCGACCGAGCACGAGCAGCTGCAACGCCCCCGAGAATCGGCGCTGCGACTTACGACCGCCGCGCGCGACCGCTGAGATCCGACCGTGATCGGCCGTGAGCAGCACGACGAGCAGATCCGACTCGCGTAGAGGCGTCGTACGCAGCACGACCCCGAGCTCACCATTCATGTCTTGCCAGAGTCTTGCCGGACCGGACCGGCCACCCGTGGTTTACGCGACGACGGTCGTCGCGTCGACGATCTGGTTCTGGGTCATGCCGTCGCCGCTCACCGAGGGGCGCCGCATGAGGTAGCTGAGCGTCAGCGTCGCCGCGATCAAGAGCAAGATCACGGCGAGCGTCAGGCCACCTTGGCGGCTCGACTTGTCATCGCGATCGAGGAGGATCGGCGGGAGGAACGAGACGCGGTGCGGGCCGGGCTTCGTGGCGCTGTCGCGACCTTCGCGCTCGAGATCCGCGAGATCGGGATCGGAGTCATCGATGACGAGCGTCGGCAGCGCGAACGCGTTCGCCTTCGGCGCGCGCGTGATCGGATAAGCCGGGCGCTTCCACGGCACACTCGTCGCGACGGGCGGCATCGTTGGCTTCCACGGATCGGCAACGACCGGCTCGCTGCCCGTGGCGAGCTCGGGCTCGCCAGTGTCGATCGGGGCCGCCGACTCGGCAGCGACGATCGCATCTTCGATCGCATCTTCGATCATCGAGTCATCGTCGATCGCGTCGACACGGTGCGACCGGCCGAACATCTCCTCGGCCGCGCTGACCTCGGCCAGCGCGAACGAGCCCGATGATCCAGGTGACCCCGACTTGGTCACGACGATTTCGGTCGCTTCGGGCACGGTCGCCGGGATCGTGGGGATCGTGGGGATCGTGGGCGCCGAGACGATTTCGGATTCGGCGACGTTCGCAACCGGCGCGAGCGCGAGCGTCGGTTCGTCCTCGGGCGCGGCCGTCAGCTTCTTCTTGCGGCTGCGCGGCGCGACGGTGGTCGTCGGCTTCTTGCGGGCCCGCTTCTTCTTCGCCGGGATCTCCTCGGTCGCCGCGGCGATCTCGACGACCTCGATCGCTGGAACTTCGACGACCTCGATGCCGGACGCGGCGACGACGGACGGCTCCGCTTCGAGCTCGATCTCGACGTCGATCGGCGCCATCTCGAGGGAGGAGTCCGGAAAGATCTCGGGCTCGACGAGCAGCGATGGTTGCACCGAAAAACCCTTGGGCTCGCTCTTGGGAGCGGCAACCAGGGTCTCGACAAACGCGCGCGCGACCGAGTTGGTCGGAGTGGCGGGCGCGTTCGCGCACTGACCGTAGCGTTGCGCCGCCTCGGACTCGTCGAGTCCGACGCAGCGAGCAAAGCTCTTTACGAAGCCTCGGACGAACACTTCGGCCGGCAGGCCTTCGAGCTGGCCTGCTTCGATCTTCTCGAGGATCCGGGTCTGGATCTTCGTCACACGTGCGACGTCATCGAGCGTCAGCTGACGCTGGGCGCGACCGGCGCGGAGCCACATTGCGAGGCTCGTTCGCGGGTCAGCAACCTGGCTCGTGCGTGCACGTGATTCCATCAGTGTTCCAACCCTCGCCCATCAGCGCGGCATTGCGTCGCAACACAGCTCTTGGGCGAGATCTTCAGGCACGCATCACGAGCGTCCTTCGCCTCTGCCACAAGTCCTTGTTGGATTCGAGTCTTCATCAGGTAGTAGCTAGCTTCCTGTGACCCACAGGACGGATCGTCGGATGCCGTCTGGAAGAGTTCAGCGGCTTTTTCCCACTCCTCACGGGCGAAGTAAACCCTCGCCAGACGATAAGTCGCGACGCACATGTTCGGCTGAAACTGCTTTGCTTGGCGGAGCTCCTTGGCTGCGTCGACGTACCTCTTCTGGTGGAACAGCGCCCAGCCCAAATGTGCGCGGGTTAGCGCCGGGTTATCGAGGCGCATCGGGTACTCCAGCGCCTTCTGGAAGAACTCGGTGGCACCCGAATAATCTTCTTGCAGCGAGTGGACGATCCCCCGGTCGGCCCACGCCTCGCCGTACTCGGGAGTGACTTTGACGGCCTCCACGAAGTCGAGATCTGCCTTGCCGAGGAACGTATCGAGATCGTGCAACGTCGCTTCTCGGTCGAGTCCCGTGAGGCACGCGTCGACCTCCATCGTCTTCTGAGTGTCGATCGTGCGAAGCATCTCGACGAGGCCACGGACCAGCAGCGCTTCGTCGTTACTGTTGTTGAGGGCGAGGGCGCGGTTGCATTCCTGTTCGGCCGCCTCGAGCTGATGCTTGTGCAGGAAGTCCTTCGCGAGATCGAGGCGAGTCGAGCTCTTCGCCATGTCTTTCTCGCTGTGGGCCTGATAACAACCGCCCAAGAACACGAGCAATAAGAGTGTGTTGCGCAGCATCTGGGTCAGGGTATGGGCGGTCGATCGAGGGGGCAACTTCCTGATATAGATGACCCTGCATGGCAACTTCTCCCGGCCCCGGTCCGATGGAACCCTCGAAGCTCGCTCCGATCTCGACCTCGAACGGCGAGCTCTACGGTGAGGCGTTCGTGCCCTCGGCCCCCAAGGGGATCGTCGTGGTCTCGCACGGCTACGCGGAGCACTGCGGGCGCTACCGCGAGCTCGCGCACGTGATCGTCAACGCCGGATGGGCCGCGCTGACCTACGACGTGCGCGGTCACGGCAAGTCACCCGGAGTCCGCGGCTTCATCGGCGCGTTCCACGAGTACACTGACGATCTCGGGAGCGTGATGCGCGTAGCGCGCGAGCTCGTCCCCGCTCCCGCCCCGCTCATCTTATTGGGTCACTCGCACGGCAGCTTGATCACGCTGCGTGCCGCATGCGACGGCTTTGCTGCTGGGACGGGCGTGACCAGCTTGCTCGTGAGCTCGCCGTACCTCGGCCTCCGCATGGCCGTGCCGGGCTGGAAGAAGCTGCTCGCGAAGGTCGCGAGCCGGATCGCCCCGAAGCTCGCCCAGCCCAACAACATCACCGCCACTCAGCTCACGAGCGACAAGGCGATGCAGATCACGCACGATGCCGATCCATTGAACTTCAGCGTCGCGACGTCGCGCTGGTTCGTCGAATCGACGGCCGCTCAGGACTACGTCGCCGCCAACGCCCCGAAGATCACGCTGCCCAGCACGTGGATCGTCGCGGGCGCGGACCCGCTCGCCGACCCCGCGCAGGCGCGCCGGATCGCGCAGACCATGAAGCGCGCGGACTATCACGAGCTCGCCGGCTTCCTGCACGAGGTGTTCAACGAGACGGACCGCGCACAGGCCTTCGAGCTGGTCACCCAGGCGCTCGCCGCAGCCGCGCCAGGCACGTGAAAGCGCTGCGATAAAACGGCACATTGGCGAGAGTCGCGCGACCCCCTATACTCGGAGGGAGCGGCGGCGTCGGTGGGTGGCAGTTCGCGTACGATTCCTCTGGGGCCCGATCGGGAGCCGAGTCGAGATCAAACGTCCATGAAGCTCTTCGCCTGCATGTGCAACCAACCGCAACGGCTCTGGGCCGCGCTCGCGCCCGTGCGCGACACGCTCGTCGCGCAGCCGCCGGTGACGCGCTGGGGGATGGCATATTCGCAGGGTGGCGATGTGCTCCTCGTCCGGACTCCCAAGTCGAGTCAGAAGCCGGTCGAGCTCTACGGTCCGCTCGCCGAGATCCACAGCGACTGCGTGATCGCGCAAGCCGTCGGCGCCGACGACGGCTACGCGGGCACCGACAACACCGCGCCGTTCCGGTTCCGGCGCTGGATGTTCTCGATGACGGGCACGCCGAAGCTCGAGGCCGCGGCCCCACACCTGCTCGAGCACATCCCGGAGTACCTCCGTCGCAACGTGCGCGGTCGCACGCCGGCGGAGCTGGTGTTCCACGTGTTCCTCTCGATGTTGCACGACGAGGGCGCGATCGACGATCCGAACCTCGCCGTCGACAAGACCCGGCGCGCGCTCGCGGCGACGATCAAGCTCGTCGCGTCGGCACAAGCAAAGACCGGCACCGAGGGTGGCTTCGGCAACCTCGTGGCCTCGAACGGTCGATCGATGGTGCTCGCGCGCCTCGACCATCCCCTCGAGCTGCGCCGGCTCTGGGTCCAGGGTGAAAAAGGCGAGCGCGACGAGAGCTTTCGCGGCGTGTTGCTCGTCTCGGGCGGTGGTGGCGATGTCAAAGATGGCTTCGAGGACGTCGCGGCGAACCGCGCGGTGATGATCCAGCGCGACCTGAGCTTCTCGCTCGCCGATCTCAGTCCGTAGCTCAGCTCATCTTCCTGTTCGTCCTGATCGTCCGCGCGCCAGCTCGTAGGAGAGAGCACGCACGGACTTCTTCGCTTCGGCGCTCGCCAGGTCGAAGCTCTCGATCGCGCTGTTCGCCAGGGTCCGGGCCGTGGCGTCGGTGATGTGGGCGTTGCGCAGGAAGTGCTGGAGCTCGGTCTTTGCCGCGGTCGCACCGTACTGGTCGTAGATGGTGACGGATTGGTCGATCGCTCGTGCCGTGCGGGCTTGCTCGACGGCGGCCACCGCCTCGGCGTCGCGGGTCGCCACGACCTTTGCCCGATCGGTCGTGATCGTCGTCGATAGCGTGGCGTCGGCGCGATGCTCGCTACCATCGGATGGATCCGTCCAAGCGAGATAAAACGGGCCGACCACGGGGCCGTTCACGTCGGCGTGAAGGACGACCTTTCGGGCTTCACCTTCGCCGAGGTCCGCGAGCTCGACCTTCACGCCGATCTTGATCTGGTCGGTCGGATATCCGTATGCCTCGCCGATCGCGGTGCCGTTGCCGCTCTCGGCGAACAGCTCGACGTGCGTCGCGACGATGTCGCGCAAGCCTCGCAGCTCGGACGCGAACACGCGATCGAGCGCCATCGCGTCTCTCGAGAAGTAGTAGTTACCGTGACCGGCGTCGCCGATCCGCGCCATCGTCTGCTCGTCGAAGTCCAGGCCAACACCGACCGCCGTGATCGAGACGCCGCTCGCGGCCGTCTGACCCGCGAGGGCGACCAGCTCGTCGCGATCGCGTATCCCGAGGTTGGCTTCACCGTCGGAGATGAACAGCATGCGTTCGGGGCGGCCACTCGCGGGTCCGAACACGTGAGCGCCTCGCGTGATGCCGCAGGAGGCGCAGGTCCCACCGCTCGCGACGATCCGATCGATCGCATCGGCAGCGGCGAGCTTGCGATCGTGATCGGCACGCCCGGCGTCGACGACGAGCTCGTCGCGATCGGAGAACGTGACGACCGCGAACGTGTCGCTCGGACCGAGTGCGTTGATGAACGAGATCGCGGCGCGCTTGGCGGTCTCCATCGGCTCGCCATGCATCGACGCCGAGCGATCGAGGACGATCACGACCGCGACATCGTGGCGCCGCTCGCCGCTCGTCGAGAGAGGCATCTGGATCAACACGGCAACGTCCTGCGCGCCTGCGAGGACCTGGGTCGAGGTCAGCTTCGCGCGCAGAATCTCACCCGTGCTCACCGTCGTCGTCGGGGGCGTAGCGATCGCTTTGACGGGCTGCGTCGGACGAGGTGGCAAGACGAGCCCGGCGAGGAGCGCGGTCCCTGCAGCGGTGATGGCAAACGCGGTCCGAGAGCGCGAGTAGAGGGCGACCATGGTTGGTTATGAACGCAGAACAGCCTGTTGCGATCTGTTTCTGTTCGGGAGTGTGAACTTCGTGAAAACCGAAAAACGAGTCACATTTAGCGGACCTACCCAACCTGACGATCTTCCACACGGTTCGGTTGAAAGAACCTGTTGCGAGAAAGCTCCTTGACGAGTTGCGTCATAGCCGTTAAACCGCGGTCATGACGAACGCTCAAGAACGCAAAGCACAGGAGCGGCAGGCCCGTCGCCGCCGTATCCAAGAAGCGGCCCGAACCGTATTCGCTGAGCGCGGTTACGGCGGAGCATCGATCGAGCTGATCGCTCGCGCGGCCCAGCTTTCGGTCGGCGCGATCTACCTCTACTTCCGCTCGAAGGAAGACCTCTACGTCTCGCTCATCGAGGATGCCTTGACGGTGTTCGATGTCGAGATGGGTCAGGTCCGCGAGCACACCGAAGTGGGCAAGCGCCTCCACGACACCTGGGCCATCCTGGTCCGCTGGGCCGAGCGTGATGCCGAGGGTCCGCGGATCCTCCGCCTGCTCGCCCAGCCCGCGGTTCGCCCGCAGCTGTCGGACGAGGTCGTGGCCGCGGTGTCCTCCGGGATCGCCCGGATCCAAGATCACATCGGCGCCTGCGTGGCCGATGGCATCCACGCGAACCTGTATCGCCAGGTCAACGCGCGCGAGATCGCGGACCTCGCGTGGTCGGTGCTGCTCGGCAGCCTCGACGCGGCCGAGATGTACTCGAACCTCACGATGCAGGCCGATGGCCTCCAGGCTCGCTCGGACCGCGCACTGCTGCTGATCGAGAACGCGCTGGCTCCGGCGGTCGGCAACGCGCTGCGCGCCGTTGCGTAGTTAACGTCCGCACATCGTCGGGGGTGCTACCTTCAACGAAATGCGGGCGTGCCCTCGCTGCGATACGAAGACCGACGAATCGGGGACCTTCTGTCCCGACTGCGGAACTTCGTTTATCGAGCAACACCTCGCCGAGAGCCACATCAAGACCGCCGTGCGGGGGATGGTCGCCTCGCCCGGTGTCGATCCGAACGCGGCGACCGGCGCGCTCGAAGTGCAGCCGCCCGAGCACGGCGAGCCCGCCGCGGGCAACCTCGTCGGCTTGACGATCGATCATCAGTTCGTCGTCGAAGGCGAGCTCGGTGGGGGTGCGTTCGGCTACGTGTATCGAGGTCGCCAGCTCGGGCTCGATCGCGCGGTCGCGATCAAAGTGCCGACCCATCAGATCGCGGCCGATCCGGTGATGGCCAAGCGGTTCGCACGCGAAGCGCGCTCGGCCGCGAAGATCCAGCATCCGGGCGTCGTCGCGATCCACGCGGTCGGCGAGCTCACCGATGGCCGGCCCTACCTCGTCATGCAGTTCGTCGAGGGACAGCCGCTCGATCGGATCTTCGAGGATGGGCCCGTGCCCCCTGCCCGTGCGGTGCGGATCATGCGCGCGATCGCGAGCGCGCTCTCGGAGACCCATGCCGCCGGCGTCGTGCATCGCGATCTCAAGCCGTCGAACATCATGTGGCGGCGCGATCGCAACGGCGACGATCAGCTGACGATCGTCGATTTCGGGATCGCGGCGAGCAAGCCCGGCACCGCCGATGCATCGCGGCTGACCGCCCACGGCTTGATCGGCACGCCGCACTACATGTCGCCGGAACAAGCGCACGGCGAAGCCGTCGATGCGCGCGCGGATCTCTACGCGCTTGGCTGCTTGTTATTCGAGCTGGTCACCGGTGCGCCGCCGTTCGAAGGCTCGGCCTTCGAGGTGTTGCTCGCGCACCTCGGCAAGCAACCGCCGGCGCCGAGCACCCGGACCAAAGACCTGCCCGAGGTCATCGACGGCCTGGTCGCACACTTGCTCGCGAAGAAGCCCGACGATCGGCCACAGACCGCGGATGAAGTCGTGACCCTCGCCGATGTCGCGCTCGCCGAGCTCGCGACCTCGAGCGCGGATGCATCGACAGATCGCACGGCGAAGAAGATGCTCGCGCGGGTGTTGCGTCGCCCCACCTCGCAGACGCGGCCCGACTTGCCCGACGACTATCTCGCCGCGCTCGCGGGCACGCCGATGTCACCGGTGCGCGGCCGGCTCGCGCTGCGGTTCGCGCTTGGCCTGACCGCCGGGGTCGCGCTCGCGAGCGTCGGCTTCCTGGTTTTCGGTCACGCGCACGGCCCGCCCGGCGTTGTAGCCGCGGGGGTCGAGACGGACGACACGACCGATGAAACGGCCGCGGGCAGCGGCGAGCCGCGCGAGCGCCAGATCAACGACGACGATGGCGATGTCGTCATCCACGTGACGGTCCCCGATCCGATCGTGGCCCACCAGATGATCCGGCCAACGATCGAGATCAAGAACAAGCTCGGTCAGCCGATCAAGACCGCGGAGCTCGTGGTCACGGTCGCCGATGCGAACGGTCCGACGGGGCTGGTCGCGCATCCGCGGCGCAGTGGCCCAGGATACGCGTTCAAGTACACGTTCCCGCATCCGGGGCAGTACGTGATGAGAGTGTTTCCACCCTCGGTCGCGTCCGCGTTCGAGATTCGACTCGACGTGCGTTGAGTACCGGGAGCTACTCTTCTTTTTCTTTTCCCTGCGCGTCGTCGTCGGAGAAGTTGACCTTGCCGCTGAAGCGCTCGCCTTCGCCGAGGATCTTGAACGTGGTCGAGGCGTACACCTTGCCCTTGTTCTCGATCGTCATCTGGATGTTCTTGTTCACCCCCATCTGCTTCTTATCGAGGGTGATCTTCGAGACGATCGTCTTCTGGCCGCGCTCGTCGTTGAAGTTCTCGCTCGTCGCGAGCAGCTGATTGCCACCCTTGCCGAGCTCGTAGAACTTGATCACGTACTCGACGTCGTTGAGCGGCGTCTTGAGGAACGCGGCGAAGTAGATGGTCCACGTGTGGTCGGTCTTGTCTTCGTAGAAGTTGCTGCCCGACTGCTTCCGGATCAGCGCGGTGTACGCCGAAGGGCTCTTCGCCGTTTGCGGGTAGCGCTTCGTCGACGTCATGATCTTGCCGTTGAAGGCATGACCAGGATCGTCCGCTGCGGCGGGCCGCGCGGTTACGACGAGAGCAAGTGCGAGGAGCGTTCCGACAACGAGGGCGCGCATGCCGGGCGAGGATACACGATCAGGTTTCGAGTAGAGCCCGAATCGCGTCGAGGCCGGCTCGGTCTGGCGCATCCGGGCCATCGATCCGACCCGCGATCTCGACCGCACGACGTGCAAGGGCGCGATAGATCTCGGCAAGGCCGCGCTTGGCGCCGAGTGCATCGAGGTGACGTTGAATGGTAGCGACATCGCCACGTCGAATCGGGCCGGTCAGGCCTCCGGTCGTGCCGCGCGCCGAGATGTTGCGCAACGCGCCCTCCGCGAGCGGGATCAGTGCGCGCACCGCATCGGTCGAATTCACACCGGCCGACGAGAGGACCTCGGCCGCCGCATCGATCGCCGCGACGACATAGTTCGACGCGAGTGCGGCCGCGGTGTGATAAGCGGCCATCTGGGTCGAATCGAGCGCGAGCTGGATGCCCCCGATCGCGGCGACGAGTTTGCCGGCGTACGACCGGCCCTTCTCGTCGCCCTCGACGCCGAACACCGTGCCCTTGAGCGTGCGCATCGCGGCCTTGCCATCGGCGATCGCCGACAGCGGATGCATCGTGCCGACGCCGCCGACCTTGTCGCGAACCTTCGCGAGCAGCTCCTCGGCGGAGGCCGCGCCCGCGCAGTGGAGCAGCACGTGACGCGTGTTGACGAGGCCGGTGCCGACGAGCATCTCGGCGACCTCGCCGATCACTCCATCGCGCACCGCGAGCACGACGACCTCGGCTTCGAGCAAGACATCGGGCGGTGCCGACGAGAACGCGGCGACACCCGCGGCCGAACCGGCAGCACGGGCGCTCGGTGGCTTGCGAGCCCACAGGCCGAGCACCGGGACCCCGCCGAGACGCAGCGCGCCTGCGAGCGCGGTGGCGACGGGGCCGGCGCCGATCACGAACGTGGTGGGATTGCGCGCGGTCATTTATACAGGCCTCGAGCGGCGATATACCGCAGTACGTCGCGCGGCAAAAGGGACGCCGCGTGCGGGTCGCCAGTCGCGACCAGCTCGCGGGCTCGGGTCGCCGAAATCTCGGGCATCACGACCCCGGTCTCGTCGAGCTCGGTCGATCCCGGAGGTAACGCGAAGCCCGAACGCCCGACCACGATCGGAGGCGCGAGCGCGGCGAGGTCATCCCAGCGATACCACTTGTGGGTCTCGGCGACGATGTCGCCACCGATCACGAGACGGAACTGATGTTCCGGATGGTGCTCGCGCAGCAGCTCGACCAGCTCGAGCGTGCGGCTCGAGACAAACCCCGGCTTACCGGCGAGCGCCTCTTCGGCGCGGCTGACCTTCGCGCGCGCACCGAGCGCGCCAACCGCGAGCTTGCACATCGCGATGCGATCGGCGTACGGCGCGAGCTCCTTGTGGAATGGATGGACGTAGGTCGGCACGAACCACAGCTCGTCGATCTCACAGGTCTCGAGCACGTAGAGCGCGACCAGCTGATGCGCGACGTGCGGCGGATTGAACGAGCCGCCGAACAGCGCGACCCTCATGCGTACAACCGGTACTCGGCGACTTCTTCGGCGAACGCGCCTTCGTCGCGCGGCCAGCGCTGCGTCAGGTCGTCGAGCGACGCGCCCGCTTCGATGCCCGTCCGCAGCGCGGCGGACCCGGCGAGCAGATCGATCGCGGGAAGCTGGTCGACGAACTCGTACGCCTTGGTCCGCCACGCGAACTTCTCGGGATCGAGATCGTGTGCTGCCTTGAGGAACGCGACACCGGTGCGGTACGAGCGAAACTGCTCCGCGTTCGTGACGTGGATCTGCACGCCGCCACAGGCGGTCTTCGCGTGCTTCTGAAAGCCCGGCGTGAAGACCGCCGGGCGAAACCGGACTCCCGGCAGATCCATCGCGGTCAGCGCGGCTGCGAGGGCGTTGCCGTCGAGGTGCGGTGCGCCCGCGAGCTCGAACGGCCGCGTGCAGCCGCGCGCCTCCGACAGCTCGGTGCCTTCGACGAGGCACATGCCCGGATACACGAGTGCAGTATCGACGGTCGGCATGTTCGGCGACGGCAGCACCCACGGTAGGCCGGTGTGCTCGAACCACATGTCGCGCTGCCAGCCGCGCATGCCGATCACCGCGAGCTCGAGATCCAGCTTCTCGACGCTGTGTCGCCAGCGCGCGATCTCACCAGCGGTGAGGCCGTGGCGATTCGGGCACGACACGAGGCCCACGAACGATTCGAAGCCGGGCTCGATCGCGGGGCCTTCGACGTGGATGCCGCCGATCGGATTGGGCCGATCGAGCACCACGAACTGTTTGCCCGCCTTCGCGCACGCGCGCATCGCGAGCACCATCGTCCACACGAACGTGTAGTAGCGGCTGCCGATATCCTGGACGTCGTAGATCACGACGTCGACGTGGTCGAGCATCGCGGCGGTCGGCGCGAGCGAGGCCTCGGTGTGACCGTACAAGCTGAACTCCGGCAGGCCGGTCAGCCGATCGCGCGCGTCGTCGATCGTGATCATGTCCTGGGCATCGCCGCGCACGCCGTGCTCGGGCCCGAACAGGGCGGTCACGTTCATCGTCGGCCGGAGCAGCTCGATCATGTGTCGAAGCTCGGCGTCGACCGAGGTCGGGTTGCAGATGAGCCCCACGCGTTTTCCAGCGAGGGCGGGAAGTCCATCGCTCGCCAAACGCGCGAGCCCGGTCTGCACGGCCATTGCCCGAACCTACCCTATTCGAGAATTCCCTACACCGCGGTCCGCAGCCGGTCTCACGCGTGGCTCCCTTACATTTCGGCGAGGCTGGTCGATCCGTACGCCATGGCCGCACCGATTTCTCTGGGCGAGCTCGAACGCCAGATCGCGCTCGAGGACTACGACATCCTCGATGCCGACCCGGACGCCAAGCTCGACGACATCGTCAAGCTCGCCGCCGAGGTCTGTCACGCACCGACGTCGATGATCACGATGATCGATCGCGATCATCAGTTCGTGAAGGCCGTGAACGGACCGCGGCCGGCCGATGTGTCGCGCGAGCTAGCGTTCTCTGCCCACGCGATCACGAGCACGAGCTTGTACATGGTCAGCGATACACAACAGGACGACCGCTTTCTGGCCAACCCGTTCAACCTCGGCGACGACGCCCTGCGGTTCTACGCAGCCGCGCCGATCGTCACGCCCGAAGGCTACGTGCTCGGGACCCTCTGCGTGATCGACCAGGTCCCGCGTACACTCGACGAAGCCCAGCAGCGCTCGATGCTCGTGCTCGCGGAGAGCATCGGCGCGTACCTCGAGCTGCGCCGGATGCGCCGCTTGCTGCGTCACACGACGATGGCGATGCAGCCGCTCACGCGCCCGAACTAGGCGCGCGCTGAAGGCCAGCGCTTACTGAGCCACGCCGTTGGCGAAGTCGGTGTTGATCGCGGTCTCGACCTTCGCGAGCTCCGCCGCGGTCGAAAAGATCACGCCGAGCTCCCGGTTGTAGCCGAGCGAGCCGGCCGAAAAGTTCTCCGAGCCGACGTAGCCCTTCGCGCACTGCGTGCCGCTGCAATCGATCACGATCGCCTTGGCGTGGATGTACGGGTTCGCCATCGTGCCACTGCCGGACATCGGGCCGGTGACGACGACCTTGCCGCCCGCGGACTTGACGCGCGCGATCGCGGTCGCGTTCGGGCTCGAGTTGCCGATGATCACGCGGACCGCGACGCTGCGATGCGCGGCGCTCGCGAGCGAGTCGACGATGCCGCCGGTGTTGAGATCGCTGAGCTCTTCACCTTCGAGATCGACGGTCGTCGTCGCGGCATTGATCAGGGCGACCAGATCCGCGCGCGCATTCGTGTTCGCGACGACGAGCGCTCCGGACGGCGAGATGGCGTGGAGTGCGAAGTCGGCCTCGAACACGGCCTTGGCTTCGGCGATATCGGCGGCACCGGTGTCGATCGCGAGGTACTCGCGATTCTCGCTCGGCGCGGTGCCGGTCGCATTCATGGTCATGATCCACGCCTGCGACGCATCGATGATGATGCACTTCTCGTGGGTGTACGTGAACGTCGGGTTCGACCAAACGACGGTCGCGCCGGCCGAGGTCAGCATGTTCTTCGCGGGCGTGTTGAACGACTTGTTCATGGTCGAGCCATCGAGCACCACGCGCACGCTCACGTGCGCCTTCGCCCGATTCGCGAGCGCGGTGATGATCGTGTTGTTCGACATCTCGTACATCGTGACGTCGATCGACGTGGTCGCCGCGTTGATCGCGGAGACCAGCTGGGCAGCTTGATTGCCGTCCGGCTCGACGATGATCGTGACCGCACTCGAACCTGCAACGTTCGCATCGGCGGTGCTCGTCGGCGCATCGGCGCTCTTGCCGTCGTCCGAACCACCGTCATTCGCGCTGCCACCGGAAGATCCGCACGCCGAAACGAAGGCGATTCCGAGGAGGAGACAGCGCATGGTGCGGCACGCTAGCAACGAACGCGTGAGCAAACGATGAGATTCCGCAGCGCCCATTGTTTCGGGGCGTTGCGGATTGCGGCGATTTGCCTCGGCTGGCGCTCGAGCGAGGCCGGCTATGCGAAGATCGGGACCGGCTTGAGCGTGACCTTGTTGTCCTTGGTCACGACCCGGAACCGGACGGCGCGGCACTGGTACTGCGCCTTGAGCTTGCCCTCGTTGACCTTGAGCTTCGCGATGAAGTTCTCGAACGAGACATCGTCGGGCGAGCCGACGGACTTGCGTGCCGCGACGTACTCGGTGAAGACGCGCTTGTAGTAATCGGGCTCCGACTCCTGCGCGAGTGCCGCGAGCTGCGGATCGGGTTGCGCCGTGTCACCAGGTGGCGCCTCGCCGCCCTCTTCGAACTCGACGCGGCCCGGGATGATCTGGTTGCCATCGTCATCGTACTCCTCGTCACCGGGCTCGGGCCGACCGAGCAAGCGCGCGAGCATGACGTTGAGTGCGTTCGCGAGCCCGTCGAGCTCGAGGCCGACCGGGCGGAACGTGCGATCGACGTTGCCGTTGATGATGTCGGTGACGCCGAGCTCGACCTGATCGACCTGCGCGATGAGACGACGGTGCGAGAGATAGAGGCCGACGAGCGAGATGCCCAGCGCACCCGCGCCGAGCAAGATGATGAACAGCTTGATCGTGCCCGCGGTGTTCGACGGATCGACGATCGGAGAGAGCATCATCGCTTGCGCGGCGACAGCCGGATAGTCCTTCGGCATCTTCGCCTCGTTCGACGACGAACGCGGCATGGTGACCGCCGCGGCCGTGTAGCTCACGCCGTCGACATTCACTTTGACCTGACCGCTCTGCGGCGAGACCTTGCCCGACTTCGCGAGCTCGGTGAGCGCGGCGGCCTTGCCGGTATCTTCTTCGCCGTTCGCCGCGCCATTCTTCGTGAAGCTGGTCGCGACGACGCGCGAGCCGTCGTAGTAGGCGATCTCGGTGCCGAGCAGCTCGCGGTCGTGCTGCGCTTGGCTCGCGGTCTGCGCGTACGCGACGACCACCGCACCGAAGATCTTCACACTGTCAGGATTGGTCGAGGTGACCTGCGAATCGGGATCGACCACCGGAGCGACACCGATCTTCATCATCCGGTTGTTGTCGACCCAGATGTCGCTGACGATCACGCGATTGTGGAGCACCAGGTTGAGTGCGGGAATGATCGTCGCGTCGGACGGGTCGCCGTCCTTCTTCCACTGCTTGGGCACGACGCTCGGCACGTCGTTCATCGCGAGCAGGTTGCCGTGCTCGTCGACCAGCGCGAGGATGTCGGGCTTGACCTCGCTCTTGTCCTTCACGGCGAAGGCTGCGAACGCGATCCGCGCGAGCCGATCTTTATCGGACGTCGAGGTGACGGCCGCCTTCAGCGCGGCGACGAGCTGAGGGTCCGCGGCAAGGCGCTCGGCCTTGTTCGCGACGTCGATCGATTCGAGTTGGGCGAGAGCTCCGACAACTTGATACGCACGCCGAAGTTGGTTTTCGGAGTCCTTGCGGATCTTGCTTTCGAAGCTCGTGGACGTGATGAAAAATGCGATCGCTGTGAGCGCCGCGACGACGACAGCAACCACAGCCGCGATAACCGTGCGGGACATAGCCCCTCCAGCGGCGATTATTCGTGGGCTTTCGCCTATATGTCAATGCGCGGGGGCAAGGTCCCTAATTGCCAGTGGGGTGATCGGGTGAGTGATCGGGGTCCAAGAACCGTTGGACCTGTCCACAGATGTTCTTTTCCGTCTCACCGGAGACCTCGGCGCCCTGCAGCACGCAGACCGATTGGACCGCGGCCGAACGCAAGGTGGTCATCATGTCCGGGCCTGTGGCGAGCAACATGATGTGCTTGCCGCTGCGCTCGAACGTGAGCGAGACCTTGGCGGATCCACAGTTTTTCTCGACGGAGTCCGCCGAGACGTAGAGGTCGGGGTGACACAGGAACGACTGGGGGACCGGCACGATGTGCTGCACCGTCGTGATGTTCACGTTCGCGAACAAGCTCGGCTTGGAATCGACGAGCGACTTTAGGGCCTTCGCATACTCGGTGTAGATCGCGTCGGGGGTGATCGTGCCATCGGTCTCGACGAGCACCTGGTCGAACTGCTTCCCCATCGTGAGCTTCACCCCCGCGAACTTGGCGACCGGCTGGTAGCCACTCGACGTGCCGCGCAGCGTGAGCACGGCCGCCGCGACGGCCCCGGCAAGCACGACCAGCGCGAGGGCGATGTAGAGGCCCGTGCGCCTCTTCGAGGTGGTCCGGGTCGGGACCTGCGCGGTCGGCACGCCCAAAGGCTCGAGCAGGTCGGCGAGGCTGGTCGCGGCGCGCGGCGCATTGCCGGTCGGCGGAGGGGTCGCCATCGGGCTGCGCCGGAGCTCCGCGATCGCATCGCCGAGGCGTTGCGTCGACGACAGGCCCATGTCGCCTTCGCGCAGCGCGGACTCGAGCAACAGGCGCATGTCGCGCGCGGTCTCGAACCGATCCTCGGCGCGCTTGGACAAGCTGCGCATCAGCGCATCCTCGATCGACTGCGGCAGCTCGACGCCGAGCGAGCTCGGTCGCTTCGGCGCCTCCGAGAGGTGCTTGGTCATGATCTCGAAGTGCGTCGTGCCGTCGAACGGCGTGTCGCCGACGAGTGATTCGAACAGCGTCGCGCCGAGCGAATAGATGTCGGTCCGGAGGTCGACCTCTTGGCCACGAACCTGCTCGGGCGACATGTAGCGGACCGTACCCATGGTCTGGCCCGTCGCGGTGAGCTTCGTCGACGTGGTCATCTTCGCGATGCCAAAGTCCATGACGGTCGCCATGTTGTCGTGCGAGCGCACCAGCACATTCGAAGGCTTCATGTCGCGATGGACGATGCCGCGACCGTGCGCGTACTCGAGCGCCTTGAGCACGTCGATGGCGACCTTCAGGCTCGCCTGCCACGTCATGCGCTTGTTCTCGAGGATGATCCGTTCCCAGGTCTTGCCCTGGACGTACTGCATCGCGAGCACGAAGCTCTGATTCTCTTGGCCGAAGTTATAGAGGTGGACGATGTTCGGGTGATCGAGCGCGGCGAGCGCCCTCGCTTCTTCGAGGAAGCGCGACTTGACCTGGCTGTGCGCGGCGAGCTCCGGTGGCAGGATCTTGAGCGCGACCTCCTGCTCGGTCAGCTTGTGGCGCGCCTTGTAGACGACGCTCATGCCGCCCTGCCCGAGCACGTCGACCAGCTCGTACACGCCGAGCACGACCTGACCGATCATCCGATGCGATCCCGTCGAACCGAGCCCGATCCCGCAGTGTGGACACTTGACGTCGATGTCGAGGATCTCGCCGCTACAACCCGGACAATTCACGCGGCCGCTCCCTCGCGCTGCCAGCCGGCAATGCGTGAGAGCCAGCGATCGAGCTCTTCGACGATGATCCGCGGTGCTTCGACCGGCGTGTAGTGCGTCCCACCCTGGATCATCACGAGCCGGCTGCCGCGAATCAACCGGTGCATGTGCTCGGCGGTGGCCGGGGGCGTCATCAGATCTCCACTCGCGGTCACGATCGCGACCGGGATGTCGATCGTGGCGAGGACCTCCTCGGCATCGTGCTCGTCGAGCCGTGCGAGGAGGTCCGAGTAGATCGCCCAATCGATCTGCTGAAAGCCGCCTGCGACGATCCTGAACACGTCCATGTCGATGGTCGGTGATACCAGGCCGAAGCGCTTCATGGCCGTGATCAGCGCATCGGATCCCGCGACGATCTTCGTGGCGCGGCCCGCGAGCCCCGCTTGCGCTTTGATCAACCGGAGCAACGTCGGGATCACGCGCCCGATGATCCGGCTGCCCATCACGGTGCGGAACGTCTTGCCATACGTGCCGTTGATGATGAAGAGCCCCTTGACCCGCTCGCGATGCAGACGAATCGTCTCGAGCGCGACTTGCACACCCATCGACCAACCGGCGATCACGAAGTTGTCGACGTGCTCGGCCGCGAGGATGTCGATCAAGTCGCTGACCTGATGAGCGATGGTGTTGGCCTTCGGATCGTCGGGAGGCCCGCTCGTGTAGAGGCCGCGATAGTCCCAGCAGATCACTTTGTAGCTGGCGAGCGCCTCGTAGAGGTATTTGAACGCGACGTACGTTCCGCCGAGCCCGTTCGCGAGCACGACGACCGGTCCGTCGCCGCGAACCTGGTAGCCCAGGCGTGTGCCGTCGCGAGCGACGACGCTGCGCTGGTCGACCGAGAACATCCGGACGACATGTTACCCGAAAATGCGAACGGCCCCGAAGGGCCGCACGCGTCTTCGAGTCCGTGACCGCTTAGAAGTAGAGGATCGCCGCGAGCCGCGCGCGGGTGTAGTCCTCGCTCGTATCCGAGCTATTGCTCGGAGGTGGCGCGATCGTGCGACCGACGCCCGTCACCGTGCTCATGTCGCCGCTCGAGACCGACGAGCGCGAGCCCGCACGGAGATCGAACGTGACGTGGAAGTTGCGGTTGAAGGCGTAGCGAATGCCAGCGCCGAGCTCGCCGTAGTCCTGGGTCGTCGAGTAGTTGCCATCGACGTTCGCCTGCTGCACGCCGAGACCACCGAGCACGTACGGGGCGAAGTGATTCTCCGCACCGAATTCGTAGATCAGCGAACCACCGAGGCGGCGATCGACGCGGAGGTTGTCGACGCCATTCACCGAAGTCGAGGTCTTACCGAGCTCGCCTTCGACGATCAAGCCGTTCGTCAGGCGGTAGCGCGCGAGCAGGCCGAGGTCGGACTCCTGGGTGTTGGTCTGCGTGTTGTAGTCCGTCGCGACGCCACCGGCGAAGAGGCCGATGCCGAACTTCGGAAGCTCGGGCTGGATGTAGACAGCCGGTGCCACGCTCGGGCCGCCGTAGACCGCCGTGGTCTCGACCGGGTAGTAGCTCGCGCCGTAGTACGCTGGCACGGGGTAGTAGTAGTTGTAGTAGGGGCGATAGGGACGGTAGTAGCGACCGCCGCCGACGACGACGTGGCCAGAGACGCCCCAGCCGCCTGGGCGATAGCCACCGTAGCCACCGTGATAGCCGCCGTAGCCGCCACCCCAGTGGGCTCCGCCACCAACGTGGACGCCACCGCCGAAGTGGACACCGCCACCACCGCCGACGTGTCCGCCGAAGTGCGCGCCACCGGAGAAGTGAGCACCGCCTGCTTCGGCCGTGCCCATCAACGAGGTGAAGGAGAGGGTCGCGAGCGTGGCACCGAGAAGAAGTGGGAGGCGGCTAGTCACGTGGGTTTGGCCTTTCGAAGTCCGCGGCCGTTCCAGGACGGCCGCTTGTGAGACGCACGAGGCGGCTCGAAAGTTTACTTTGCACCCAGTGGGCCAGCCGCGCCACTAGCCGATCTCCGGGGTCGAGGCGCAGAAACATGCCGCAATTCCATTCGGTTATGAGATCGGGGCAAGTTCGAACGAGTGCCAGGTGTGACCAGTTTTTCACGCCTGGGGCGGACTGTGGTGGCGCTGCAACATCACTCCTCATCTTTCTCGGCAACTCGCGCAAGCCTCAAGCATCCTTGACAGTTACAACCCGCGGTTCATAAAGTCCCCCTCCGGAGGATTCCATTGAGCGACGCAAAGAAGACGGGTAGCCGCGACATCTCCGAGCTCAAGCAAAGGCTTGGGCTCAAGAAAGGTGCGGCTGCTCCCGCTACTACCAGTCAGACCCGTTCGAACGGACAGTCTGGTGGGGTGGTTCCGCCGCCTGGCCTTTCGATCCAACCACCACCAGGTATGGCGCAGCCGCAACCGGCAGCTCCGCCACAGCCCGTCATGCCGAACGCGCACGACGATCCGTTCGGCGCGATGAACGCGATGGCCGCCCAGCATGTTCCGCAACGCGCACCCGACATGGTGATCGTGCATGACGGCACGCCGGTCGAGAACGTCGGTGCGGAATCTCACGCTTCGACGCTGCTCAAGATCCTGGTGCCCGCGGCGATCGCTTTGATCGTCGGCATCACGATCGGGAAGGTCGGCACGAGCGCGAGCGACTACAACGACGGCCTCAAGGGCGCGAAGGCAGTCCTCGGCGACAAGTCCCTGCCGTCGACGGTTTCGTTCTTGAAGAAGCAGCTGTCGGATCTCGATACGCTGCTCGACGAAGCGAAGACCAAGCACAGCTTCAAGCCCGACATCGGCGTCGACAAGCAGCTCAAGGACATGGCGGCCAAGCTCGAGGTGAAGAGCGAGCTGGTGTTCCGCGCGAAGCAGAACAGCCTCGATACGGAAGTCTCCGGTCAGATCCTCGCGTTCTACGCGGGTGTGACCGAAGTCAAAGACATGATCGATCAGCACAACAAGGCCGCGCTTGGCGACGACATGTCGCTCAAGAAGGGCAAAGACGCGGGCGATGCCGTCGACGCGGCAGCCGTTGGCGGCGCGTTCAAGTACGGCGTGTTGATCCAATCGCCGACCGATACCGACAAGGTCGATTTCGGCGCGAAGGTCGTCGTGCTCTCCGGCGTCTACTGCGGTGGCGCCTCGCCGGTCCCGGCGTGCCCGCCCGGCGAGTCGCCGACCGCGTACGCGTATCAGAACGACCCGGGTTCGACGCCGATCAAGGGCGACTACGTGCGCGAGGGCGCGGACAACGTCCCGACCAAGAAGATCCTGCCGCTGCTCCAGAACGGGGTCCGCGACTCGCTGATCAAGGGCGGCGAGCCGACCGTGTCGGAGTACTACTACACGCGTCGAGTCCGAGCGATCTACGACCGCGTCCACGGCAAGACGGGCCAGGACGGCAAGGCCACTGGCGGCCTCCTCGAGGACGGCAACAAGCTCGAGACCCGGCTCCAGTCGGAAGCCAACAAGGGCTCGCGCTTCTCGTTCTTCATGTAAACGCGGAAGCTGAAATGAATCTCGAGGGGCTTGGCTCGTCGAAAGGGGTCGTATGCGTCTGATCAAAACTGCACTGCTCGCTGGTCTCGTTAGCTCGGTGGCCTTCGCAGCTCCGAAAGCGCCTGCGAAAGCACCCACAAAGACGGCGAAGGCGGCTCCTGCAAAGAAGGCCGGGCCGCCGCCGATGGTCTCCGCGGAGCACAAGAAAGCGCTGGCCGAGAAGTTCGGCGGCTTCAAGTTCGGCATGACGAAGGACGAAGTCCTGGGCGTGCTGCAGAAGCAGATCGATGAGCGCTACGAGGACAAGATCAAAGGGACGACCGACATCGCCGTCCAGGATCGCTATCGCAAGGACAAGAAGACCGAGCTCAATCGGGTGTCCCAGTCCTACATCACCTTCGACGCGAAGACCTCCCCGTGGGACGTGTCGATCGTCGAGGGCGAGTTCCAGCACAACACGAACGAATCGATGATGGAGCGCTGGGAGAACGAGGGCGGCAAGAACCAGCGCCGCTTCTTCTTCTTCTACGATCAGAAGCTCTGGAAGATGTACCTGTCGCTCGACGTCTCGATGATCCCCGAGGAGAAGCGAAACTTCGAGACGTTCAAGGGCGTGATGGAGGGCCAGTACGGGACCGGTGCGGTCGAAGGCAGCACCATCAGCTGGCGCGCTGGCGAGTTCGATGTCCGGGCCGTCGATCGCCTCAAGGACTACGGCGCGCTCGGTCTCGCCGTCGAGGATCCGACCGTTCGGACCTCGGTGATGGCGACCCGCGAACAGCACAAGGTTCCGGACAAACAAAACAACTCGATCATCAACTCGGTGATCGACAAGGACAACAAGGACCACCCGGACATGAAGGCCAACAACGGCGCGGTCGATGCGGTGATCCAGGCGCAGGGCGGCGCGACCAAGAAGAAGTAGTCGACACGGCTCTCGCACGAACATGGCTCGCTTCGGCGGGCCGTTTTTCGTTTCGGCAAACCACGATCGTGTCATCTCGCGCCGGTTTCCTGGGGGCTCGTGATGGAACCGTGTCGGGCATCCGAGGGTAAATCCGTCACGCTCGAACGATGGATCGTGAAATCGGCGGAAGTTGGCGCCAGGATCTTCCGTTCTGGGCGGCGCATGTGGCGGCGCTCACGGGCGCCCTCCTCGTCGGCTGGAGCTGGCACGCGGCGCTATGGCTGATCGGCGGTTACGCGGTGCGGATGTTCGTGATCACCGCGGGCTACCACCGCTACTTCTCGCACCGGACCTACAAGACCGGGCGGGTGTTCCAGTTCTTGCTCGCGCTGGTCGGCCTGGCTGCGGCCCAGCAAGGCCCGCTGTGGTGGGCCGCGCATCACCGCAATCACCATCGGTTCTCCGACCAGCCCCAAGACACGCACTCGCCACGGCAACGCGGCTTCTGGTGGGCGCACGTGCGCTGGGTCTTCGCGGTGCGCGGACGCGGCACCGACCTCGCGGCGGTCAAAGATCTCGCGCGCTATCCCGAGCTTCGCTTCCTCGATCGCCACGACATGATGTTCGCGGTGTTGTGGGGCGCGGTGCTGCTCGCGGTCGGCGGCTGGGACGGTCTGGTGTGGGGACACCTCGTGGCGATCGTGCTCGCGTGGCACGTCACGTTCTGCATCAACTCGCTCGCTCACGTGTTCGGGAGCCGGCGCTATGCGACGACCGACGACTCGCGCAACAACGCCCTGCTCGCCATCCTCACGTTCGGCGAGGGCTGGCACAACAATCACCATCACTACCAGCGCTCGGCGCGGCAGGGCTTTTACTGGTGGCAGATCGACGTCAGCTTCTATGTCTTGAAGCTGCTCGAGACAGTGCGGATCGTACGCGACGTCCAGGGAGTGCCGCGGCACGTGCGCGACGAGGCGATCGCGCCGCAGCGGCTCGCGCTCGCGATCGATTAGTGGTGGTAGCCAAGCCCGAGCGTCGCGGCGACGTAGCCGACATCGGTGAGCAACTCGCCTTGGACCGCCGCGTAGGCCGCGAGCCGATCGTGCGTGGACGTCCAGAGATCGATCCCGACGCCGAGCCCTGCTCCGATCCCAGAGTCACGCACGGCGGTACCGTTGTCGCTCGCGAAGTTGACGTGTAGGCCCATGAACACGAGCCCGAAGAGCCGATCGTACGCGGTTGCACGCGCATAGCCGGCTAGGTCGAGCGGCACGTTCGTGACCTCGTGCGGCGGCATGCTGACGTCGCTCTGATAGCTGCCGGTGACTCGACCGAGGCCGAAATAGCCGCCGATCGTCGTCGTGTCGTCGATCCGATAGCCAACCTGCCCTGCGACCGAGAAGCCGCTGACGTCGGTGTCCGAGACCGACCCGCTCGCGAACCCGGCTTCGACGCCGATCGCGAGCGGCTGCGACGCGCGCTGCTGGCTGAGCGCGGGCTCGACCTCGTCGAGCGTGATGTGCTGACCCTCGTCATCATCGGACGAGCTCGAGCCGGCAACGGCGCGCGGGATGGCGGCGAGCGGACGATGGATGATCACCGTCGGTGTGCGGCCCAGCGACGAGAACACCTCGGTGACCGTGGCCTCGGGGCCGCGCAACCAGATCAACGCATGTCCGAGGTCTAGGTCAGCGAGCGCGCTCGTCTCCTGATCGATGGTGAGGGCGGCGGCAGCGGTGGCGGTCTCGAGATCCGAGAGCGGCGGTAACCCGAGCGAGATGTCGAGCTCGACCTTGCGCGCCAGCGCACTCGCGCCGCTCATCGCGCGCAGGTGCGTGACCACCCGCGAGCGCGCCAGGACGAAGGTCCGCGCCGCGGCGTTCGGGTCCGCACGGAGCTCGGCGAGCCGGTCGGCGAGCAACTTGAAGGAATCGGTCGCGCGCGTCACGTCGACCGCACCGCCGAGGTCGTAGGTGTTCGAGAGCCGCTCGGTCGCGAGCGCGGCACGGACACCGTAGCTCGCGCCGAGCTGGTGGCGGATCTCGCTCGCGACGATCGAGAGCATCTCGGCAGCGATCAATTGCTGCGCGCGCGTGCCCTTCGTGGCGGGCAATGCCAGCACGAGCTCGAGCTGACTCGTGCGCTTTGCTTGGTTCGTGAAGGTCGCGAGCGAGAGGGGCTGGGGGCGCGCCGGGCCGCTCGGACGTGCGGCGAGCTTCGAGCTCGACCAATCCGCGAACAAGAAATCGATCCAGCGCTGTGCGAGCGCGGCATCGAAGTGACCGGCGATCACGAGTGTCGCGTTCGCGGGCTGAAAGTTCGCCTGGCGAAATTGCGCGAGGCTCTCGAGCGTGAGGTACGAGCTGAGATGACGCACGATGCCCGCGGTGACGTACGGATGATCGGCACCGTAGAGGGCGCTCCGCCACGCATCGGTGAGCTCGCCGTTGTCGTTGTCGGTCTTCGAGGCCACGCGAATCGCCGCGGCGATGTGGGCCGGGTTGCGGCTGTACACGCCGTTGCGCACCAGCTGGCGCATGCCGGTCAGCAACAGGTCGAGGTGCATGTCGAGCCCCCGCGCGATGAAGCTCGTGTGGTCGAGCTCGACCTCCGTATCGATGGAGCCACCCGATGCGGCGAACAACAGCAGGTCGTTGAGGTAGCGATCGTTCCAGGTCAGGGTCTCGGCTGCCAGCAGCGCTACGCCGCGCTGTTCCGCAGGCTCGTCCCCGGTGCCGGTGCCGAATACCAGCCGGGCCTCGACGGTCGGAACGGTCGAGCCGGGCAGCAACACGACGCGCATCCCGTTGCCGAGGATGCGCACCACCATAGACACCGCGGGCGGCGCGGATGGATCGGTCATCGGCGCGAGCGCGAGCTCGGGGTCCGGTGGATCGCGGTGAAGCCCCAGATCGTGGATCGCCACGCTGGTCGCCAGTTGCTCGGCCTTGCCGCGGTGGCTACCGCTCGCGACGAGCTTCGCGATCCGTGCATGCTCGAACGCGAAGTACGTCCTCGCGAGGGCCGTCGCCTCGGCCCGCTGCATCTCGCGGAGCCCTTTGAACGTGGCCGCGATCGCCGCCGAAGGATCACGTCCCGCGAGCACCTCGGTCGCGAGCCGGACATCGCGATCACTGGCGTCGTCGAGCGACGAGAATAGTCGATAGATCGCCGCTTGCTTCATGCGATCGAACGTCAGCTCGCCGACCTCGATGAACCCGCTGCGCGAGAACATCGCGCCGACCTCGTTCGCGCCTTTCGAGATTGCTTCGATCACCTCCTGGCTGCTCTCGCCTTCGCCGGGCGTGCCGACGAAGCCGATCATGGGCGCACGGGTATCGCCGAGCTCGAAGAACCGGATCTGGCCCTTGATCGCGCTGTCGGCGACGCTCGCGAGCTCGGGAGCGAGCGCACGCATACGGATGCGCACCAGTGGATCGGCAGGCAGCGGCCACGTGACGAGGATGGCGTCGTGCTCGATCGGCGCCGCGATCTCGACGCGAGCGCGGGCGTCTCCGACCGCGGGCACCGCGACGGGCGCCACGACCGCGTGCTTCGCGACATGCGTCATGAACTTCTTGAGCGCCGTCTCGACGATCGAGGTGGTGACCTTGCCCGAGACGACCAGGACGGCGTTACTCGGTCCGTAGTGGGCGTCGGCGAACGCACACGCCTGTGCGCGCGTGAGCGCGCCGACACTCGCCTCGGTGCCGCCGATCGACGAACGGTACGGGTGGCCTTCGGGATAGACCGCGCGCGCGAACGCGGAGCGCAGCTCGGCGCCACCATCGGACTGACGGAGCTCGTTGATCACCACCGCGCGTTCGCGCTCGAACGCGGAATCGTTCAACGACGTACATCGCAGCCCGAGGCGCACGGCTTCGATCGAGAGCAGCTCGTCCAGGTGCTCGGGGTTCGCGCGCGCGAGGTACGTCGTGGCGTCGTAGGTGGTCTCGCCGTTGAAGTAGGTCGTCGCATTCTCGAGATGCGAGAACAGCGTGTCCGCGCCGAGCACCTGCTGATACATGAGGTGCTCGACGAGGTGAGCGATGCCCTCCTGGCCCACCGGATCATCGACCGATCCGACCTGGTAACGCATCGTGACCGCGAGCTCGGATGCCGAAGGATCCTGGACGACCACGACGCGCAGGCCATTCGCGAGCTCGAGCTGCTCGAGCTGCAAGCCGAGATGCGTGGTGCGCGGCGGCGCGGGCGGCGGGTTCGGCCCCAGCACGCAGCCAGCGAGCGCGAGACAGATGACCGACCCCTTCACGCGCGGGACCCTACGCGAAGCCCGATCGGGGGCCTATGCCCCGTTGCGCGTTTCTTACTGCAGGTTCACGGGATCGGCAGTCTGCTTCATCGACGTCGATGCGCCGGTCAGCGCATCGGGCGTCACGACGATGTCGGTCTCTTTGCCCGAGACCGAGCCATGGCAACCACCACACACCGCATCGAACAGCTGGACGGTCTCGCCCGTCGTCGAGCTCGTGATCGTCTGGCGAACGCCCATCGAGATCATCTCGCCGGGTCCGAGCTGATGCTCCTCGGTCATCTTGACGATCGAAGCGCCTCCATCATCCTGGAGCTCGAGGATCACGCCCTGCCCCGCGGGCAGGCGCACCTTGACCGAGCCGTCGTCGGCGAGTGCGGCCTTGCCGATCATCGTGCGGCTCTCGAAGATGCCGTTCGTGGTGCGCGAGCATGGGCCGCCTGCCGGGCACATGCCTTCGCTGTAGACGACGAGGTACTTCGCTTTCCGGAACAGATCGACCGGGCGACCACGGCGCAGGTTGCCGGTGAGCAGCGTGAACACCATCGGTGCATCCGGCATGTAGAGGATCGCGTGCGTGTCGTCGTCGGCGGCGGCGGCCCCACCGAACACCAGCTGGCGCCGGTTGTCGTAGAGGACGCGCGCCGGAGATTTGTAGGCGAGCACGGCATCGACGACCGCGCCGTGGGTATTGGCGATGTTCAGCGATTGGTACGTGTTCGTGCGCGGATCGAGGGAGACGACGTCCCAGTTCAACGCAGGCAGGCTCGCGTGCGAGACCAGGATGTGACCATCAGGCATCGGCGCCGGATTGCGGAAGCCCGCGGTCGCGCCCGTGTGGCCGGTCTCGCCACCGCTCCCGAGGATGCGGACCGAGGGGAGATACCCCGAGTCACCACGCCCTTGCTCGAACGGGCCGATGCTGCGATTGAAGATCGCGAGCGCACCGGCGCCGCCTTTGAGTAGCGGCACGCCATTCATCGAGTCCGAGAGGATCAGCATGAAGCTGCCATCCGCACCCTCGCGGATATCGGTCGCCTGCGAGTAGCCGATCGAGGGGTTCAACGTGGTGGTGTCGGTCGTGCTCGTGTACGAGGACTGCGCGCGTTGCGCGAGCAGCGGATGGTAGTCGGTGAGGTCCCAGTTGATGCGCCGTCCACTGACCTGATAGAAGCCGTCGCTCGCCTTCTCGGTCGACATCGTGATCCGGCCTTCACGCATCATCTGCGGGTTGACCTCGGAGTTCGACAACACGGTGACTTGCTCCGGCGCGCCGGTGGGCAGCTGCATGCGCCAGATATCGGATTGCGGGCGCGCAGCGACGCGGGTCTCGCTCGGCGAGTTGGTCTTGCCGCGGGTCGACGCGAACACCAGGTAGGTGCCATCCGGCGACCACGCGGGATCGAAGTCCGAGACCGCGCCGGTCGAGCCGGTGTTGACGACCGTGCATGCCTTGGACGCGATGCTGACGGTGTAGATCCGCCAGCCCGCGCTCGCGGTTGCACGCCCCGCAAAGGCGACGGTGTCGCCATCGTTCTTCACGCTCGGGCGACCGATATCGGGGCTCGCACCGAGGCCACAGTTCGCGGACAGCGAGGCTTGCGCGGCATTGTTGACGGAGAGGTTGCGACCATAGTTCGCGCCGAACGTGCCGGTCACGACGCGGAGCTCGGCGCCGCCTTGGAACGTATCGAACTCGAGACGACCCGCGCCCTGCCCGGCCGGACGATCGACGTAGACGATGGGGATGGTGTCACCCATGTTCATCGAGGTGACGCTGGAGGCCATCGCGGCGCGCTCCATGTCGACCCACTTCTGGATGATGCAGAAGGGCGTCGCGCTCGCGGGTGCGGTCGCGCAATTCGGCGTGGTCGGGGCCATCGTGGTGCCTGCAGGATCGGCGGCGAGGCCGGGCGTCTCGAGCACGGGACCGCCGCGATGCGCGATTCCGCCGATGGTATCGGTGCGCGGATCATTGGTGAGCAGCGCCTTCGCGATCGCGCGACCGCGCCGCGAATCGGGGAACTCCATCGCCATGAAGTCGTTCTTCAAGAGATCGTAGTTCTTCTCGAGCGCGACGGCCGAGAAGAACCCTTGGGTGCCCGAGCGCAGCTTGAAGTCGTTCGTCGCCGCGGGGCTGTGACATGCCTGGAACTGGCAGCCGCGCGCGATCAAGATCGGTTGGACGTTGTCCTTGAAGTACTGCTTGACCGGGTCGCCGTTCGCGAAATCGAGCAAGCCCACCGAGGTCGCCCAGCTCTTGATCTTCTTGTAGTCGCCATCGTCGATGCTCGCGAACTGATCGCCACCGGTGTGGCCGCGTCCACCACCGCCGACGGCCAGCGGCACACGCAGGATCGAAGAGTCGTCGACCGGCGAGCTCACGAACGACCACGTCTGCGCGAAGTTGAAGGCGACCTGGTTATCGTCGTCGCCGCACGTGATGTAGAAGTCCGATTGCGGCGCGCCGTGACAGTTCGACGACGTGCAGCCGTGCTGCTTGAGGATCGGCTGGACGTCGGACTTGAACGTCGCGAGGCCCGCGGCGTACTTCGGGTTCGACATCAGCGTCGTGGTCGAGAACCCCGAAGGCACGGTGGGCGAGCACGTACCGTTGCCGGTCTGCGCCGGCGTGGGTGGCTTGAGGCCGTTCTCGGTCGCGCCGTTCTCGAGCCAGGTCTGGAGCGTGAGGTACGCGTCGGAGTTGAGCGACACGATCGAGCCACCACCATGGAGCACTTCGACATCGCGGAACGCCGGCGTCGCGCCGGTCGGATCGGCCGGGTCGAGGCCGTACTGGAACTGCAAGCGCGTCGGCTTACTCGGATCGGCGACCTCCGGTGCGATTGCTTTGATCAGCAGCAGCGGCTGCGGATACGCGCCGAACCGCGTGAGCACGTCGCGCCGCTTCTGCACCGCATCGAACGACGAGACGTCGAAGTTCCCGGCCGCGAACGAGTACGGATCGTCGGCATTGATCGCGTGACAACCCGAGGTGTTGCCTGCGCACTTCTGCTGCAGGATCGGCTCGATGTTGCGTTCGTAGTACGTGCGGCCTGCTGGCGAATCGCACGAGCTACAACCGCTCATGAAGACGATGGCGAGCGCACAAGCGTACGAGTAGACGGAGCCCGAGTCCCTCATGCTCGATATTCTAGCGCAAAAACAAACCGCCGCCCTCTTCCGAGGTGCGGCGGTTCGAACGATTCGTCGTCGAAGATTTGTTGGAGGATTTACTTCAACGACGCGAGTGCGGCCTTGGCCACATTCTTCACGAGGCCCGATTTATCGGCACTGGCCTTGGTCAGCGCGTCGCGGCTCTCGACCGCGCCGAGCTTGCCGAGCGCATATGCGGCATTGCGTCGCACGGTCGAGTCCGAATCGTTCACGACGAGGTTCTCGAGCTGGACCCGCGAGCCCAGGTCGTGGACCGCACCGGCGACCGTCGCCGCGTGGGCGCGGACCGTCGCGTCGCTATCGGTCAGCCGGTTCTCGATGACCGTGACGCTACCGGTCTGATGGATCACGTCGCGCCAGGCGTCGATGGCCAGGGTGCGAACGCTCGGGTCGGCATCGACCATGCCGGCCTCGAGGATCGGGTTGCCGCCGACATGCGCCATGTAACCGGCAGCACGGACCAGCGCGAGCTTCGCGTCGGAATTCAAATTTCCACTCGCCATCGCAGTGCGCAGGTTCGGCAGCGACTTGAGCTCCTTGATGGCGCCGAGGAAGTCAGCGGCGTTGCGCACGTGGAGCGCGTCGCCCTTGAGGTCTTCGTTCATCTGCTCGGCCATGAGGTGCGCGAGTTGCGGCCGCTTGCCGAACCACC
The DNA here is from genome assembly GCA_025357755.1 of Kofleriaceae bacterium. Taxonomy (GTDB): domain Bacteria; phylum Myxococcota_A; class Polyangia; order Haliangiales; family Haliangiaceae; genus JABFXX01. The sequence continues at coordinate 12,810 of JANXOP010000072.1, read as the reverse complement.
AGGCGGCGACTTCACGCACCGCGAAGCGATTGTCCTCGGTGAGGTTGGTAACCGTCTGGATGCACTCTTCGCACATCAGGCCTTCGGTACGTTCGACCTCGGCGATGATCGCGTCCTGCGATCCCGACGCGACGGCTTGCTTGATGAGGTCGGCGCTGCCGCCCTTTCCTGCATTCGCGGTTGCGGCGGTCATCAGGGTCAGAGCGACCGCGGCGAGCTTGTTCATGTTCTTGTTCATGGTGTGGTCCTTTCCGCGGTGCTTAGTAGGTCTGGTTGTGCGGGTTGTTGGAGCGCGAGAAGTAGTTCACGCCCATGTCAGCGGCGAGGATCAGCTTGTAGAACTCGGTCGCCGTGAGCTCGCGACCACTGTCGTAACCGACCGACGAGTGCGGGTTCGTGGTGAACGCGCGGACGCTCACGTCGGGCGTCGGGAACAGGCGGGTCGGGTTGATCTTCTTGATGAGCTCGGAGTTCGCGGCATCTTCCGGGTTCATGTAGACCTTGAAGTTACCGGTGATCATCAGGTTGTTCTTCGAGATGGCTTCCATATCCGGGCCGGCCATCGTGAGGTACGAGGCCGAGTAGGTCTGCGGCGTGCCGCCGTCGGCCGTGCCGTAGTTGATCGTCACCGGGGCGCTCGAGAGGTTGAACGTCCAGGTCGCGACGACGTTACCCATCGCATCGCTGATGGTGTAACCGGCGATGCCGGCGGTGTTGTTCGCACCGTGGCAACCGACGCAGTTCTGGTTGAACACCGACTGAACCCCGCCCGTACCACCGGTCGTCGGGTCCGACGGGCCCCAGCTGATGTCGCGGAGCTTGTCGATGCCGGTGAGGTCACCGGCGATCAGGTTCGCGTTCGTGAGGTCGGCGGCCGAGGTCGCACGTTGGTCGCGCGGCACCATGCCGAGTGCGTCTTTCGGACCGAACGCAGCGGCCTGCGTGATGCCCGGGTTGATGACCGTCGCGCGCGCACGGTCCTCGTGGCAACCACCACACACGCGGGATTCACCGGCGCGAGCCGAGAACCACACGGGCTCGTTGAACAGCGACATCCCGAACTGATCGACGGCCTGGACGTGCATCGGAACGTTCGCCGGCACCTTCGCGAGCCAGCTGCCATCCGGTTGGACCTGCGCGACGCCGAGGTTCGTGTGCCCCTCGAACATGGTGGTGCCGAACATTCGCGGGAAGCCCTCTTCCGACGAGTAACCCTCCATCACGCGGACGCCGAACACGCTGCCCTGCTGGAACGTGTGGAGCGTCGAGCTGTAGACGTTCATGGAGCCGATGACGGCTTGTTGACCGAGCGTGTTGTCGTTCGTCGACGCCGTGACGGCCGGAGCCGTGCGCGACTGGAGCGGACGCGCGAAGATGTCCCACATATCCGGGTCGTCGAGGATCGGGTGACGAGCGAGGTGCTCGGTGTCGTAGAGGTAGATGCCGAAGTTCGCCGACAGTCCCGCCGAGGCAAGGACGCTCGACTCGACCGGGCCGTCCGACCACGACACGAGCAGGTCCGGGTGTTCCTTCGCGTTGAGCGGGAACGCGTCGTAGTAACGACCGATCGTGTTCGCCGAGGGCGAGTTGTCGGTCGGAACATCGGGCGTCAGCATGACGTAAGAAGCGTTCGCTTCCGACATCGCATCGTCCGCACGAACGATGCCGTTGCTCTCGGAGACATGACCGAGGCGCGCGTCGATCAGCGCACCGGCCTGGATCGTGCGGCTACGGGCGGTCGCGATCGCGACGTAACGGCCCGGCGAGATCTCGCGACCCTTGAGGGTCGAGTTCGAGGCGCCGGTGCCTTCCTTGCCGAACGCTTCACGGAGCTCCGTCATGTCCTGGTTCATGAACATGAGGTGGCCGCTGTTCTCGCCGCCGAGGTGATCCCACTGGGTGAAGATCACGCGACCATCCGAGGCCAGGCTCGGCTGGGTGCGGTGCGAGAGGTTGCGCGGGCCGAGCTGCTCGTTCGTGCCGTCCTTGTTGACCACGCCCATCTGGGTGGTCGTGCCGCGCTCGTACTCGTCGACGTGCTGCTTCGGATCGGGATCCGTGACGGGGTTCGAGACCACCGCGTTGGTGTTGAAGAGGATCTTGTCGCCGGGGAGGAAGATCGGCGAGACGTAGTCGCGGCCGGGGTCGGTCGCGATCTGCGTGACCGCGCCGGTATCGAGCGTCAAGAGGTAGAGACCGTAGTGGGTGTCCTTCGCGGAGTGACCCGAGAACACGATCTCCTTGGCATCGAACGACAGGTCGTAGTTCTGGATGTCCATCCCCGCGAGCTCGGGGTCCTGGTCACAACAGATCGTCGTCTTGGTACCATCGGCCGTCGGCGGCGACAGCTTTGTAAGCCGTGCCCCCGGCACGTACGAGGTGTACTGGAAGATGTCACCAGCATCATTCCGCTTGGGACGTTGAAGGATGATGAGCGCGTCGACGCTGCCCAACGGCCCACTGGTGTCGTTACCACCGCAGCCCATTGGCGCAGCAGTCAACAACGCGGCCCCGATCGCGATGCTCTTCAGTTTGGTCACAGAGTTCCTCCTCATAAGATCCGTGGAGAGCCCTATTACAAACACCGAGCCAAGCGGCAACATGAGTGGTTGCAGCGGGTTAGCGCGAGCCTGGTTCGGGGCTCCCGCCCCCTATCTGTCGAGGTTGGGGGTGGAAACCCTCAGCCGTGGGTGGGCAAAAGAAGAAAATGTAGGCGCGTCACACCGTGCGTCAAAGCAGGGACTTTAGCTCCACGAGGAGCTGGAGGGCTTCGAGCGGCGTGACCCGGTTTGGATCGAGCACAGCGAGCCGGGCCAGGACCGGAGACGGCGCTGCGGTGGGTAACAGCGACAGCTGCGCGGAGCTTCCCAGCTTCGCTCCACCCTCGAGCTTGCTCATGATCTCGCGCGAGCGGCTGACCACGTTCTTCGGCAGGCCGGCGAGGCGCGCGACGTCGATGCCGTAGCTCTTGTTCGCACCGCCCGCGACGACGCGGCGCAGGAACACGATCTCGTTCTTGTGCTCGCGGACGGCGACCGAGACGTTGCGCACGCGCGGCCGCGCTTCGGCGAGCGCGACGAGCTCGTGGTAGTGGGTCGCGAACAAGGTGCGCGCTCCGATCGCATCGTGGAGATGCTCGGCGACGGCCCATGCGATCGCGACGCCGTCGAACGTGGACGTGCCGCGGCCGACTTCATCGAGGACCACGAGCGAGCGCCGCGTCGCCTTCGCGAGGATCGTCGCGGTCTCGCGCATCTCGACCATGAACGTCGAATCGCCGCGCGAAAGGTTATCCGCGGCACCGACGCGCGTGAACACCCGATCGCACACGCCGATCAGTGCGGCCTTCGCCGGCACGAACGACCCGATCTGCGCGAGCAACGCGATCTGCGCGACCTGGCGCATGTAGGTCGACTTGCCCGCCATGTTCGGTCCGGTGATCAGCACGAGCTGCTCGGCATCGGGATCGAGCCGGCAATCGTTCGGCACGAAGCTGCCCTCGGCCAGCATCGCTTCGATCACCGGATGGCGACCGTCGGTGATCTCGAGGACCTGGCCTTCGTCGACGGTGGGCCGACAGTAGTTGCGGCGCGCGGCGACCTCGGCAAGCGAGCCGCACGCATCCGCCACCGCGAGCGCGGCACCCGCGGCCGAGATCTTCGCCGCGACCTCCGCGACCGCCTGGACCTCGATCCGCATCAGCTCGGCTTCGCGCACCGCGAGGGTCTCCTCGGCGGCGACGACCTTCTTCTCGAGCTCGGCGAGCTCGGGCGTCACGAACCGCTCACCGGTCGCGACAGTCTGCTTGCGCGCGTAGTGCGCAGGCACCTTCGCGAGGTGCGACTTCGTGATCTCGATGTAGTAGCCGAACACGCGGTTGTAGCGGACCTTGAGGCTCGCGATTCCGGACTCGCGCTGCTCGCGCTCTTCGATCGCGAGGATCTGGTTCTTGCCGCCATCCGCGAGCTCGCGACACTCGTCGACGATCGTGTCGTAGCCGGTGCGAATCGCGCCGCCATCCTTGAGCATCGCCGGCGGCTCGTCGACGATCGAACGCCCCAAGCGCTGCGCGAGCTTCGCGAGCTCGGGCGCGAGCGCCGCACTCAAGCCGAGCAACGCCGGCACCGGATCGAGCTTGGTCGCGCCCGTCGCGACCAGCGCGACGAGGTCCGGTAGTTGCGCGATCGCATCGCGCAGCCGACCGAGATCGCGCGGGGTGGCGACGCCGAGCGTCGCCTTGCCCGCGAGCCGCTCGAGATCCGCGATCCGCGACAACGCGCGCCGAACTTGTTCGAGCAAGGCCGGTCGCCCGACCAGCCACGCGACCGCGTCCTGGCGTCGCCGGATCTGCGGGACATCGACGAGCGGATACAGCAGCCAGCGCCGCAGTAACCGTCCGCCCGGCGCGGTCACGGTCTGATCGATGACGTCGAGCAGCGAGCCCTGGGTCCGCCGGCCGATCAGGGTCTCGACGAGCTCGAGGTTCGCGATCGCGGCCTCGTCGAGCACGACCGAATCGCCAGCCTCGTACGAGACCAGCCTCGTCACGGGCAACACGCCGCCCGGCTGCGTCGCGCGCGCGTACGTCAGGACCGTCGCTGCCGCGCGCAGGACCTCCGAGGTCAGCGACGTGAGCGCGAGCACCGGCGCGAGCGTGACCGACTCCGCGGTTCGCGAACGCTTCGTCACCGTCGGGTCCGCCAGCGCCGCGAGCGAGTGCGCGTTCGCGAGAGCCAGCGTCGCGAGCGTGACGTGAGCGTCCGTTTCGGTGGCGCAGGTCACCACGTTCCACGCGCAGCGATACCTCGCCTTGATCGCGACGAGCACGCCCTCCCCCACGATCCACTTGCCCTCGACGATGATCTCTCTTGGAGCCACGCGGGTCAGCTCGTCGAGCAGCTCTCCGGTCGCGACCAGCGTCGCGCGCAGCTCACCCGTGGTTGCATCCAGGTACGCCAGCCCGAACGTCTGCTTCGTCGCGCCCGGCACGATCGCCGCGACATAGCGCGACAACTTCGGATCGAGCACCTCGTCGTCGAACACGATGCCCGGCGTGATGATCCGCGCGACCTCGCGCTTGACCAACCCCTTGGCGAGCCGTGGATCCTCGACCTGCTCGACCATGACGACGCGATGCCCGAGCTCGGTGAGCTTCGCGATGTAGCCACGCGCCGCGTGATGCGGGACGCCGCACATCGGCACCGCATCTTCTTTGCCCTTGTCGCGCGTGGTCAGCGTGAGATCGAGCAGCCTCGATCCCATCACCGCATCCTCGAAGAACATCTCGTAGAAATCACCGAGCCGGAACAACACCAGCGCGTCAGGATGCTTGTCCTTGACCTCGAGGTATTGCCGCATCAACGGCGTATCTGCGGGACTCCGGCCACTCACCTATCGAGCGGTATCACGCCCCTCCGACAGCGCGGTCGCGCGGGTGGCTAGCCGGCGATCCGCGGAATTCCAGGATGGGTCACACCGGCGCCGACGTCGGCACGATCGTCGAACGGCAGGCTCGCGCCGTCGCGCCACTGACGAAGCTCGACGAGCGGTTTGCCGTCCGAGCGCGGCTGCACGAGCACGTGCGTGAAGCTGCGCCGGAGGCCCGGGCGGAGCGCCGGCAGCCAGGTTCCGCAGTTGATGTAGAGCCCGCCACCGAGGATCGGTTGCCAGCGCGGATCGTGAGTGTGGCCGAACACGACGACCGGCGCATCGACGAGGTCGCGCAGCCGCCGCGGCACCGCGCGCATCGGTAGCTGCGAGGTGACGAGGTGCTTGCCGAGCCGGATCTGCGCGATCACCATCGCGGCGATGCACGCCGACGTGCCGAGGACGAACAACCAGCGCGGTGCAGCCAGCAACAGGATCGAAGACGCGAGCAGCGTGCCGCCGATCATGCCCCACTTATCGAGCACGAGGAGGCGACCGAGCCGGCGCCAGCTCACGGTCAGGGGCGCGCGCGCCAGCCGATCGATCGCACGCACCGTATCGAGCGGGAGGTTCGCGGCGCTCGCGACCTGTTCGACGCGCTGCCGGTGCAACGCGCGACGCGCGCTGCGCCGCGCAGGCGACTTGTGGAGCAGGTTCGCCGCGATCAGCGAGCCCATGAAGCGCAGATACGCCGTGATCAGGCGGACGAACGAACGCCAGCCCTGGCCCGCGGCGTAGCGCAGGAACCCCGAGAAGCTCCACTCCTCGATGCCGTGCGGATCGATCTCCGGTGACGCCATGCCGAGGTAGCGGATCGCCGCGTAATCGGCATTGAAGATCAGCCGTCCATCGCGCGGGTCGTGCGGCGCGAGGTTGAACTCGAACGAGCAACCTTCGTCGTAGACGTGACCGTGCTCGATCCACGCGACCCCCGGCACGTAGATGAACCACGGCACCACGCGGATCCGCGCCATCACCTTGTCGTCACCACCCGCGCGCCGGAGGTGGCGATCGAGCTCCGCGATGACGGTCGGCTCGAGCAACTCGACATCGTGGTTGCCGACGATGATGTCGATCGCGTGACCGGCGGCCGCGAACTTGACCAGGGCCGCCAGCAGCGGCCCGTGGACCTCGCAGATCGCCGCCATTCGAGGCACCCCTGCCGCGACACTTCGACCGACCCCGAGCCGGCGCTCGTCGGCGGTCGTCGCCGGGAGCTGTGAGGATCCGGGGATCACCACCGACATGAAATCGAACAGGTCGCCGGCGATCACGAGCCGCCAGCTGCGAGCGCCAATTCGTCGCACCGCCTGGTACGCGAGAAACGCACAGAATGCGTCGGCCCCGAGCCTCACCGCTTCGCACCGCTCGTCTGCCGCCCCCGGAAGCAGCTCCTCCCCGAAATGGAGGTCGCTCACGACCAGCAGATTCGCGGGCTCGGCCACAGCTCACACCATGCACGATTCCGGCGATCGACGAAACCCTGCAAGGGTCCGGCATGGTAAGCGGATCTTGCTGTGACCCAGGTCCTTTTTATCCTCCTGCTCGCGGCGTCGCTGGCCTTCTTTGCCCGCACCACGTACCTGTTCGGGCGCGGACTTGCTGCCGGTGTCGCCGATCCTCGACCTCGTCTCGATCAGCTGCCCGGGCGGCTGATGGATGTCGGCATCTACTTCTTCGGTCAGAAGAAGGTTGCCGAAGAGGGTCCACAGCACCGCACGAGCAAGCACCACCTGTTCATCTTCTGGGGATTCCTCATCATCACGCTCGCGACCGTCGATTTGGTCGTCTCGAGCCTGATCCCGGGCGTCTCGCTCGAGCTCCTGCCGGGGGTCATCTTCCAGCCGATCTACGCCGTGATCGACGGCTTCAACTTGATCGTGCTGCTGATGGTCACGTGGGCGGTGATTCGCCGCGTGCTCGTCAAGCCGTCGCTGATCCCGATGAGCCTCGATGCCGGCCTGATCCTCGGAGGCATCGGCTCGCTGATGGTCACGCACTTTTTGATGCACGGCTACGAGGTCGCGGGCACGGTCTCGGCCGGCGGCTCGGCGCCATGGTGGTTGCCGGTCTCGGGCACGATCGGCACGTGGCTCGCGCCGCTCTCGGAGCACGCCTCGCACCAGGGCCACGTGATCGGCTACTGGCTCCATGTCCTCATCCTGCTGACGTTCCTCAACTACCTGCCCTACTCCAAGCACATCCACTTGCTCGGCGCGCTGCCGAACATCTTCGCGCGCAACCGCAGCGAGCGCCGGCTGGATCTGCCGAAGATCGATCTCGAAGATGACAAGCAGTGGGGCGTCGGCAACTTCGAGCAGTTCTCGTGGAAGTCGCTGATGGACACGTACGCGTGCACCGAGTGCGCGCGCTGCTCGAACTACTGCCCCGCCTACAACACCGGCAAGAACCTCTCGCCGATGCAGCTCGTCCACGACATTCGCTACGAGATGCTCGATCGCGTCCAGCTCGGCGACAAGATCAAGGTGCTCGAGGCGCAGGTCACCTCGCTCGAGGACTACGCGGCGGCGCACGCAGACGACCCGTCGCACGACGATCACCCGCCGCCGGACCTGGTGTTCGCGCGGAGCGAGCTCGACACCACGAAGGCCGAGCTCGAGTCGATGCCGAAGATGACCGGCGGCCGGATCGCCGAGGAGACGCTGTGGGCATGCACCACGTGCGGCGCCTGCCAGGAGGTCTGCCCGGTGTTCATCGAGCACCCACTCAAGATCTTGCAGATGCGCCAGAACCTGGTGCTCGAGCAAGAGAAGACGCCGCCGGAGCTCCAGCGCACCTATCGCAACATCGAGCGCCAGTCGAACCCGTGGGGCATCGGCAACGATCAGCGCATGGACTGGGCGCAGGGCCTCGACGTCCCGTTGCTCGAGGACACCCCGGATCCCGAGTACATCCTGTGGGTCGGCTGCGCCGGCGCGTTCGACGCGCGCATCATCAAGCAGACCCGCGCGATGATCAAAGTGCTGAACGCCGCGGGCGTCGAGTACGCGGTGCTCGGCCACTCCGAGGCGTGCACCGGTGATCCGGCGCGCCGCACCGGCAACGAGATGCTGTTCCAGGCGCTCGCCGAGCAGAACATCGAGACCCTCAAGGCCGCGAACGCGAAGAAGGTCGTGACGAGCTGCCCGCACTGCCTGCACACGTTGCGGCACGATTACCCGCAGTTCGGTGGCAACTTCGAGGTCGTCCACCACACGCAGCTGATCGATCACCTCTACACGACCGGCAAGCTGAGGAGCGACGCGAACAACGCGCCGGTCGGTTCGATCACGTATCACGACAGCTGTTACCTCGGCCGATGGAACCGCGAGTTCGATGCGCCACGCGCGGTGCTGGCCTCGATCGGGATCCCGAACATCGTCGAGATGCCGCGGTCCAAGCAGCACGGCATGTGCTGCGGCGCCGGCGGTGGGCGGATGTTCATGGAAGAGCACGAAGGCCAGCGCGTCAACGAGAACCGCTCGAACGAGGTGATCGCCGCGGGCGTCGATGCCGTCGCCGTCGCCTGCCCGTTCTGCAGCATCATGCTGACCGATGGCATGAAGTCCAAGAACATGGAAAACAAGATCCAGGTCCTCGACATCGCCGAGCTCGTCGCGCAGTCGCTGACCTCCGCGGAGGGCGTGATCGTGCCGGTCTCCAACTTGGTCCGCAAACGCGACCGCTGATCGCTGGTCGGATACAATGCGCGGCGATGAAGTCTTGGCTCTGCCTTGTCGTCTTTGCCGCGTGTAGCGCCGGCGACGATACCGCGACTGGTTCGCACGCAAACTGCGCCGAGGGCGGCGCGATCAACGACGACTGCACGGGCCCACTTTCGACCGCGCAAGACGCGTGTTGGAAGATGGTCGATTGCGGCGCCATCTCGATCAACTCCGGGGATATCGACAAGCACTTCGATTGGGGTGCGTGCGTCGATCGGATCGAGACCTCGATCGACATCGAGCAAACCCTGATCATCAACTGTGTGGCCGCCTCGTCGTGCGACGCGCTCAAGGTCCAGAACTCGCCGCAGAATCCGAACCCGAACGCGATGGCCTGCCTCCGGCTGGGAGGTCAGCGATGAAGCGCGCAGCCCTCGTCGCGGTGTGCTTCGGCATGCTCGGCGCGCAGCGCATCCGCGCGGAGCCGGTGCCCGACTTGATCAAGGTGATCGAGAACCAGCCGACCGACATGGATCGCTCGGTGTGGAAGGACAAGCGGCGCGATGCCGCGAAGAAGCTCGGCCAGAGCAAGGACAAGAAGGCGGTGCCCGAGCTGATCAAGCTCGCGGACAGCGAGACCTTCGACATCATCGGCGAGATCGCGATCGAAGGGCTCGGCGCGCTCGGCGACGCGAGTGCGGTCCCGACGCTGCAGAAAATAGCGAACGATGTCTCGCGCGACAAGGGCCAGCGCGACCTCGCGAAGAAGTCCCTGGCCAAGCTCGGCGCGAGTGCCGATGCAGCGCCGACCCCGGTGAAGCCTCCCGACAAAGCCCCGGACAAAGCTCCGGACAAAGCGCCGCTCGTCGTCGCCAAGCCCGAAGTCAGACCGGAGCCTGCCGCCGACACCGGCGCGGTCGATGCGGGTACCGGCTCGAAGCTGCTCGACGCCGGTAGCGGTGCGCCGCTCGTCGGCGCGAAGCCGTCGTCGGATCTGCCAGCGCTGCCCGTGCTCTCGGACGACACCATCGCCGCATACGACCGGCTCACGTTCGCGGGTGGGACTGCCAGCTTCGCGTACGACACGGGTCGCAAGCGGATGGATGCTGCGGCCGATGTCGCCGGCGCGTGGTCGCATCGCGTCGAGCGCGACGGCATGGCGTGGGGCACCGACGCAGGTGCGCATCTCGTGACGGGCCTCGTCAATCCGCAAGGCCGCGAGCAGATTCGCGGCGCCGAGCTCTCGATCAACGTCGACGGTGAAGCGCGGTTCTACAGCGGCGCTGGGATCTACGGCGTCGGCAAGGCAGCGGCCTCACTGCAGACCACCTACACCTCGGACGTCGTCAGCGATCAGCAGATCCAGCAGAACGGCAACGCGGATTTCAAGCTGACGACGACGAACGCCGACCTCGAGGTCGCGCTCGGTGTCGGTTACGGCCGCATGCTCGATGTCGGCGCCGCGATCCGCGTGCGTCGCCTCGCGCGCACGCTCGATGCGGCACGTGCGCTCGGTAAGCCGATCGATGCGGCGACCTCGAAGAAGCTCCAGCTCACGTGGTGGGTGCTGCGCGGCGAGCGCTCGACGTATCGCTCGCTCGTCTCGACCGTCACGATCCTGCGCGAAGCGGGCGTGTTGCTCGGCGAGCCCGATGCCGGCCTCGCCTACGAGATCTTGAACGTGCTGCGCGACACCCAGCTGTTCGTGCGGCCGAGTGGTCTGGATCTCCAGATCGCGTTCGGCGAAGGCTACCTGCGCCGGCCTCGAGGGCTGATCGATGCGGGCTACGAGAACGGTCGCGTCGAGCAGTTGCTCGTGCAAGCGGGCTACGGCGCGCAACTCGATGACGACAAGCTCGAAGTCGCCGGGACCGCGTACGCGCGATCTCGCTTGTTCGCCGCGGATGGCCAACCCTCGCCGTACGCGGCCGGCGCGACCGCGCACATGACCCGCTACACGTACGGCGATCACGGCGATCCGCTCGGCATGTTCGATCTGACCGGCATCCTCCAGGTCTCGAGCGACGACACGATGAACACCGACAAAGGCCTCCGCGTCGAAGGCCAGCTCGGCTTCACGATGTTGTTCAACCAGGCGTCCGGGTTGCGCCTTGCGGCCGACGTGGCGGAGACCGGCGGCATCGTGTTTCTGGGCGCAAATCTGTCGGCGACCTACGGACTTCTCGACGCTGTGTTCAGCCGATAACTTACTGGTTGGACCATCGGACCAATCGGTGTAGGGTCGGTGGGTGAACGCAACATTGCTCGCGATCGCGGAGGCTGCGATCCCGGCCGGCAGGTTCCTTCCAGGCGCGGGTGAGGCGACCGTCGCGAAGGTCGAGCGGTTCCTCGCCGGCCTGCCCTCGCCGGTCGCGACCGGCATCCACGCCCTGGTGCGCGCGATCGATGCGAGTGCGTGGCTGCGCCATCGGCGGAGCTTCGCCGCGCTGTCGGCAGAGTGCCGGCTCGCGGTGCTCGAGAGCTTTCGCACCGGCGATGTCGTGAGGCGCTTGATGCTGCGCGCGCTCGTCTCGCCACTCAAGATCGCGCACTTCGATGATCCCGCGCTCTACAAGCAGCTCGGCTGCGTCTACGACCAGGAGCGTATCCGCGCCGAAGCCAAGCCCGCGTACATGCGCGATCGCGTGCACGCCGGTGATGCCCTCGGCGGCGACACCGCGCTCGAGTGTGATGTCGTCGTGGTCGGCACTGGTGCCGGCGGCGCGGTCGTCGGACGCGAGCTCGCCGAAGCCGGGCTCGCGGTCGTGTTCGTCGAAGAAGGTCGCTACTTCGAGCGCGGCGACTTCACCGGTCGCGCGTTCGACATGCAGCAGAAGTTGTATCGCCGCGGTGGCGGCACCTTCTCGCTCGGCAACGTCGGCATTCCGATCCCGCTCGGCCAGACCGTCGGTGGCACCACGACCGTCAACAGTGGCACGTGCTACCGCACGCCCGATCGCGTGCTCCGCGAATGGCAGCGTGACCTCGGGCTGTCCGAGCTCGGCCCAGACCAGCTCGGGCCGTACTTCGATCGAGTCGAGAGCGTGCTCGGCGTCGAGCATGCGAAGGCCGCGCTGCTCGGCGGCAACGGGCGCGTGATCGCGCGCGGCTGCGATGCGCTCGGCTTCACGCGCCATGGTCCCCTCAAGCGCAACGCCCCCGCGTGCGATGGCCAGGGCGTGTGCGTGTTCGGCTGCCCGACCGATGCGAAGCGCTCGACGAACGTCTCGTACATCCCGCTCGCCCTCCGGGCCGGTGCGGAGCTGTTCTCGAACGCGAAGATGACGCGGATCCTCGTCGAGGGCGGCACCGCAGTCGGCGTGGTCGCCAAGACCGCCGACGGCAGTACGCTGACCATTCGCGCGCGCAGCGTGGTGATCGCGTGTGGCTCCATCATGACCCCGATCGTGCTCGGCCAGCAGGGTCTCGCGAATCGCTCGGGCCAGCTCGGCAAGAACCTCTCGATCCATCCCGCGTGCGGGGTGCTCGCCGAATTCGAAGAACAGATCCTCGGCTGGAAAGGGATCCCCCAGGGCTACGGGATCGAGGATCTCCACGAGGAAGGCATCCTGTTCGAGGGCGCGATGCTGCCGCTCGAGATGAGCCTCACCGTCACGAACTTGATCGGCCCCGAGCTGGTGCGGCTCGCGGAATCCTTCGATCACGTCGCGAGCTTCGGCTTTCTCGTCGAGGATCACTCGCGCGGCTCGGTCGCGTC
>JANXOP010000167.1 GCA_025357755.1 Kofleriaceae bacterium | reverse complement strand
ATGAGCTCCGCAGCCGGAGGGATTCCAAAAAAATGGTGCTCGATTGAGCGTAAGGATTTCATGTCGAATACCTCAAGCGACGCGTGCTCGAGGTCTGCGCCCATGCGCTCGGGTTCCCGCGCGCGTCGCTGGTCGCCTACGTCGACGGCTCCGAGCACGCGTTCGTGATCGCGGCGAGCGATGCGCCGACCGCGGCGCGGTTCACGCTCGCGATCGCGGAGTATCCCGAGCTCGTCGAGGCGATGCGTACGGGGCAGCCGGTGCTGATCGACGACGCGGCACAACACCCGCTGACCCGCGAGCTCGCGGAGACGCTCGCGAGTCGCAACATCACGGGCATCGCGGTGTTCCCGATGCAATGGCGCGGACGGTCGCTCGGCGCGATCCTGTTGCGCAAGAAGACCGCGGGTGTCCAGTACCTCGCGCCGCGTGGCACCGAGCTCGGCAAGTTGATCGCGAGCATCACGGCAGCGCACTTGCGCCACGGCCCCGTGCTCGAGAGCCTGCGCGATCAGACGCATCGCATCTCGCGCGCACGTTACGAAGCGGAGCGCCGGTTGCGCGGCATCGATTCGCTCAAGGAGCACTTCGAGGCGGGCGCGGATGGCGTGGTCGTCCTCGACGACAGCGGTCACATCTTGTTCGTCAACCGCGCGGCCGAGCGGATCACTGGCTTCGCGCGCGATGGCCTGGTCGGCAGCGAGCTCGTCGATCTCGTTCCCGCCGATCAGCGCGGCCAGATCATCGACGCGATCGCGCGCGTGCTCGCGGGCGTCAACGTCGATCCGTTCGATCTCGAGCTTTCGACCACGTCGGGCTCGCCGGTATGGGTCTCGGCGTCGACGTCGACGGTGCTGTCCGGATCGGGCGCGGTCATCCTCGGCTTCCGCGATGTCACCGCCGAGCGCGCCCTCGAGAACGAGCTGCGCTCGAACAAGGCGTTCCTCGAGCGCCTGATCGATTCGACGGTCGACGCGATCATCGCCGCGGACCTGCGCGGCAACATCATCTTGTTCAACCAAGGCGCGGAGCGGCTGTTCGACTATCGCGCGCGCGACGTGATCGGCAAGCTGCCAGTGTGGGAGCTGTACGAGCCCGATGGTGCTCGCCAGATCATGAAGATGCTGCGCTCGACCTCGCACGGCGGTGTCGGCCGGCTCGAGCAGACCCGGCGCGAGATCCGGGTCAACCATGGCGAGACCGTCCCGGTCAGCATGACGGCGTCGGTCGTCTACGAAGGCGATCGCGAGGTCGCCACCGTCGGGATCCTCACCGATCTTCGCGATCGCATCCGCATGGAGCAGCGCCTGCTCGATGCTCAGCAAAAGTTGCAGCTCTCCGAAAAGCAAGCGCTCGTGGCCGAGCTTGCCGCGTCGGCCGCGCACGAGCTCAATCAACCCCTGACCTCGATCATCGGCTACGTTCAATTGATCCAACGCCAGAGCTCGCGCGATGCTCAGCACCTGAGGGCCGCCGGGATCATCCTGTCCGAAGCGGAGCGCATGGCCGAGATCGTGAAAAAGATCGGTCACATCACGAAGTACGAAACGACTGATTACGTGGGCACCGCCAAGATGATCGATCTCGATCGCGCGACCTCGCGGATGGCCGCGCTCGAAAAGCCGATCGACGGCGACGAGAACCTCACCGGCGAGTTCGGTGCCGTGTCGCCGCCGCGGAACGAGCTCGACGCCGATGTGCCGGCGACCCCGAGCCTCGGTGATCTCGGTGACCTCGCGAATCGGAGCGACAAGTGACACTCGTCGCGGTCAGCGAGTCTGCCCAGCTCGCGGCCCAGCGGGAGCTCGCGAACGAGCTGCCGTGGGATACCAGCGAGCGCGCCGTGATCGATCGCGTACTCGGCACGCTCGAGAAGCTGTTCCCGGGTCGCGCGTTCGCCGTACGCGCGTCCGATCTTCGCAATCGCGAACCGATCCGCGCCTACGTCCGTGGCGCGCTGTTGCGCGATACCGTCACGACCGATCCGATGGTGTTGTCGCAGGCCGCGATCGATCGCGCGCGCTTGAAGACCGCGGTCTCGGCCTCGGCGCGGCTCGTCGTGCGCGAGCGCTGGGACTCGCCGTTCACCGGCATCGCGACGGGCTTCGCTGTCGCGCTCGCGGCGGGTGGCGAGCTGTTCGGCGTCCTCGATTGCGGCTATCGCCCGGGTGACGATCTCGGCGAGGCTGACGAAGCACCGGTACGCACGTTCGCGCAAGGCCTCTCGCTGTCGCTGCGCACGGTCTCGCTCCAGGACGACGCGATCGGCCTGCGCGACTATCAGGCGCGCCTGCTCGATTCGGCGAACGCGCTGATCCTCGGCATCGATCGCAACTGGCGGATCACGGTCTGTAACCGCGCGTTGCTCGATCTCACCGGCGTGACGCGCGACTACCTGCTCGGTCGCGACATGCGCGACTTCATCTCTGCCGATCAGCGCCAGCAGCTCACGACCGCATTCACGGCCGCGCTCTCGGGCCAGCACCACACCGCGTTCACCGTGATGCTGCCCACCGCGAAAGGGCCGGTCCGGAGCGTGTGGTCGGTCGCGCC
>JANXOP010000389.1 GCA_025357755.1 Kofleriaceae bacterium | reverse complement strand
GCGCCGCCCACGATCGGCACCTTCGTGAGCGCCGCGCGCCTCCGCGCATCGCCGAGAAACGAAACAATGCGCGCACGGCGCTCGGGGACGAGCAGCGCGATGGCGGCGGCGACCGGATCTCCGGGGATGCGCTTGTTCATCCGAGCCATCAAGTGATGACTCTCGGCGGGCGAGAGCCGAGCCAGCTCGTCCTTGAGCTCTGCTTCCTTGTGCGCGAAGGCGCTTCGCACGGCGCCATCTGCCGGCGCGTGCAGGATCGCGAGGATCTCGGCCTCGCGCGCGACCGGCTTCCATCCTCGTGGGGCCTCGACGAGGCTGGCAGCGACGGCCATGTGTTGCGCGAGTGCGGACTCCGCAACAGCGAGCTTTTCGCGGGCCTCCGGTTCGGCGTCGTGTGCGCGCGTGCGTGCTCGTTCGATGTCCTTTTCTGCAGTGACGAGGTACCGATCGACGACTCCACGGGCCTCGCGCCAACGCGCAGGATCATTTGCAGCGTGCGCCTGGCGGACCGCTTCGAGCGAGCTGGTGATCGAGCTGACGACGCGCGCAGCAGACAAGATCTCGTCGCGCGCCTGTTCCGCGGGCGCGCGTGGCGCGGGCGTGTAGCTGGCGTGCGACGTCGACGCGTAGCTGACATCGTGATCGCGACCGCGACCGCGTTCGCGCGACTCGTACTCGCTCATGACCGCGTGCGCCAGGTCAGGCGGGCCGGTGCTTGCGATCTCATGCCGCCCTTATCGGCGCGGTCTCAGAAAGGTTGCGTGGTCGTCCAATCCACCGTCGATTCGCGTAGATAGGCGCCAGATCGTGCGCGTGTCCGACGGTCTGACTGCTCGGCAGTTCACCCGCGCGTGTGAAGTGCAGCAACGATCGCTACGCCAACCAGAAACGAACTTCCTCTTGCAGCGGATCGTCGGCAGCTCTTGGAGCTAACAACACAGTAAGTACGATTTGAGCGATGCCTCGTCGGGAATCACGCGGCGAGCTGGGTTCGCTTCCATGACTTTTTGGCCACCGATTGGAAGGCGTACTGTGCCGGGGCGACCGTGTCGTCTAATTTCGAGAGCGCGTTGATCGGATACTCCTCGACCGCCTGCTCGGCGTCGTGTGAGTGCGTGCGTGCGCGTTCGAGGTCCTTCTCTGCAGCGGCGAGGTAGCGATCGACCACTCTGCGGGCCTCGAGCCACAACACGGGATCATTTGCCGCGTGCGCTTGCCTGACCGCTTCGAGCGAGCTGGTGATCGAGCTGACGACGCGCGCCGCATAGCCGTGGGGTAGCGCTCCAGTAATCCCAGTACTGGTTGTGTATTTTGATCTGCATCCTGCTCCGACGTGATCGAAGGGGCCGCTCCGGCCCCGATTACCCACCCGCACCAGTGCGCTCCGGTGCGAGTGCGCCGAGCAATCGATAGACGTCGCTGGCCGAAGCGATCTGCGAGCCATCTCCACCCGAAGCCAGATCCGGGCGCTCCACGGCGAGCGCGACGAGATGCGCCTTGCCGCGAGCCCCTGACCATCGTGGCGTCGGACCGTGAACAATTCGGATCACGGACGTCGATCGGTTCAGCAGTCCCTGAAGAGCTCATCGGCTAACCTGTTTCGGTGCGTTGAACCGCAGCTCGCCCGGTTCGTGATCGCACGTGCATCTCAACTCGCCCAACATCGGAGCGATGGCATCGAGCATCGCGATCACGAGCTGTCGATCGCGCGATAAGATGACGAACGGTGCTCCCCCGAACTGCTCGACTACAGGAATGGGCACGCGTGCGGGTGTGATGCCGGCTCTGCCGACTACGATCTCGCGCTTGGTGCTGCGTACTCGCAGGCCGGCAGCGATCCACTCCGCCTCGATCTCGACGGCCGGGCGTATCGGCACGGCGTGGCTGGGTTCACGATATGCATCGGTCCCTTCCATCGGCAGCATCACTTGAGAGACGGTGTAGCGATGTAGGCCAGCGCGCCGTGCGAACCAAGCCGGCAGCCTGAGGAGTGCGAACCACGCGACGAGCGCGACGATCACGAACAGCGATCCATGCAGCCGGGTCGCGTCGCTCGATGGCGCGATGAAGGCGACATAGCCGAGCACCGGATACGGGAACAGCAAGAGAACCCATACGTTGCTCGGCTCTTGGTTGCGCCGCACGAGCCACACTCTGACCGCGACGATCACGAGCACGACGAGCGCCGCCGCCAACAGCGCGAGGCCAGCCTTGCCTACGCGCCTGACTAGGCTGGTGCGCGGGGTGTAAAAAATGACATCGCGCCGAAAGGTTGTGGACCGCGTCTCGTCGTAAAAGGTGTGGTTAGCGCCAGGCTCGGCTCGAGTGAAATCGACGCGAAGCTCGAGCAACAGCCGTTCCCCATCGGCGGCAACTGGTGGTGTCGGGACCACGACCTCGACCTCGGCATCTGTCGAAATATCGTCGAGCTCATGCACGACGATCTCTTGATCCCAGGTGTCTCCAGCCCCGTTGAAGACGTGTCGTTGGCCTGCGAAGTCGACCGTTACACGATCGATCCGGGCTCGATAGCCGCCGACAAGACGCACCCGAGCTTCGATGGAGTGATCGGGACTCGCATCGCTATCGTAGATCCAAACGGAGACATCATCCGCCGTCTCGTCTGCGCTCAAGCGCGTGATACGGGTACACGCGGTACACCCCAGCACCGCGGTAGCGAGCAACAGCGCTTGCAGCAGCATATACGCGCGCCACGCGCGCCTAGATCTTCTGGCGCTCACGGACGGCTTCATGCTCTTCGGGTCTCAGATCTCTGATGTTGGCGGGTCACGTACCTGATCTCCACATTCAACCACCGATCACTGACCAGCACCGGCGCGCACCGGCGCGAGCGCACCGAGCAATCGATAGACGTCGCTGGCCGATGCATCCGCCGTGGCTTCCCGTTCGACCACCGACTCAACAGCGTGACATGTTGAGCGAACCCGGCGATCGTCATGACATCTTGCCGCACTAAACATCGCGGCTCGTTCGCTCCAATCAATGATGTGCCACGAGTTGTCCTCATCGAAACGGAACCCCTCGAACTCATCGGCATAACGCCGTGCGTCGATCGCAAGGCGCACAGGCTGGAGGTTCGCATCGATCTGGCCCCGCGCGATCTCGATGAAGACCGGGTTGTACTTCGCACACGGAAACCTCCACGAATCCGACCGAGCATTCGGGATCGCCGGCAGGTCGGCGCGGTTAACCCATTCAAAATCGAGCGCGAAGACGATGATCCGTTCGTCGACGTCGATTGTGCGTGAGGTGGCCCAGCGAATGCGATGGTGCGCGTTCAACGCCTGCTCGATGCGCGCGGCGCGCTGTGACAACGTGAACGATCGCCAGCTTGCCGGCACGCTGAGGTAGGGCGTCCGCATAAAGGTCGCAGGGTCGAGCTGTCGATCACTCACTCCATGGCCTCGAGGTGCCACGTTCGCAGCAACTCCCATTGCTCACTCGTCGGATTGCCGTCCGTTATCGGTGCTCCAGCTTCAGCATCATCAGTAGTCACTTGCTACCTTCCTTTCGACCGTTGGCGACACCGCATACATCGCTTCTGTCACCGGCGCGCCAGCCGGAAAGTCGGGCTTGTTGCCGCGCAAGACGTCGATGACGGTCGCGCCCCAGTTGCTGGCATGCAAGCGCGGGATGTAGCCGTACTTCTTCTCGATGGCGCGATCCTCGGCCGGCATCGGATCGTAGCTCGTCGTCTCGTAGTACTGGTTGCGCGGCTTCTCGACTCGCATGCGATCACCGATCTGTCGCTTCGTGCGCATCCTCGTCACGTCGACCTGATCCATCGGAGCGACGTCGACACTTACCCTCCTTGTGAATCCCCAGTCGATCATCCGGCAAAACACCGGGCTCTCGAAGAGCGCGGCCCACATCGCCTCCTCCTCGAGTGGGTCGTCCGCTGAAACGAAACAACTAGCGTTCATCATCAGTAAGCTGTCGGTGAAGCGCGAGTTGATCAAGTGATGGAGCGATGCGCAATCGAAGGTCAGGTCTCCCCAGAACGTCAAGTGACGCACGCGCGCCAGTGTTGGGTACTCGGCAAGTGACGGCAGATATGTGTTCCAAGTGTCGCGAATCGTGGATCCCGGAACGTGAAGCAACACTTCAACGATTGGACCCAGATCGAGCAGAGCCTGACCGTGCTCGAGGAAATCCTCAGGCGTGCTCATCAGCGTGTCGGCAAACCCACGCCGATAGATACAGGAGACGTCGTACTTCTTGAACGGGAGCTGCAGGCGAGCCTTCAGTACATCGGAGGGATAGACAACCCTGCTGATCGATCGACGGATGAAGCGTGCCCATCCTGGATCGGTCTCCTGGATCCGATCTGCATATTCGAGACGAAGGTCGTCGTTTTCGGGATGTATCAGGATCCCCGCCAAGATCTCGTCGGTCGTTCTGGACATCTCAGTTGCGCTCCTTCCGCTCGACGTGCTGCTGACTCGTCTGCAGAGTCGTTGGTTCGAGGGCGCGAAGTTTTTTCCGCCAGCGGGCGAGGGCATGGGCAATGAGTGTCCTGCTCGTGCCGTCGAGATCCTCCGACCTGCTCGAAGGTGCGAGCGGATGGGCCGCGCCGGCCCTGATCACCTATTCACCCGCACCGGTGCGCTCCTGTGCGAGTGCGCCGAGCAATCGATAGACGTCGCTGGCCGAAGCGATCTGCGAGCCATCTCCACCCGAAGACAGATCCGGTCGCTCCACGGCGAGTGAGACCAGGTGCGCCTTGCCGCGAGCCCCTGCGAACTTGCAGTCCACGAGCTCGACCTCGTCCAACTCGCGGCCGTCCCACCGGGTCTGCCGAAGGTCGCAACGGACGAAGCGAGCTTTGCGTGCGGTGTTGATCCCCGGCTCGACGACGCGGAGGTCCGCGCCCCGAAAGTCGCAGTCGGTGAACGTCACCTCGTCGAGGCGTGCGTTGCGCAGGTCGGCATCGCGGAACACGCACGCGGTGACGGTGGCCTGCGTCCACACCGAGCGCACGAGCACCGCACCGGTGAGATCGCAGTCGTCGAAGGTCGCCTCGCGAACGCGCCACAGCGTGCCGTCGATCCCGGCGAGCTGGCAGCGCGTGAAGCGCGTTGCGGTCGCGGATCCGTTCGTGAGGACAGCGCCGCGGAACGAGACCTCGGTGAGCAACGCTTCGTCGAGCTGGGCGGCGGACAGATCCGCGCGGTCGAGCGTGACCTTCTCCATGATGGCCTTCGACAACGTGCGCGCCGACAGGCCCATCTCGCGCGCATCGGCGCCGCGCGCGATGATCGGTTGGTTTTCTCCGACGGGGCCCTCGAAGAACCACTTCTCGTGGAGCTTGAGCGCGGCGAGCGAGAACGGTGGCAACGGCAGGCGACGCGGGCCATGGGGCTGCTGCTCGTCGGAGAGAGCAATCGCGCGGGCCTGGACCTTGAGACCGAGCGCATGCTGTCGCTGCTTCTGCTCGGTTAGGTACGCTCGCGTGAGCCGCTGGGGATTTGCGTGCTTGTATCCGAGGTCATCGCCGGTGAACGCGCCGTCGGGGATCTCGTCGAGCTCCGCGGGTATAAACTTCAACAGTTCGTTCGCACAAATGAGCGCGTTCGTATGGAACCCGCCCTGTACGTCGAGCTCGGCCCTGGTCGCGTCGATGAAATCCTCCCACAAGTCCGCGAGGCAGCGCTCGAGCTCGACGGAGAACTCGCGCGCAGAGATGATCGTCGAGGGCGCTTCGTGGCCGAGTTCATCGTAAGGGTGTCTGCGACGGAAGTCCGCCGTCTCAAAGAACTCGATGCTGCGCTGCTCGCCGCAGCGCGGGCATGTGACGTGATAGTAGCCGCCGAATTCCTTACCGGTGGGAGTGGCGATAAGGCCCCAGTTGGTCCTGGGATCGCCGATATCGTCAGATCCACACCGTGGACAGCGATGCAGCGCAAGATAGAAGTCAACCTCCAGCGAGCCGCGGGCAAATCCGATATTGGGGATCTTCATTTCGAGCCTCCACGAGTGTAGGTCATGTCGCCAACTTCGAGTGTCGTCGTGAACGTTCCGTCGGCCGAGGTCACGACGACTTGCGGATCGGTCATCTCGTCGCCTGCCACGCGGTAGCCCGCGTTTCGATACATCGTCACGGCCTCGCTCACCGAAGCGCGGGAACCTGCGAACACAGCTTCTCCGAGCCGCGACACCAGGCCATGTTCGACGGCGATGGTCGTGTGGTGCTGACCACCGAGCGGCGCCGCGGACGAGCGACCACCTGGCTTCGGCCGCCGCAAGTAATAGCGATCCGCGTCGGCAAACAGTTTCTCGTAGGCATGAAGGAAGCGTGCGCGCTCGGCACTCGTGAGGTCTTGGATGTAGAGCTCGCGTTGATCAGGAGCGCCCGGCGCCTCGTGACCGCGCACGTGCCCGTCGAACGTCGCGTCCGAGACCGCGATCCGGATCGGCTGCTCGCCGGAGAGCACGGCCTCGATCATTGCGTGTGCCCGCGTGTATTCCCGCGCGAGGCTGGTCTGCATGACCATCGGACCATCGGTGGAGAGGACGACGTCCACGCCGTAGTAGATCAGAGTCGGTAGCGGGTGCTCGTCGAGTCGCTCGGACGCCGCGCGCGGCCCGTGTGCGCCTTCGGTCTGGCTCAGCGAGCCGGTCGCCACGTTCGATCCGGGATTTGCCTCCGCGACGATCCCGAGGGACTTCATCCGTCCCGCCTGTCGAGGCGTCAGGTGGGTCACGTGACCGAAGCGCGTGATCACGAGTTTGGGATCCCAGGCGCCTTCCTTTTGCAGTTCCTCGGCGCCGTCGAGGAGTGCGTCGATATTGGCGCGAGCGCGCTCGTAGTGCGCTGGCTTGGTTCCTCGGATCACTCGGTCCTTGTCGGTGCTGAAAGCTTTGCCCTCCACGGTGTCGACGGATCCCTCGCCGATGTGCGGCCGATCGAGCTGGACGTGACCAGTCGCTTTGGCCTTCGCGAGCATCGCTCGGTGATCCACCTTCCAGTCTTCTTTGCCTGTCGCGTCGAACCGGATTGCCTCGGGCGAGCCGATGTCGCGGCCGATCGTGCCGGGATGATCGGTCTGGCCCAGTGCCTTTTCGTTCTGGGCGGCGCGCGCGTCGCGTGACCGCGCCGGCCCGTCGAGCGTGGGCAGGTCGTGATCGCGCTCACCGTAATTGCGCGTCGTGACCATGCCGAGCATCTTGATCTCGACCTGCCCCGGTTTGATCAAGCCCTCGGCGATCAACTGGTCCAGCACCGCCTGGATCCGATCCGGGTGAACCTTCCCGGCGAGCTTGTTGACCCCGGTCGACTGC
>JANXOP010000388.1 GCA_025357755.1 Kofleriaceae bacterium | reverse complement strand
CCGTCGCGCGCCTTCCGCTTGTCGGCGGCGACGATGCGGTAAAACGGCGACTTCTTCTTGCCTTGACGTGACATGCGGAGAGCAACGGCCATGAGTTCCTCGAACTAGAGTTTCGGAAGCGGCCATATCTACCGAGACATGCATGCGGTGTCAACGTGCTATATGCACTGCATGTTTCGGCGGTTGGCCGTTGTGGCCCTGATCCTGGCCTCGGCATCCTGCAACAAGAGCGACGTGAAGACCCCCGGAAATGGGTCCAGCGGCTCGCAAGCCACTGCTACGCCGTCGAAACCCAGCTTCACGGTCTTCGCCCTGGCCTAGCTCCGCGGCCAGATCGGCCCCTGCGGCTGCACCACGGATCCGCTCGGCGATATTACGCGAACGACCCAGCTGGTCGAAGATGCGCGAAAGGCCGGACCGGTCCTGGTGGTCGATGCGGGGTCCCTCCTCTACTCGCAGAACCCGGTGCCCTCGAACCTCGAGGCGCAAGAAGAGCTCAAGGCCGACCTGCTCGCGAGCTTGTATACCAAGCAGCTGAACGTGGCCGCGGTCGGCCTGGGGCCCGCCGATACCGCAAAGGGCCCCGACAAGCAGCGGTTCCCGCGGATCGAATCGAACCTCACGAGTGGCTACGCCACCAAGCCCCCAGTCATCACCCAGGTCGGCGACACCAAGGTCGGCGTGTTCGGCGTGATCGCCGAGGATACCTTCGCCCGCTCGACCAATATCGCCGTCAGCGATCCGGTCGCCGCGGGCAAGCTCGCCGTCGCCAAGCTCCAGGCCGACGGCGCGCAGATCGTGATCGCCCTGGTCCAGGCGTCCAAGAAGGGCGAAGCCGCGCAGCTCGTCAAAGACATCGGCGGCATCGATCTCGCGATCGCCGGCCTCGGCCAGCTCGCGCCGGAGCCCGAGGAGATCGAGGTCGAGCCGACGAAGGTCGGTAACGGTTGGATGGTGATCCCGGGCAATCGTGGCCAGATCGTCAGCCGCATCGACGTCTACCAAAAAGGAGCCGGTCCGCTCGTCGATGCGATCGGTCCGGCGGCGGCGAAGGCCAGGATCGCGGCGTACGACAAGGAGCTCGCATCGCGCGATGCCGAGCTCGCGCGGTTCGCGGCCGATAAAACGTCGGATGCCGCGTTCGTCGCGCAGAAGAAGCAGGAGCGCACCCAGGTGGTCGCCGCGCGCGACGCCCTCGCGAAGCAGCCGCTCGTCGTGCCGGCCTCGGGGAGCTTCCTCACGCTCGCTCAGGTGAAGATCAACAAGGCACTCGCCTGCTCCGTGCCCGCGCAGAGCGAAGTCAACGCGTTCTACGCCGCGGCCGGTGCCGCGAACGTCAAGGCCGCCGCAGGTAAGCCGGTCGTGCCGCCCGCGAAAGGCCAGGCGAGTTACGTCGGCATGAGCACGTGTGGCGATTGCCACGATGCCGAGGTGAAGTTCTGGGCCAAGACCGTGCACGCGACCGCATGGAAGACGCTCGTCGATCGCGGCCAGCAGTTCGATTACGACTGCATCGGCTGTCACGTCACCGGCTGGCAGAAGCCCGGTGGATCGAACCTCGCGTTCAACGAACCGCTGCGCGACGTGCAATGCGAGACCTGCCACGGTCCGGCCTCGATCCACGTCAAGCAAGGCGGTGAGGAGAAGCCGCTCGCCATCGCGAAGGCACCGCCCGTGGATCTCTGCGCGGGCCAGTGCCACACGAAGCTCCACTCCGACACGTTCCAGCGCGACGCGTACCTGCGCGACATCCTCGGCGAAGGTCACGGCGCCGAGGCGCGCAAGAAGCTCGGCGACGGCCCGACCGGTGCATCGCTGCGGAAGGCCGCGCTCGATAAAGCAGGCAAATCTATCGGCGCGAACTGCACCCGGTGATTCGCGTCGTACTCGTGGTCGGGTTGGTGCTGGCCGCCTGCGGCTCTCAGACGCACGTCGTGCACGAGCAGCCCATCGCGGGCTCGACGATCCGCGGCTACGCCACGTTCTACAACGAGTCGCAGATGACGGCGTCGGGCGAACGATTCGACAAGCATGCGCTCACCGCCGCACATCGGACGTTGCGGATGGGTACGATGGTCCGCGTGACGAACGAGCGGAACGGGCGCAGCGTGGTGGTGCGGATCAACGATCGCGGTCCGTTCGGCAAGCGGACGCGGATCATCGATCTCTCCGAGGCGGCGGCCAAGCAGCTCGACATGATCGAGGCCGGCGTCGTCCCGGTGACGCTCGAGGTGTTGCCGTGAACGTCGTCGAGCTGACGGACCTGTCGAAGAGCTTCGCGCTGATCAAGGCGCTCGATCACGTGACCGCCCAGATCACCGGCAACATCATCGGCCTGCTCGGTCCGAACGGCTCCGGCAAGTCGACGATGTTGAAGTGCCTGCTCGGCTTGATCCCCTTCGAGGGCAGCGCGCGCGTCCTCGGGCTGTCCTCGGCGACCGAGGGCTCCGCGATCCGCGATCGCGTCGGCTACATGCCGGAGCAAGAAGCGTTTCTGAGTGGCATGAGCGCGGTCGAGCTCTGCGCGTACGCAGGCGAGCTCTCGGGCTTGCCGCGCACCGAAGCGCTGCAGCGCGCGCACGCGGCGCTCTACTACGCCGGCCTCGAGGACAAACGCTACCAACCGGTCGATGGATACTCCACTGGTCAGAAGCAGCGCGTGAAGCTCGCGCAGGCCCTGGTCCACGATCCCGAGCTACTGTTTCTCGACGAGCCCACGAACGGGCTCGATCCGCGCTCGCGCGACGAGATGCTCGACCTCATCGTCGAGCTCCCCGGCCGGCGCGGGTGCTCGATCATCTTGTCGACGCACCTCCTGCCCGATGTCGAGCGGATCTGCGATCACGCCGTGATCATGCATCAGGGTGCACTCAGGTTCGTGGGCACCATCGACGAGCTGCGGGGCGCGCGCGGCGATGACACGGCGCTCACCGTCGAAGTCAAAGCCGATGCGCAGAAGCTCGCCGACGTGCTCTCGGCGGCAGGCGCGACCTGCGAGGTGAATTCTCCGGTCCAGCTCTCGGTCGAGCTCCCGCCGCACACGACGACCGAGCTGGTGTTTCGCCAGGCCCGCGCTGCCGACCTCCAGATCCGCGGCATCGAGGTTCGTCGCGAGAGCATCGAGGCCGCGTTCCTGCGCGTGATCGGGGTCGCGCCATGAGCGAGATCCACGACCTCGGTTACAAGCGCTACGCCGGGGTGCGCCAGGAGGCGTCGCAACGCTGGCGCGTGATCATGCGCAACACGATCGCGCATGGCTGGCAGACCTTCTTCCGCTACAAGGCATGGCTCGGCGCGGCGGTGATCGTCACCGCGATCGCGGCGGTGTTCATCTTCATCGCGACCTCGAAGACCTGGCACGTCGGCCGCGGCATCCAGACCACGTTCGCCGACATGGCGCTGCCGTTCGCGTTCGATCTCTTCACGAAGATCGCGTTCGTCCTGTCGCTCCGGCTCGGCGCGACGATCATCGCGCAGGACTTCGCGAGCGGCGCGTTCGTCTTCTACTTCGCACGCTCGACCCGGCCGATCGATTATCTCCTCGGCAAGCTCACCGGCTACTTCCTGCTCGTCGGCGTCATCCTGATCGGCGGCCCGCTCCTCATCGCGCTGATGCGGATCGGCTTCACCGGCTACAACGACGTCTCCGAGCTCGTCCCGCAGCTCTGGTTGATCCCGAAAGTCCTCGCGGTCGGCGTCGTCGGCACGCTCGCGTACACCGCGGTGCCACTCGGCTTCTCCGCGATGATCGCGAATCCGCGCTACTCGCTCGGCGTGTGGGCCGGGTGGTACGTGATCGCAGGGTTCATGGCGACCGCGATCGGGCACGTGATGAACCTGCCGCTCGGCGCGCTCGATATCGGCCACGCGTTTCACAGCGTGAGCGCCTATGCGCTCGGTAACCCGATCGGCATCTTCGGCCAGCCGCTCGACGACCTGCCGCTCTCGGCATGCTTGATCTCACTCGGCGTGCAAAGCGCGCTCGCGATCGGCGCGATCATGGTCCAGCTCCGCCACGCGCAACGCAGCGGCGTGGGAGGTGCGACGTGAGCGCCGTGCCCCCCGTCACCGCCGTGACTGCCGTTGTCGACGTCCGGGCCTGCAGCAAGTGGTACGGCAACGTGCTCGGCATGTCCGACATCACGTGGTCACTAAAGGGCGGCATCGTCGGGCTCCTCGGTCCGAACGGTGCCGGCAAGTCGACCCTCATCAAGATGATCGCGGGCCTCCACAAACCGTCGCGCGGCACGCTCACCGTGTTCGGCGCGGATCCGTTCACCGATGCCGCCGTGCGCGGCCGGATCGGCTACGCCCCCGAGCACGAGAAGACCTGGGACGAGCTCACCGCGCGCGAGCTCGTCACGTACATGGCCGAGCTCGCGGGCATCCCGCGCGCCGATGCGAACCAAGCCGCCGAGGGCGCGCTCGCCGAGATGGGCATGACCAAGGCGATGAACCGGCGGGTCCGCGGGTTCTCCAAGGGCATGCGCCAGCGGGTGAAGCTCGCGACCGCGATCGTGCACGAGCCCGATCTGCTCCTGCTCGACGAGCCGCTCACCGGCGTCGACCCGATCGCGCGCGCCGACATCGTGGAGCGGATCAAGAAGCTCGGCCAGAACGGCATCACGATCGTCGTCTCGAGCCACGTGCTCTACGAGATCGAGGCGCTGACCTCCGAGATCGTCGTGATCTATCGCGGCCAGGTCCTCGCCGAGGGCAACGTCTACGAGATCCGCAAGCTGATCGACAAGCAGCCCCATCGCATCCGCATCGAGTGCGATCGCCCGCACGTGATCGGCACCGCGCTCGCGGGCGCCGATCACGTGGCGCGCATCGTGTTCGAGCGCAACGCAGCGCTCGTCGAGACCCGCGACCCCGACCGCTGCTACGCCGAGATCGCCGACGCCGTGCTCGCGAACAACATCGCCGTGCGGCAGCTCACCTCGCCCGACAACAACCTCGGCGCCGTCTTCGACTACCTCACGCGTGCAGGCGGTGGCGCGTGAGCGTCCCTACCACCGCCCAGGCGCTGTCCACGCTCGCGCGCCTCACGCTCGTCCGAGTCACGCGCGGCAAGCTGCTCTGGATCAGCCTCGCGATCGCGTTCCTGCCGATCCTGTTCGCGGGCATGATGGGCCAAGCCAAGCAGAGCATGGAGAACATCACGCGGACCACGATGGTCCTCGAGACGTTCGTGCTCGCGATCCTGCCATCGCTCTACGGCGCGCCCGCGATCGCCGAAGAGATCGAAGAGCGGACCGCGACCTATCTGTGGTCACGCCCGATCGCGCGCTGGGTCATCATCGCTGGCAAGCTCCTCGCCCTCGCCCCGTTTGCCGGCCTCGTCGTGCTTGGCAGCTGGGTCATCGCGATCCTGGTCTCGCTCCATCACCTGCCCTCCACCCTCAGCATGGTCGGCCTCGGCGTCGGCGCCGCGGGGATCACGATCGTCGCGTGCGGCATCGCCACCCTGTTCCCCAAGCGGGGCGTGGCCTTCGCCATCATCTACGTTCTCATCATCGACCTGCCGCTCGGCGAGGTGCCCGCCAGCGTGCGCTGGCTGAGCGTGACGCATGCCACCACCACGCTGGCAGATTTTCAGACCGACACCTCTCCAGCCTACGGCGCGCTCGCCCTCCTCGTGATCTCGGCGCTCTGGCTCGCGGTGGCATTTCGCCGCGTCGGCCGCCTCGAAACGTAGCGCACTCTTTTTCGCATGCGTCGGCGCACCGTTCTTTGGTAGCGTGCGGCGCAATGAAGCGGACCGTCCTCGCACTCCTTGGAATCACTGCCGTATCAGCCTGCGGTCCGTCGTCGCGCGGCGACAACTTCGGTACCAACGACGGTGGCAACAACGGTTCGGGTAGCAACAACGGCTCCGGTGGCGACGGCTGCTCGGCGGCTTCGAAGCTGATCTACACGGTCGATCAGGGAAATGTTCTCTACTCGTTCGACGCCACGACAAAGACGTTCGCGAGCTTGGGCACGCTCAATTGCCCCGCCGGCAGTGGTTCATCAGGTGCCGCTCTCTACGAGCCGTTTTCGATGGGTGTCGACCGCAACTCGCAAGCGTACGTCCTTTACGTCGATCAAAACGGAATCGACCAGCCCCAGGTTTTCAAGGTCGACACGACGGCGTCGGGTATTCCGTGTACCGCTACGTCATTCAACGGCGCGTCGGGTCTCGCGGAGTTCGGCATGGGCTTTTCGACAACCACCGCTGGTGGCGATGTCGATCAGCTGTTCATCGCAGGTGGTGCGGCCGTTTCGACGACCTCACCGTCGACGCTCGCGACGCTCAACGTGACGACCATGGCGACGACGAATATCCATTCGCTC
Source organism: Kofleriaceae bacterium (assembly GCA_025357755.1). Taxonomy (GTDB): domain Bacteria; phylum Myxococcota_A; class Polyangia; order Haliangiales; family Haliangiaceae; genus JABFXX01. Next base: position 55,477 of record JANXOP010000388.1, on the reverse strand, counting down.
ACAGGCTCACCGGAGCTCACTGGTAACGCGAATGCGGAGTTGTGGGGATTCTTCCCGGATGCAACCAACCCGAAGATCGGCCAGATCAACAAGACCACTGGCGCCGTGGCATCAGTGAATCTTCCCGCGTCGATGAAGGGCGGCCCGATGGATTGGGCGTTCGCCTTTTACGGCGGTAACTACTTCGTGTTCCTGCAGCGCGACGCCAACACGAGCGACACGGACACCACCGTTTACGAAGTTACTCCGGCCGGTGCCCTCGTCGGTATGACGAGCTCGAATGGAAAGCACATCGTCGGCGCTGGCGTCTCGACCTGCGCGCCTGTAGTCATCCAGTAACGAAGCGCTTCCGGCGCTCGGGTCACCAACTCGGTGGCGTCGTGTCATGATCGGCGGCGTGACGCGCGAGTGGAAGATCCGAGCCTTCGCAATTCCAGGCGCGATCCTCGTCGCCTGGCTGTTCCACGCGTGGCCGCTCGGTCACTGGCTGCAGCGCACGTGCCTTTCGATGATCGTGCACGAGTGCGGGCACGCCGTGACGGCGTGGTGGTGCGGGTTCGCCGCGATCCCCGGGTTGTGGAAGACGCTCGTCCCCGAGACTCGAGGCCTCGTCTGGATCCTCGTGGTCGCGATCTGCGCGGGGCTCGTCGCGCTAGGCTGGAAGAAGCAGCGCTGGTGGCTCGTGGCCGCTGGCCTCGGGCTGACCGCGGTGCAGCTCTACGCGCACGACCTCGACGTCGACAGCGCGCAGCAATGGATCACGTTCGGTGGCGATGGCGGCGCGATGGTGCTCGGCACCGCGTTGATGGCGAGCTTCTTCATTCCGAAGCTCGCGGAGCACGGGTTGCGCTGGGGCCTGCTGTCGATCGGTGCCGCAGCGTTCGTCGATACGTTCGCGACGTGGTGGTCGGCGCGCAGCGATACGGATGTGATTCCATTCGGCGAGATCGAGGGCGTGGGCCTCTCCGATCCGTCGAAGCTGCAAGACGTCTATGGCTGGTCGACGAACCAGATCGTGCACCGCTACGTCGAGCTCGGCGTGATCTGCATGATCGCCCTCGCGGTCGTTGTCGCGTGGCAGTTGCGACCGCGGACGCCGACGCTCGACTAACCTGAACACGACGCATCCCCGCGTGGGAGTCGATCGGGGCGATTCGATTCAGTTCGGGCACATGCCGTGACACCAAAAACCGCCTCCGATCGAGGTCTGCCAGTCCTGGCGCAGCGGCGCCGCAGGGATGATCACCGCCAGCACACAGGAGCGCGCAGCGTCGCTGTTGTCGACCACGCAGCCGTCGATGCGGACGTTGTAGGAGCCAGGATCGAGCCGGAGCTCGTAGACTCCATCCGCATCGGAGGTCGACATCGCGAAGATCTGATCACCCAGGTACGCCGTGACCGTGAGGCCTTCGAACGGTCGTGCCGGCCGACCGGCGAGATCGGAGAGGCTCGTGAGCTGGCCGAACATGCCGGTCGAGATCGAAGGCGTGACGCTACGATCGAGGTCGTCGGAGGCACAGCCGACCAGGAGCAGGGATGCGAGCCACAGGCGTTTCATCCCCCGGCTTTTTTCACGAGGCGTGCCCGCACCACTCGTGTGATTTCGGGCAAGTCGGGTCCGGCAGCTCGCGAATCGCCGCGCTTTCGCGACAACGAAGTCAGACTTCGAGCGACGCCGCGAGATCGTAGTCCGCGGCCTGCGTGACCCGCGCGCGCACGAGGTCGCCCGGCTGTGCTTCGCCATCGGCGAGGTACGTCACGCCATCGATGCCGGGCGCCTGGCCGTACCAGCGACCTTCGAGCAAGTGCTCGGTCTCGGTCGAGATGCCCTCGACAAGCACCTCGATCTCCTTGCCGACCATCGCCTCGTGGCGCGAACGGCTGATCTTGCGCTGGATCTCCATCAGCTGCTCCTGGCGCGCCGCGGCGACGGCCTGCTCGACGCGGTTCGGCAGCATCGCGGACGTGGTGCCAGGTTCGATCGAATAGGTGAACGCGCCCGCGCGATCGAAGCCGGACTCGCCGACGAAGTCGCACAGTTGCTTGAACTCGTCCTCGGTCTCGCCGGGGTGACCGACGATGAACGTGGTGCGCAAGACGAGGCCCGGGATGCGCGAGCGCAGGGTCTTCACGAGCTCGCGCGTGACGCGACTCGAGTGACCGCGACGCATGCGCTTGAGCATCGGATCGGCGATGTGCTGGAGCGGCACGTCGACGTACTTGACGACCTTGGGCTCGCTCGCGATCGCGTCGATCAGCTCGTCATCGAAGGCGGACGGGAACGTGTAGTGCAGGCGGATCCAGTCGACGCCCTCGGTCTTGCCGATCGCGCGGAGGAGTTGCGCGAGGGTCTCGCGGCTCTCGGGCGAGGTGCCGCCGTCCCAGCCGTAGCGCGTGAGGTCTTGCGCGATCAGGTTGATCTCGCGCACGCCGGTTCGGCCGAGCTGCGCGACCTCGGCGGTGATGTCGGCGATCGTGCGGCTGCGCTGCGGACCCCGCAACTTCGGGATGATGCAGAACGAGCACGGCCGATCGCAGCCCTCGGCGACCTTGACGTACGCCGAGTGAGCGGCGCCGATCCGGACGCGCGGCGTCTCGTGATCGTAGATGTACTCGGGCGTCTCGGTGACCTGCACCACCGGGAGCTTCTTGCGCTTGCCTGTCGGCGACCGGCCTCCACCGAGCGCCTTCACGATCGATTGAAAATCCGAGGACCCGAGGATGTGATCGATCTCCGGGATATCTCGGACGAGGTCATCGGAGTAGCGCTGCGCGAGGCAACCAGTGACGACGAGCTTGGCCTTGGTGGTCTTCTTCCACTCGGCCATCTCGAGGATGGTGTCGACGCTCTCTTCTTTCGCGGCGTCGATGAACGCGCAGGTGTTGACGACGATGACGTCGGCGCCTTCCGGATCGTGGACGAGCGAGTGACCCGCAGCCTGGACCTGGCCGAGCATCAGTTCGGTGTCGACCTGGTTCTTCGGGCAACCAAGCGACACGAAGTAGATGCGTTGCGGGCTAGGTACGACGGCGGCCATGAATCGGGCGCAGTCTGGGCTACCCGGCGGCATGCGTCAACGACGCATATTAGTTAGGTAATTACCCGGGATTACTCGTGCTCGGACCAGGCGGCAGGGCCGGCGAGCAACAGGATCTCTTCGGCCGTTGCGACCTGTTCGGTGTCTTTTGCCGAGGTCAGCACCGCCGTGAGCCCCGGGAGGAGGGGCACCGGGTCGAGGTTCTCGTCCAACCGACGGAGCGAACGCGCGGCACTCACGCGCAACGCCGAGACACCCAGCTGCTTCAAGAGGACGGGCCGCGCCTGCGCGTCATGCAGGTTCGCGAGTGCCGCCGCGGCAAACGAGTTGAAGCGCGAATCTTGGAGGAGCTCGTGTAGGGCCGGGGCGATGTCCGCTTTGTTCGCGAAGCCGAGCGCGATCGCGGCACGCGCTTTCTCGTCGGGCAGCGCCTTCTCGTCCGCACGAATCGCCTCGAGCACCTTGATCGCGCGTGGCTCCGCGAGGAAGGCGAGGATCTCGGCGGCACCGAGCCTGTCCTGGCTGACCTCGAGGTAGTTCGCGAGCGTTTCGACGCCGCGCTTGTCGCCCAGCCACGCAAACCGTCGCGCTGCTTCTTGCTTGACGTCGCGACGCGGCGACCCGAGGAACGGCGCCAGGCCCGCGCTGCCTCGCTTGTCGCCTGCACGCGCTAACGCGTACAAGATATCGAGCTTCGCGATGTCGCTCGTCTCTTTCTGCAGCAGCGTCTCGAGCGCCGCGATCGCAGCCGCATCTCCCGTCCGAGAGAGTGCGGAGGCAGCGAGGCGCTGGATGCGCGCAGAATCGGACGCGAGCAAGACCGTGAGCACCGACTTCGCGTCGCCGATCGCGGCTGCTTTGGTAATCACGGGTGCGGGGGGCGCAGCCGGCACAGCTGGCGCGACCGCAACCGGCTTGGGGGCTTCCACGGCAGGGACGAGCTGCTTCTCCGGCTGTCCGCCGAACACGCCGAGCTTGTACGCCGCGGCCGCACCGCCGCCGAGGACGATCACGACCGCTGCGAGGATCAGCCGCTTGCCACGCTTCGGCGAATCCGCGGAGACGTAGTCGTCGAGGTGACCAGTGTCCGCGATCTGGATCGCACCGCTCGTCATCGACGAAGCGCTCGGCCGCGCCGCACCACTGCGCGCATCGGCCGCGCTGGTCACGACGCCCGACGCGGGCTCGTGCACGATCTCGATCACCGGCCCGCTGTCCATCAACGCGACCGGCTGCGCGACGCCGCTGGCCGGCGTGCGCGTCTTCTTGTGCTTTTTCTGATCGGCTTCGGGGATCCGGAACGCCGGATCGGTGCCCGCGCGCTTCGGGACGCTGGGCACGATGGTCGGCTTGGTCTCGGCCTCGACAGCGTGGGCCTTGCTGCAATACGAGATGACCTTGCCGTCACGCACGCCGACGGCAGGCGCGCGGATCGGATCGACCGGCTTTCCGCATACAGGACAGGAATTCATGGCAGCGAGAGGACCGCGTTCTCACCGAGCTCGGCGGACAGAGCATCGATATACCCCAGCAAGTGATCGCGGCGGGCGAGCAGCGCACGAATCTCACCTGGCTCGAGCAGCGGCGCGAGCGGATCGTCGGGAACGGCGAGCGCTTGCGTGATCGACGCGTACGTTAATGTGCGCAAGCGCTTCACGAGGGTCTTCGAGAACTTCGAGATCCGCTGCAGCGGGATCAGGTTCGTCTGATGACCGAGCGTGAAGTTCGAGAACGCGAGTGTGTTGTCCATGAAGTACAACACGTGCTGATCGGGCGAGCACTTCGTGTTGTTGCCGGTCCAGCGATCGGCGTTGTCGATCAACACGTCGAAGACGATCACGGTCGACAGTTGCGTGACCGTACTCGCGAATTCGGGCGGCGTGGGCTGACCGGCCTGCAGCATCGGCACCCAGTCGACCATGCCGAGGGGCTCGTCGACACGGTGCGCGCCGATCATCATGTCGCTGATCTGCGGGATCCACCACGACACCTCGCCCGAGACCTTGCCGTCGTGCGCGATCGCTTCGGTCGCGATTCGCTGCTCGGTGTAGTCGCGCACGTCGGGCCCGGCGGCCGCGACGAGATCCGCGACCGCGAAGGTCGCGGACTTCGCCGGCGGAACGTGACCGATGCCGAGCATGCGATCGATCCGATAGGCCGCGATCTCGCGCCGCGGATCGGATTGCGGATGGGTCTGCTGTGGCTTGAACGCGGCGCGCGCGCCGGAGGCAAAGTCGAGCCGCAACGACAGCGACGTGCCACCGTGGTTCAGCTTGATGCCGGTCACGCGCGTGGCGGCGAGCGGGGCGAGCAGCATCTCGTCCGGAAGGCCGAACACGGTGGTGTCACCGGCCGGCCCCTTGACCTCGAGGTGCGCACTCGCGAGCGGACGAACGCCCTGCTCTGCCCGGCTGTTGATCGTCGCGGCCGAGGCATCCGGCTGGAGATAGCGACCGGCGATCTCCACGCCGCGACTCGCAACGAGCCACAGCCCGGCGCCGGTCCCCGCCACACAGAGGAGCTCCAGCGCGATGCAGGTCCCTAACCGCACGCGGCGTTAATTTACCACGTACGAGAAACCCGACGTCTACTCAGTCGAGTCGGGCTTCGAATCGACCGCGTAGCTGGCCTTGCGATGGCGCGCGGTGGGGACATGTTTCTCCCAGCACCCCACCGAGCAGAACCGCAGCTTCATCCTGCCCGTGTTGCAGGATGCCACGGTGCAGCGAATCGCGGCGGTCCCCATCGGGATGAGCTTGCGGCACGTGGCGCAGACGAGGCTCGCCATATGGGTCGTCGTACCAGAGCCGGGTTTCGATATCCACTTATTGGACGGCGCGGACTTCGGCCTCGAGGTCGGCCGGCCCGTCATCGTTCAACCGGCTCAGCCGACCGTCACGTCCGATCACGACCGTGTGCGGAATCGTCGTCACCCCGAACTTCTCGCTCGCATCCCCGTCATCGGCCAGGAGCTGCAGCTTGTAGCCCTCGCGATCGAACAGCGCGCGCGCCTCCTTCGCATCGTCGAGGTTGATCGTGAGCACGTCGACATCGGGATGCGCGCGTTGAAACGCGTCGAGGTGCGGCATCGAGCGGAGACAGGGACCACACCACGTCGCCCAGAAGTCGACGATCGTCACGTGCCCGGGCGTTCGCGCCACGTGCGTGCCGAGCTGGCCGCCGGGCCCGATCGCGGCGAGCGAGAACGCCGGCGCCGGCCCGCCCTTCTCGAGGGGTCGGATCTGATCGAGGTGCTGGCCGATCCACAGGAGCTGCACCGCGACGCCCGCGATCGCGATGGTCGCGAACGACCACCCTGCGCGCTTCGCACGTAGATCGATCGAACCCACGGCATCCGCACCTCGTGCGATCGGAAGCGCGAGCACCGTCAGCGCGGCCATCCAGAGGATCGAGCCGAGCTCGATCGCCGTGGACACCGCCGCCGGTAGCGGCAGATCGCCGATGCCGATCACGGTCTGGGCGACGAGGTGCACGATCACGAGCGGCAGCGCCGCGACGCACGCGAGATCGAACGCGCGGCCGAGCTCGCGCTTCGCGCCGCTCCAGATAAAGATCACGGCCGCGCTCACGACGAGCAAGCCGAGCTCGAGCGTCAGCGATCGCGTGAGCACGTGGACCGCCGCACGCGCCCCGAGCGCGGGCGCGACGACCGCACCGAGCCATGCCGCCGAGACCAGCCAGCGCAGCTGGGTCGCGACGAGCAGCACGAGGATCGCGAGCAACAGGTCACTGCCCGAGCGCCCCGCCTGCGTGCGATCGCCTGCGAGCGTGATCGCCGCCCGCGGCTTCGTGATCGCGAGCCCGATGCGCGCGACGAAGCTCATTTTTTCGGTTGTGACGTTCGTTGCGTCACGAGCTTGCGCGCCGCCGCCACCACCGCTGAGGGCACGCCTCGGCTCTTCGCGATCGCCGCCAGATCCTTCTCGCGAAGGAACGGCAGGAACTTCATCGTGTCGGTCACTGCGTTCTTGGGATTCCTGCACAGGGAGAACTTGATGCCGTAGAGCTTGGTCCACTCGCGCTTCATCGCGATGTACTTGATGACGTCTTCGGACAGGCCGGCGTTACTGGCATAACGTGCCGCCTCGAACTCGGTTACGCCACCGGCTTTAATTGCCGCGGTGGCGACCATCTTGACCGGGTCGCGGATCGCCATCGCCCGCTTGGTCGCGTTCCCGGTGGTCGCGATCCGGATCTTTGCAGGGATGGACAACTTACCCCACGGGATGCGCTCGTCCTCCTCGACCCCCGTATCGGTCTGCTCCTCGAGGATCTTCTCGGCATCGCCCGTGACCAGCGCGGTCTCGTCGGTCTCGACCTCGGCGACCATCGCGAACAAGGCATCGGTCTCGGCGCTCGCGGGTGCCGGGTGGGCCTGGATCGCGCGGGCGATCTCGTCCCAGGCGACGAGGCCGGGGACGCGGATGTTGTTGCGGACCGCGAGCTCGACGACGCGATCGATCGTCGACATCCGGCCCGCCTTGTTCTGATACATCGCCGCGATGATCTCGGGATGCCGCAGCATCCGCTGCTCGTTCGCCGCGATCCGATCGATCTCGCGCGCGCCACCGTTGGCCGCGAGCGTCGCGATCGTGTGATCCGAGGTGTTCGCATTCTCGACGATCGATTCGAAGGCCGAGGCGGTATCACCGACGAGCTGCGCGAACAGATCGAGGACGCGGGGATCGAGCTTCGCATCGCGCAGCGCACCCGCGATCAGCGTATCCGGCAACCCCATCGCGGTCGCACGCGCGGCGTTCGCGAGGTTCTGATCCGGATCGATCGCCAGCTGATACAGCACCGCGAGCTGGTCAGCGGGCGGCAGCGGGAGCATGCCGCGCGACGCCATCATCCGACCGGGGCCTGCACCGAGCGCCTTCTGGGCGGCAGGTGAGAGCTTCGTGACGTCGAGCGGAGTCTGTTCGATCACGATTGGCCGGCCTGATTGCGGTGATAGAGGATCTTGAGGCCCTTCAACGTCAGCAGGTCGTCGGTCGCTTCGATCGTCTTGGTCTCGGTCGCGATCAGCGGAGCCAGGCCACCGGTCGCGATACACTTGGCCGGCCAATCGACCTCGGCGCGGATCCGGTTGACGATGCTGTCGACCATGCCTGCGTATCCGTAGACGAGGCCCGCCTGCATCGAGTGGATCGTGTTGCGCGCGACGATCTTGCCGGGTCGTGCGAGCTCGACGCGCGGCAACTTCGCCGCGTGCTCGTACAAAGCCTCGGCGCTGATCTGGATGCCGGGAGCGATCACGCCGCCTATGTACTCGCCCTTCGGGTTGACGACGTCCCAGGTGGTCGCCGTGCCAAAATCGACGACGATGCAGCCGGTCTTGTATTCTTCGTAGGCGGCGACCGCGTTGACGATGCGATCCGCGCCGACCTCGCGGGGGTTTTCGTAGAGGATCGGCATCCCGGTCTTGATCCCGGGACCGACGACGAGCGCGGGCCCACCGGTGTAGCGCTTGAAGAACTGCTGGATCCCGAACACCGTCGGTGGCACCACCGACGAGATGATCCCGGCGGTGATCGACTTCCACGGGAACCCGTCGAGGTCGAACAAGGTCTTCAAGAGCACCGCATACTCGTCGGAGGTCCGCTGCGCGACGGTCTGGATCCGCCAATGCGCGGCCAGTTCGTCGTCGCGAAAGACGCCGAGCACGGTGTTCGTATTACCCACGTCGACGGCGAGGAGGGTCGTCATCTTCGGCCCAACTGTAGCCCGGGAGCGCCCGACCGTAGTAGGCTCGCCAGCACTATGCGGGGATTACTCACAATCGTGTGTTTGCTTGGCCTCTACGCGTGCGGCTCTTCGGACAGCCCTCCGGGTCCGCTCGCGCAGCACTTCGACGAGATGTACATCGCGGCCATTCCGCTCGACCAGAAGCAGGCGGTCGTCCAGACCCAGCAGGCCTGGAACGTGGCGCGGATGGAGAACGCGAATGCCGAAGCGCAGGTCAAGGAGTCGGACTCCCAGCTCCACCAGGCGAGCAATGATCAGAAGGCCACGCGCCTCGCGATGGACTCGGCAGCTTCGAACACGAAGAGCGCCCAGGCCTCGAATGACATGAACCGGATCAACGAGGCGACGAAGTCCGAAGCGACCGCGAAGGACGTCGGCAAGGCGGCCGACGCGCGCGTGAAATACCTCCAGACGTACCACTCGTACCTCAAGCACTACCTGCGCTACACGCAGGAGAACATGTACTACCGCGAGGCCGAGTTCGAGGCCGCGAAGGCGCAGCTCGCGAAGACCAACAACATCGCGCCGAAGGGCGTGACGTACGATTCGTTCCCGAAGCAGCAGGAATCGCGCAAGAGCCGCACCGATTCGGCGAAGGCGAAGGCGGAATCGGCCAAAGCGTCGGTCTCGTCGCAGCGCGACAACTGGCTCCACATCCAGGAGCAGGCCGACAAGGAGAACGGCCACGCCTCGGTGTTCTGGGATCCGATGGCCCCGAAGGTTCAGCCCACCACCTAGTCGCTCGTGGTAGCCGCTACCGAATCGCCCGAAGCTGCACGGATCCTCGTCGTCGATGACGAGCGAGTGATCCGAGAGATCCTCGCGGAGTTTCTCTCGCTCGAGGGCTTTTCTGTCCACACCGTCGAAGATGGTGAAAAGGCGCTGACCGAGCTCCGGCTCCGTCCCTACGATTTATTGATCACCGATCTCAAGATGCCGCGGCTCTCGGGCCTGCAGCTGCTCGAGAAGATCGAGGCCGAGCGGCTCGGCGTCTTGACCGTGTTGATGACGGGCTTCGGCACCGTCGAGACCGCGATCGAGGCGATGAAGAAGGGCGCCTACGATTACCTCCTCAAGCCATTCAAGGTCGAGGAGGTCATCCACGTCGTCCAGCGCGCGCTGTATCGCCAGCGCCTGCAGACCGAGAACATCCGGCTGCGCGAGGCGCTCACGATCTATCGCGTCTCCGAGGCAATCGCGCTGCAGCAGGAGATCGACAAGATCCTCGACGTGGTGCTGCGCGCCGCGATCGACGAGGTCAAAGCCGACGTCGCCACGCTGCACTTGCTCGATACCAAGACCGGCAACTTCGAAGAGCGCGTCAAGATCGTCGCGAACGATGCGCATCGTCCGGGAGGCATGCCCTCCCCCGCGTTCGGCCTGTTGACCGAGCAGTTCGCGCAAGGCGTGCCGATCCTCGCGCACGGTGGCAAGGCCTCGCGGTTCTTCACCGAGCCCACTCAGCAGCAGGATCTCAGCTCGTTCGTCGCGGTCCCCCTCCAGGTCGGTGGCCAGATGGTCGGCGTGTTGAACGTGTTCTCGTTCACGCCGGCGAAGAAGTTCGACGAGGGCCATCGCAAGATGCTCGCGGTGCTCGCCTCGCGTGCCGCGAGTGCGATCGATAACGCGCGCCTGTACGGCGAGCTCGTCGAGACCAACGCCCATCTGCGCACGGCGAACCAATCCCTCGAGGAGATGTTCCAGCAGACCGTCGCGGGCTTCGCGCAGGCGCTCGAAGAGAGCGACATGTACACGCGCGGCCACTCCGAACGCGTCGCCGTGTACTCCGAGATCCTGTCGCGCGGGCTCACGCTTCCCGATCAAGAGATCCGGCGCATCGTGCAAGCCGGCGTGATGCACGACGTCGGCAAGATCGGCGTGCGCTACGACATGCTGAACAAGCCCGGCAAGCTCACGCCCGAGGAGGTCGCGGTGTTTCGCCAGCACCCCGAGAAGGGCAAGCGCATCCTCGATCCGGTGCCGTGTCTGCACGGCCTGATCGACGGTTGTTGGTGCCACCACGAGTGGTGGGATGGCGGTGGCTATCCGCGCGGCCTGTCGGGCCAGAACATCCCGCTCGTCGGCCGCATCGTCGCGATCGCCGATGCGTACGACGCGATGACCTCCGATCGCGCCTACCGCCGCGCGCTCAGCCACGAGGTCGCGATCGGCGAGATCGAGCGCTGCAGCGGCACCCAATTCGATCCCGAGCTCGGCGATGCGTTCGTCAAGCTCGTCGATGCGTGGCGCAAGGAGATGCGCGAGCGCGGCATGGACTCGCTGGTGCCAAAATGAATCCACCGAACAGCTTCTGCAATTGTTGCGGCACCGCGTTCGCCGATACCTCGAAGTATCCGCGCGCGTGCGCGAGCTGTGGCGCGATGGTGTGGGCGAATCCGATTCCGGTCGCCGTCGCCCTGGTCCCTGTCGACGACGGCCTGCTCGTCGTGCGGCGCGGCATTCCGCCCGGCGTCGGCAAGCTCGCGCTGGTCGGTGGCTTCATCGAGGCCCACGAGGCCTGGCAGGTCGGCTGCGCGCGCGAGGTCCGCGAGGAGACGAACGTCGTCGTCGATCCGGCGTCTTGTCAGATCCACTGGATCAGCTCGAGCGAGCCCACGCCGAACCGGATCCTGATCTTCGCGGTCACCGAGGGCGTGACCTCGCCGCTCCCGCCCTTCGTACCCAACCACGAGACCCAGGAGCGCGGCTTGATTTTCGGCCCCGGCGGGCTCGACGAAGACTTCGTCTTCTCGACCCATATCGAGGCCGCCAGGCGTTACTTCACGGCTCGCGGGATCACGAAGCACCACGCATTCGCGCCACGGTAGGCGCTCTAGTATAGTTTCGCCGCATGGCGGGGATTTCGGGCAAGTACCGCCTGGACACACGGCTCGGTGGCGGCGGCATGGCCGAGGTCTTCCTCGGCTCCATGGTCGGCGCCGAGGGCTTCTCGCGCCGTGTCGCGATCAAGCGCGTGTTGCCCGGGTTCTCCGACAACCCGCAGTTCTCCAAGATGTTCGTGGACGAGGCGCAGATCAGCGCGCAGCTCCAGCACCCGAACATCGTGTCGGTGCTCGATTTCGATCGCGACGCCGAGAACCGGCTGTTCCTGGTGATGGAGCTCGTCGAAGGCCGCGACCTCGACGCGCTCGTGAGCAGCGGGTTGCTCCCCGTCCCGCTCGTGATCTTCTTGATCACCGAGGTGCTGCGCGGCCTCGGTCACGCCCACGATCTTCCGGTCTCGACGGGCACGCTGCGCGGCATCATCCATCGCGATGTCTCCCCGCATAACGTCCTCTTGTCGTGGGATGGCGCGGTCAAGGTCTCGGACTTCGGGATCGCGAAGGCGCGCGAGGCGAGCGCCGCGACCGCGTCGGTGCTGATCAAGGGCAAGCCCGCATACATGAGCCCGGAGCAAGCAAACGGCGAAGCGCTCGACGGGCGCAGCGACCTGTTCGCGGTCGGCGTGATGTTGTGGGAGATGCTCTGCGGCCGGAGGCTCTTCATCGGGGAGGACACCCGCTCGACCCTCGCGGCGGTGCTGTTCGGTCAGGTGCCGCGCCCGCGCTCGATCCGTGGCGACGTGCCCAAGGACGTCGAGCGTGTCGTGATGAAGATGCTCGAGCGCGATATCCAGGCGCGCTATCCGACCGCCGAGGCGGCGGTCAGCGACCTGCTCGATTGTACGGATTCGCCGAAGACCGGGCGCGAGCTGCTGATGAAGACGCTCGCCGAGCGCTTCCCCGAGCACGCCCCGGTGCGCGGCAGCGTGATGCGATCGCGCAGCGGCCAGCCGTCCGGAACTCCGGGCGGCTACGCGTCGCTGCCGCCGAGCTCCTCGACGCTCGGCGACGGCCGCGCGGCGAACCAGGGCGTCGCGGCGATGCCGAGCCTTGGAGCGGGGCGCAACGCGATCACGAACACGATCGGCGCGAACCCCCACTCGCTTCGGCGCAGCGGCACCCGAACCGCGGTGATGATCGCGGCCGGGCTCGCGAGCGCGGTGCTCGCCTTCCTGGTCGTCCTGGCGATCACCAAGAAGCCAAAACCGAAACTCGCGGACGCTGGATCGGGTTCAGCCCTGGTCGCGAACGTGAAGCCCGCTACAGAGATCGACGCCGGCATGCCGGACGCACCTCCAGTGATTTCGCGGGATGCCGCGGTGGCGCCGATGTCGCCGGATGCAGGTGTGCCGCAAGTCGCTGCGTCGAATAGCCAAAAAGATGCAACCTCGACGCGTCCGAGTCACCCTGCGACCGACAAAAAGCCCTCCGGAAAGATCTACGTGACCGCCATGCCGACGCTTACGATCGCGGTCGACGGCAGGAAGTATGGCGACTCTCCGATGACCATCTCGGTCCCCGCGGGCAAGCACTCCGTTCGACTCACCAACGAAGACACCGGCTACAAAGAGACCGTTCAAGTCGTCGTCGAGCCGGACAAGACCGTCGACATCCCCAGGTTCAAATGATCAAACGCGCAGCTCTGTTCGCCACCTCTGCTCTGCTCGCAGTACTGGCTTCGACCTCCGCGGCTCGCGCCGATGTCGGCGTGGTCGTGACCGGCGAAGCGACGCTCCAACCGCAGCTGCTCTCGCACCTCGAGACCTGGCTACGCCACCACGGCCACTCGATCTACGCCTCGGCCCTCGAACCCGACGCGATCAACACGCTGATCGATTGCTACGTCGTCGAAGACCTCAACTGCGCACGCAAGGTGATCGAAGCACGCGCGAAATCGACCGCGATCGTCTACGCGCGCGTCGAGTCCGCTCCGGCCTCGAACGGCACTCGCGACATCTCGATCGTCGGCTACTGGATGGAGAAGGGCCACGACATGATGGCGGAGCGCCGGACCTGCCAGAAGTGCACCGAGAAGCAGATGCACGACATCGCTGACGACCTGATGCTCTCGCTCGCCGCGACCCCGCCGGCCAACTCGCACGTCCACGTCCCCGAAGCCAAGCCCGAAGGCAAGGACGTCGTCGCGCAGCCAACACCCGACTCCGCGTCGATGGCGGCCCCGCCGCCGCAGACCCAAAGCGAGGACGAGCCCCATCACTCGCGCGCCCTGCCCGCCACCCTGATCGGGGTCGGCGCCGCGAGCATCATCGTCGGCGTCGTGTTCATCGTCACGGACAAGGATCCGAACCCGGTCGGCCCACAGCAGAAACGCATCTTTGATGGCACCACCACCGGCGCGATCTGCGTCGGCGCGGGTGCGGTGGTCGCCGGCGTCGGGGCCTACCTGTGGCTCCGCACGGGCCACGACAGCGGCTCGGCGCCCGTCGCGTCTGTCTCGCACGACAGCGCCATCTTTGGCTGGGCGGCTCGGTTCTAGGAGATGACCATGCAAAAATTATTGATCGCCACGAGCCTGCTGTTCTCCGCTTGCTACCGCGACAACTCCAACTACTGTGCGGGCAACTCCGATCACAACTGCACCCAGACCGGCAGCAACGACAGTGGCATCGACGGCAACGAATCGATCAGCTGCGTGAACACCGGGTGTGTCGGCAACGCGGCTGGCAGCGTTTGCGACACGAACACCAAGGCCTGCGTCCAGTGCACGGTGGGTTCGTCGGGCGATCACTCGGCTTGTTCGGGAACCGCGCCGGTCTGCAAAGCAGATGCGTGCACCGCATGCACCGTCAACAGCGACTGCCCGGACTCGAACACGTGCCTTCCAACGGGCGCCTGTGCAGCAGCGAGCGATGTCGCGTACGTCGACGCGTCGATGAACGGTGACTGCTCGCAGGCTTCGCCATGCCACACGATCGCCACCGCGATCAGCACGGCCAAATCGATCATTCGCGTCACGGGTCTGACGAATGCGAAGTTCGCGGTCAGCAGTGACCTCACGATCATCGGTGACCATGACTCGATGAACAACATCACGAGCGGCGCGACGTACGCTGCTGTGGTTGCGAACGACGCGATCGCGACGATCAGCGGAGCAGCAAACCTCACCATGGTGGATATCGCGCTCGACGGCACGGGGACTGCCCCCGGCGTGCTCGGCAACGGGCTCTACAGCTCGAGCACGGGTACGGTCGAACTAACCCACTGCTCGGTCAAGAACACGACGCAGTACGGCGTGGGATCGACCGCTGGCACCATCAAGCTGCACCGAACGATGGTCGCGCTGAACAAAGTCGCCGGGCTCGATCTGTTCTCGACGACGTTCGCGGTCGACAACTCGTTCATCGTGCACAATGGTGACTCCACGACCACCGCACTCGGTGGCGTCTACCTCACTCAAGCACACGGCACGATGGCGTATTCGACCGTCGCGCGGAACCTTGGCCAGAGTGCAGGAGCCAAGGGCGTGGTCTGCAACGCGACATCTACGAGCGCCTTCACCAGCAACATCCTGAACGGCAACAGCAACGGTCCATACGTCGGGGATTGCACGTGGACGTACTCGGAGTTCGACAACCTGACGACGGCTCCTACCGGAGCTGGCAATATCCTCACGCCCCCGCTGTTCGTGGACTTCAACAACGACAACTTCCACCTGCAGGCGAATTCGCCAGGTCAGAATGCGGGGGACACGACGACCACGATCAAGCTCGACTTCGACGATCAAAAGCGCCCCATGGGCGCGGGCCCCGACATTGGCGCCGACGAAGTTCAATAGCCACCACGACTCCGAAGCAGCGAGGGCGGCACTCCACTAGTGTCGCTTTTTCGCGTTTGGCGCCAATCGCCACCTTGGAGTCGGCCGAACCTGCCCTATTCGTCGCCGTGGCCCGGCACTTCTAGGTGATCGATCAGCCCGTACCGGCGCCAGCCTTCTCGCAGGAGCCAGGTCCTCGGTAGCCACACAAACGGCGGCGCGTAGCCACTCGGCGCCTTGTAATAGACGCCGGCTGCTTCGCGCTGCTTCCAACCATCGAACGACAGCGCGCTCGAGTACGGGTCGACCTTCCAGGGCCGCTTCAACCGTTCGCGATCAGCCTGGTGGTGCCTCCAATTGTTGAGCACGTACGCGATGCAGTTGCGGACCTGACGCGGCGAGCCCAGAACGCGCGCGTGGTAGCGGTCGGCGAACACCGGCCCGTGCATCCGCCCCGTCGCCGCGTTGATCTGACGCGCGGCAGAGATCGCAAATGCCTGCATGCCCTTCCACAGTGCCTTGCGGTTCGCCGCCTCGACGATCAAGTGGATATGCGTCTTCTGAACGCTCAGATGGACGATCCGAAAATTCGGCACCGGATTGTCGCTGGCTCCAACCACGAGCGTGGCCTCGCGGATCGCGAGAAACACCGCATGACGGCGCAGGGATCCGACGTCGCCGCGCGCGCGCATGATGATGTGCACCGGCTCGGAGGCTTTGGTCGCCGGGCGCACCCCGTGCTTTTCGCTCGCGCGAAAGCCCTTCTTGGGACGACCAGCGCCTTTGCGTCTACCACCGCGTCGATGGCCGTTCTTGTCGAGCTTCGGCAGCTCGAGCTGGACGTGGCGTTTACGAGGCTTCGACACGGGTGAACCATAGCCCTGGTCCGACCTTGGCGCAATTGATTTCGCCGATATTTTACAAAATACGACAGAATAGCTTTAGGACGAAACCTCATACACACATGTCAGCTATCGCCATTTCCGGGTCTGGAACGCCGCCTGATCCTCGGGCCGCCGCCAAGCTCGCGGTTTGAAACGAAACGATGAGGTCGAAGTGAATCGGGGTCTGGAACGCCGCCTGATCCTCAGGCCGCCGCCAAGCTCGAAGCCGTCCCTTCCGTTGTCGCGAGCGCCGTTGCGAACGCTTCGTATAACTGCGTCGACGAGTCGACGTCGCTTGGTCGCTTTGATGTACCCGTCGGAGCCCACACGCACGTCATGCGAGACCGCGAGCGCTGGTGTGTCACCGGTTCAGATCTAGAACCACGATGTTGACTGGCCCCAGCAGGACGCTCGCGGTCTCGCCGAAAGGTCTTCTCACTGCGCGGCGTTGCTCGCGAACAATGTCGATCTGATCCAGACCCTCGTGACTTCAGGGGCGCGGTGCACCAGGTGTTGAATCGCGCCTGGCGTAGACCACCCTTGGCGCGGCTGCGGGGAACCCACACAGCAAGGGCACGCCGTGACCGGCCCGGTCTCTCTCTGAAGCGTGGAAGACCTCGGGTACGAGACCGCGAACGTCCTGCTCGGGTCGGTCAGATTTCGTGAGGCCACGCTCGACTTGATCTCGGCTGGCGGGTTGAAGGAAGGGCTTACCTGTAGCGCTCTGCAGGCCGCAAACGTCCGCGTGGAGCCGGCGGGATGTTTGCTCGCACTTGAAAGAAGAACAGGACGCGGATCGTTGTGACCGCGCCAGCGACATCATCGTTGGAGCTTCCAGCGCTTGCATTTCGCTTGATCGGTGACGAGCCCGAATCGATCGCAAACCGCGTGTGCCCGCTCGCCTCTCGGCTTGGACAGCAATCTCGACCGTCGCCGCGCATGCGTTCCCGGTCTCGCCCGGCGTCGGCGTCGACCGTCATCAACGATACCGACGAACGACGCGCCGTCGCGAGACTCTTCGTCCCGGGGCGACATCTCGTCGGCTCGCTAACAAGTGACGGACACGAACCGAGCCGTCGGTCGAAGAGAGTCACGCGCACGTCGGGCAGCCGGCCGGATCAGGGGCCGAGCTGCCACCTTCCGACTCCGACGTCAGTTCGCGAGCTCGGCGCGCAAGCTCTCGAGCACGTTCGCCGGGGCACGGACCTGCATCCGCGTGCCTGCTTCGTCGTGATCTTCGCTGAGCACGCGGGTCCGCTCGTGGATCACGTGGACCATGCGCTGCATCGACCACGGCACCGCGAGCTCGGTCTCCTCCATCTTGCCGCCGAAGTGCTCGACCAGCTTGTCGCGCAGGAGCGCGACGTCCTCGAGCGACTTGGCCGACAGCTGGATCGCATCGGGGTACTTGTCGCTGAGGATCTCGCGGCCCGCTGCATCGACGCAGTCGATCTTGTTCAGGATCAGCCACGACGGGGCCTGATCCGCATCGATCTCGCGCAGCACGGTGCGCGTGACCGCGAGCTGATCGGCGCTTGCTGGGTCGGCGGCATCGACGATGTGGAGGAGAAGGTCGCACTCGGCCGCTTCTTCGAGCGTGGAGCGAAACGAAGCTACGAGATCGTGCGGCAACTTCTTGATGAAGCCGACCGTGTCGCTGACGAGGATCGGTGGCTCGGTCGGCGGCACGAGGCGGCGGATCGTGGTGTCGAGCGTCGCGAACAGCTTGTCGGCGATGTAGACCTCGGTCGTGGTCAGCGCGCGCATCAGCGAGGACTTGCCGGCGTTCGTGTAACCGACGAGCGCGACGGTCGGCAGCTCGCTGCGGCGATCGCGACGGATCTTGGAGCCGCCTTCGATCTTGGCCAGCTCTTCGCGGAGCTCGGCGATACGATCGCGGATGCGACGACGATCGAGCTCGAGCGAGCTCTCGCCGGCACCCTTGCCGCCGATGCCACCGCGCACGCGGTCACCGCCACCGCCGGCAGCGCGGAGGCGCGGCGCGACGTACTTGAGGCGCGCGACCTCGACCTGGAGGCGAGCCTCGCGGGTCTTCGCATGGCGATGAAAGTTCTCGACGATGACGGCGGTGCGATCGAGGACATCGCAGCCGCACGCGGTCTCGAGGTTGTGTTGCTGCGACGGCGAGAGATCGTGATCCACGAGGACGACCTTGGCGCGCGCCTTCGGGGGAGGTGCTTCGGGGTCAGCCGCTTGCTCGCGCTCCTCGACCTCTTCGTTGTCATCTTCTTCCGCGATCTCTTCGGCCTGCCGGGAGCCCGGCTTGACGTATTTCGGAAGCTCGCCGCTACCACCTGTCCAGCCGGCAAGCTCCTTGAGCTTGCCTTCGCCGAGCACGATGCCGGGTGCGAGCTTGGCGCGGCGCTGGGTGATGCGCGCGATCGGCTCGAGGCCGAGGGTTCGCGCGAGGCGCTCGAGCTCCGTGATCGAGGACTCGAGCTCGACGTCGGTGACGCCGGGCAACTGCACCGCGACGACGACCGCCGGAGGACGATCGCCACCTTCGGTGAGCTTGGTGATGCTACTGGTCTCGTACATGCAGGGCCGCGGACCTTACTCGATCCCGGTCTCGGCGGCGAACCCGATCAGCAGCTCCGCGAACCGGCGAGGCGCCTCGGCATGCAACATATGGCCAGCGTTGGGGATCGTGAGCGATTCGGCGTCGGGGAGCGCCTGCGCGAGGGCCTCGAGCGTGCGGCCAAAGATCGGGGCTGAACGCGCGCCACCGAGGAGCAGCATCGGCACCGTGCAGCTCCGGAGCTCGAGGTATCGCGGCTCGTACGCGACCAGCGAGCGCGAGTCCGAGAGGATGTCGGCCCAGCGCGAGGCCGAGCGCTCGCGGAAAGCGAGCGGGATGCGCGCATACGCCTCGGGACCGAGCACGCTCTGCAAGAAAAACTCGCCCATCGCCGGACCGCCGTCGCGCGCGACCCGGCGCTCGAGCTCGGCGTGAAACTCGCGCTGTGCCGAATCGAGCGCTGGGTCGTCGGCGCTGCGCATCGGCGGCTCGATCAGGATCGCACCCGCGACGAGGTCCGGGCGAGTCCGCGCGAGCTCGAGCGTGATCACGGCGCCGAAACTCGAGCCGACCACGAGGGCGCGCGCAGGCGTCTCGATCGATGCGGCGAGGTCGGCCGCATGTTCCGCCACGCTGGTTCGCGAGAAGTCGCGGTCGCGAGCGACGAAATCGAACCTATCTTTGAGACTAGATCCCAGCTGGATCGACCAGGTCGTGTGGTCGGTCGCGCTGCCGTGGACCAGGACGACACGGGGCCGATGCATCGGTCGGACCTTAGGCTATGATCGGTGGTGCATGGGAGGCCCGGAGGACGAGGAAGCGTTCGCCGCGACGATCGGGCCGGGGCACGCGCACATCCCGAGCGATGCCGCGACACCGTCGTTCAAGAAGGTCGTGATGGGCAGCCGCGGTGCGGATCCCGTGATCGCGAACGAGCTCAGCGCCGACGCGACCATGGCCGCGCCGGCCGCGCCGGCCGCGCAGCTCGCCGGTGGGTTGCCCCCGCTGCCCGAGGTGTCGCACACGCTGTACCGAACCGCGGACGAGATTGCACGCGGCGGCATGGGGAGGATCGTCGCCGCCGAAGATCAGCGGCTGCATCGCCCCGTCGCGCTCAAGGAGCTCCTCGATCCGACCGACGAAAACATCTCGCGGTTCCAGCGCGAAGCGCTCATCACCGCACGCTTGCAGCACCCCGGCATCGTGCCGGTCTACGAGGCCGGGCGGTGGCCGACGGGCGAGCCGTTCTTCGCGATGAAGCTGGTGTCCGGCCGACCGCTCGATCAAGTGATCGCGGGCGCCACCACCCTGCCCGCGCGGCTCGCGATCCTGCCGCGGCTCGCCGCGGCGTGCGACGCGATCGCGTACGCGCACAGCCAGCGGATCATCCATCGCGATCTCAAGCCGGGCAACGTGCTCGTCGGTGACTTCGGCGAGACCGTCGTGATCGATTGGGGCCTCGCCAAGGATCTCGATGCGGTCGAGTCATTCGACTCCGCAAATCGCGGTCCCCGCGTGCCACGCAAGTCTCGGCCGATGGAGACCACTTCGTCGACGCTGACCGTCGCCGGTTCGGTGATGGGCACGCCCGCGTACATGGCGCCGGAGCAAGCGCGCGGGGAGACCGTCGATCAACGCGCCGACGTGTTCGCGCTCGGCGCGATGCTCTATCACGTGCTCGCCGGTGCACCGCCGTACAACGCGCGCACCGCGACCGACGTGATCGCGGCGGCGGCACTCGGCAACATCGTGCCGTTCGCGACGCGCGAGAAGCACGCACCGCGCGACCTCGTCGCGATCCTCGATCGCGCGATGGCGCCCGAACCGGCGGATCGCTATCCGCATGCGGGCGAGCTGGCCGACGAGCTCCGACGGTTTCTCACTGGCAGCCTCGTCGAGGCGCATCGCTACACCGTGCTGCAGCGGCTCGGTCGGTTCGTCAAGAAGCATCGCGCCGCGGTCACGATCGGCGCCGTCGCCGTCGCGGGCTTCGCGATCGGCGGATCGCTCGCAGTCAAGCGCGTCGTGCGCGAGCGCGATCGCGCGGAGTTCGAGCAGAAGATCGCGACGACTCGCAAGCTCGCAGCCGAGCGCCTGATCGACTACATGTTCTCGAACGTCCAGACCCAGCTGACCGCGATCGGTCGGCTCGATCTGATGGCCGGGCTGGGCGCCGAGGTCAAGCGCTACTACGACCGGCTCTCGCAGATTCCCGGCGGCATGCCGGCGGACGACGAGCGCCGGATGGCCGAGGCGATCGAGCTGATCGGTCGCGCGGAGCACATCTCGGGCAAGCCGGATCAAGCGCTCGAGACCTGGGGCCAGGCGCGCAGCAAGCTGATCGCGCTGATCGGCGACGACAAGCAGGCCGCGACGTTCGTCCTGCGCACGATGATCGCCAAGCTCGATTTCGAATCCGCACAGATCTATCAAGAGCGGGGCAACAGCCTCGAGGCGCACAAATCCTTCGAGCACGCGCGCGCCGAATACGACGCGCTGGCGAAGGAACAGCCGACGTCCCGGGAGATCATGCTCGCCTCCGCCGAGAACCTGGACGTCGTCGGCGACATGCTACGCCACGAGGGCAAGGTCGACGAAGCCTTCGACGAGTACACCGAGGCCAAGAGCCTGCGCGACAAGGCGGCGAGCCAAGGCAATGGCACGGTCACGGAAGAGGTGATGGCGCTCTCGGCGAGCCACCTCCGGATCGGCGGCATCTACCAGGCGCGGGGCGCCTCGCAACTCGCGATGGATGAATACAAGACCGCATTGCGCCTCCGCGAATCGGTGCTGCATAGCGAACCAGATGACGTCGAGATCCAGAAGAAGGTGCTCGATACCGAGGAGCAGATGGCTCAGCTCTCGAGCTCGCTCGGCGACGAGAAGAGCGCGATCGAAGCGTATCGCCGCGCGCTGCCCGTGATGGAGCAGCTCGCGCACCGCGATCCGACGAACACCGATTGGGCGTATCAGCGCGGCAACGTGCTCGCCGACCTCGGGCTCGCGCTCGCCGACAGCGGCGACTACAAAGAGGCGCTCGCGCAGATCGGGCAGGCAACGGCGATCCAGCAGGAGCTCACGACGCGCGACCCGAAAGGCAACCGCTATCAGATCGCGCTCGGACGGTCGTACATCCGAAGTGGTGATGTCCACCTGTGCCTCGGCGAGACCGATCAGGCGATGCAGCAGTACAAGCTCGCGCAAGACGTGCGCAAGACGCTCGTCGATCGCGATGCGACCAGCGTCGCGTTTCGCCGCGCGTATGCCGGCGCGTTCGCGAAGCTCGGCCAGACCTACGTCCAGAAGAGCGACCTCGCTCGGGCGATCGACATGCACGAGCAAGCGCTCGAGCTCCGCGCGAGGCTCGTCACCGATTCGCCAGCGAACGGCGGCTTCAAGAACGAGCTCGCGGTGACCAAGATCGCTCTGGGACAATTGCTCGTCACGAAGGATCCGAAGCGCGGCCACGAGCTCGTCGACGGCGGGCTCGCCCTCTCTCGCGCGCTCGTCCAGGGTGATCCCATCAACCTCGAGTGGCGCGAGACCCTGGTCCAAGGCCTGATCGCGCGCGGGCGGTTGCCCGGGCCGGTCGCAACGCGCGAAGCGGCCCTCCAGGAGGCGCGCACGATCGCTGGCGAAGCGGTGGTCCGCGCCGCGCAGAACGTGCAATGGCCGGGTTACCTCGCCGAGGTCCACACCGGGCTCGCCGAGCTCGCAACCGATTCACACATCGCGGCCGACGAGTGGAAGCAGGTCCGCGATCTACTCGAGCCACTCGCGAAAGCCGGGCGATTGCCCGCACCGCGGCGCCCGTTGCTCGATCGCGCACGCGCGGGCAGGTAAGATGCTGCATGGTGGAAGATCCCGAACATGACTTTCTCGGCAAGCACCGAGACAAGATGTGGACCTACTTCATCCTGCTCGCGTTCCTGATCGGGATCGTGGTGGTGTTGAACGTCGTGTGGCAGAACCCTCACCGCGCGAGCGAGGGGATGAAGTCGTTCGTCGGGCTGCCCGCGTGGGCCCTCGCGACGGTGACGTTCATCGTCGGCGCGCTGTTCTTCACGCTCGGCCTCAAGGTCGAGCCGGACTGGCCCGAGGCCATCGGCGCGTTCTTCATCGCAGCGTCCGCGACCTGGTTCGAGATGATCGTCGGCTGGAAGCACTTCGATCTCGGTGGCTTGTTCGTGATCCCCTACGTGATCCCGATCGTGATCTTCTTGCTGCTACTGATGTACGGCATTCGCAACAGTAAGTGACAGCTCGGCTGGGTCGGCTGTCGGCTGCGAGCAGACCGGCCCCGTGCACACGAACGCACGCGCGCGGTCGTTCGCCGGGTTCTTCGCATCGGTGATCGACGCCTGCGCCCACGGTCCCGCGATGCACAGCGTCGGGGCATACGCGCGGCGCGCCGCGGCGAGCAGCGCCTCGCGGCCCTCACCCTGCGTGATCACGGCGACCTTCGCGTGGAGATAGAGATCGAGCGCGCCGAGCAGCGTCGAGGTCACCCACGCCTGCACGCCGGTCGTGCCGGTCAGGCGCTGGGCGAGGTATTGCTCGGCGAGCGCGAGGGACGCCGCGTCGCCCGCGACGAGCCCGAGCCGCAAGCACGCGCGCACCGCGACCGCAGCACCGGCGGGAATCGCGCTGTCATGATGCGATTCCGGACGATGCACGAGCAGCGCTTCATCCGCAGGCGAGAGAAAGAACACGCCGACACCGTCGCGCTCTTCGTAGAACCGCGCGCGAATCGTGGCGCAGAGCTGCGCCCCGAGGTCCCACCACGCGCGATCGCCGGTCGCCTCGGCGAGCTCGAGGAACGAGTCGGCGCAGAACGCGTAATCGTCGAGCGTGCCCTCGAGATCCTTGGTCACGCCCTCGTGATGGACGCGCTTGATCACCGCGCCCGTGATCATCTTCGAGCGCAAGAACTCGGCGATGCGCGACGCGAGCGCGAGCGCCGGTGGGTGGCCGGTCGCCCGCCACGCGGCGAGGAGGCCGGTGATCGCGAGGCCGTTCCACGCGGCGAGGACCTTGTCGTCGGTGCCGGGTCGCACGCGCGTCGCGCGAGCCGCGAGGAGTTTGGCGCGGAGCTCGGCGAGCTGTGCTTCTTCGTCGCGCGAGCTGCGCGCCGTGATCCGCGACAGCACGGTGCGACCCTCTTCGAAGTTGCCGTGGTCGTGCACGCCGTACGCGTGATTGAACAGTACCGAGCCCATCGCGCCGAGCGCGGCCTTGGTCTCCACGGGTGTCCACACGTAGAACTTGCCCTCCTCGCCTTCGCTATCGGCGTCGAGCGACGACCACAAGCCACCGTCGCGATCGGAGAGCTCGCGTTCGAGGAAGGCGATGGTCTCGACGATCACCTCCAGGGCCCGATCTTTCATGGCATGGCCGGTCGGCGTCATCGCGTACACTGCCGCGTAGATCGAGAGCAGCTGAGCCTGGTCGTAGAGCATCTTCTCGAAGTGCGGCACCAGCCACTGCGCGTCGACGGAGTAGCGCGCGAACCCACCGCCGAGGTGATCGTAGATCCCACCCTCGGCCATGCCGCGCGCCCACTCGAGAAAGCCGGTGCGCGCCGCCTCGCCGAACGGGAACCGAGACGCGCGCGCGAGCAGCTCGTGGCTCGAGCTCGATGGAAACTTCGGCGCGCCACCGAGGCCGCCATGTTTCGGATCGCAGCGCTCCGCGAGCTGCTTGCCGGCCGAGATCAACAAGGAGGCGACGAGCGCACCGGCCTCGCCTGCGAGCGCGCCCTTGCGGTAGTGATCGTCGACGCGTTGCAGGCCGTCGATCAGTTGCGCCGCGTTGTCCTCGGCATCCTCGCGGCGCTTCGCGAATGCGTCGTGCATCGCGGTCAGGAGGTTCGAGAAGCTCGGGCGTCCGAACTTGGGGACCCTCGGATAGTACGTACCGAGGAAGAACGGTCGGCCATCCGGCAGGCAGAACGCGTTGAGCGGCCAGCCGCCGCCCTCGCCCATGACCTGGATCGCGTTCATGAAGATCGTGTCGACATCGGGCCGCTCCTCGCGATCGACCTTGATGTTCACGTACAGCTGATTCATCAGCTTCGCGGTCTCCGCGTCCTCGAAGCTCTCGTGCGCCATCACGTGGTACCAGTGACAGGCGGCATAGCCGATCGACACGAATACCGGCTTGTTCGACCGCTTGGCCTCCGCGAAGGCGGCCTCGCCCCACGGCCACCACTCCACCGGATTCTCGGCATGCTGCCGGAGATACGGTGAACTTTCGGTCGCGAGGCGGTTCGGCATGAGCCTCTCCTACCACGGCTGTGTGGTTCGGAAGCTGCTACGCTCCCCAGG
Organism: Kofleriaceae bacterium; assembly: GCA_025357755.1. Lineage (GTDB taxonomy): Bacteria > Myxococcota_A > Polyangia > Haliangiales > Haliangiaceae > JABFXX01. Next base: position 30,303 of record JANXOP010000388.1, on the reverse strand, counting down.
TGCTCCGCGTCGCGACCATGGTCGCCGAGACCGAGGCGGAAGGGCCTGGGAAACGATTTGCCGTGTGGCTGCAAGGCTGCTCGCTGCGATGCCCTGGCTGCTGCAACCCGGAGATGTTCGACGAACGGCGCGGCGAAGCGATGACCCCCGCCGAGCTCGCGGCGAAGATCCCAGCCGGGGTCGAAGGCGTCACGATCCTCGGCGGCGAGCCGTTCGAGCAGGCCGATGAAGCGGCCGAATTCGTGCGACTCGGGAAGGCGCGCGGGCTCACCGCGATGGTGTTCTCCGGTTATACGATCGCCGAGCTGCGCGAGCGCGCGACCGCGGCCCCGCTGCTCGACCAGCTCGATCTGCTCGTCGATGGACGCTACGATCGCGAGCGCCCCGAACCCAAGCCACCCGAAGGCAGGCGCTGGATCGGCTCCGCGAATCAGGTCATGCACTACCTGACCCGCGCGTACACGCCCGACGATCCGCAGATGCGTGCGGCCAACACCATCGAGATCCGGATCTCGCCGCAGGGCTTGCTCGTCAACGGCTGGCCGAGCGCCGATCGTCTGGTACGACGCAAGTGAGCGCGGAAGGCTCGATGACCGATGAGTGACCGATCCGTAACCGACATCGTCGATGAAGACACCGAGTGGGTCGAGCCACCGACGGTCGCCGCGAGCGAAGCGGAGATCATCGAGATGGCGCGCGCGTTGACCGCGCCGCAAGCGCACGACGTGTGGACGCTGCTCGCGAGCTCGCGCTCGATGCCGGCGAAGGTCGGGCCGACCTGCGTGGAGCTGATCGGTAATGCGCTCGAGCAGATCTGGCCGGCGCTGTGGCGGCGCGAAGGCGCGAAGCCCGGTGCCTCGATCCGCGGCGGCAAGGTGCTGCGCGGCCGTGGCTGGGAGCGCAATCCGCCGAGCCCGCTCGAGTTCTCACCGTTCACGCTCGCACTGTTGCGCTGGCTCGTCGAGGTGCCGCTCGCCGCGGGGGCCGCGCCGAAGCTCGCCGCGCAGCCGGTCGCGGTCGGCGATCAGGTCGTGGCCTACCTCGCGCTCTCGGTCGCGGCAGAAACGCCGGCGCAGCTCTCGATCGCGCGCTTCTCGAAGGTCGCGGTCGCGCCGCTCGCGTGGCTCGGGTTCGCGCACGTGCTCCCGGGTGAGCCCCCCGCGGCGAGTGATTGGGACGAGCTGGTCACCGGGCCGGGCGCGGTCGTGATCGAAGCGCTGCAAGTGGATCTCGCAAAGCGCTGGCGCACGATCGAGCTGACGAAACGCACGATCACCGAACCCGAGACCCTGATCGCCTTGGGCAGCGCACAGGACCTCACGATGATCGCGTTCATGGCGGCCTGCTCGCGCGCGGGCCGCCGCGACCTTGCCGGGTTCGTGATCGACGCTATGCTGCCCCTCCTCGGCAGGCAGGTGGCGCCGTTTCCAAACGATCTCGATCGAACGAAGCCGTTGTCCGTGCGAACGGCCGCACGCAAGGCCTCCGGAGCGCTCCTCCGAGCACTCGACACCTGGCTGCAGTGGGATCGCGAGCACCGCGGCATCCGATTTCTCGACGACGATTACGAAGCGAGCCAGCTGCTGTTGACCCGCTTCGAGAAGGCGCTACGCAACGGTGCCGACGTGCTTTTGCCCACCTGGTTGGCCGAGCTGGCGTCGCTCGCACCGACGAGTTCGGCTACCATCGACGCCCCGGAGGCTTTATGAGCAGAGCAATTCAAGTCCGTGTCTCCGAGTCCGTCGTGCGCACGATCCATGTCGAGGATGGCGTCGAATCGCCGCTCGAGCTCTTGCCGGTGCTCGCCCCCGACCGAATGGCCGAGCTCCTCGCGAAGGAGCTCGAAGGCCTGGGCTTCACGCGCGAGGGCAAGCTCGCGAAGCGGACCGATGGCGATGTCGAGATCGTGATCGATCTCGAAGCCGCGAACGTGTCGGTCAAGATCGGCGCGCACACCAAGCTCAAAGAAGAGGTCCAGCTCGAGACCCGCACCGCGATCGAGCACGAGCAGCAGGCCGAGAGCCGCCTGCGCGATGCCGCGATCGACGAGCTCGAGGCGCGGCTCGCCGCGAAGACCGAAGCAATGCGCCGAGAGATCACCGAGCAACTCGAGAAGAAGCTCGCGGATCTGCGCACCGAGCTCGATCAAGCGATCGGCCGCGCGACCGTCGAAGCGCTGACCGAGCGCGCGCAACAGCTCGGTAAGATCGAAGAGATCTCGAAGGACGAGGCCGGAAACGTCACGATCAAGGTGAAGCTTTGAGCCGAGTGCTCGCCGAGTCCGAGCTACCGACCGAGCTGTCGCCGTTTCAATCGGTCGATGCCGCGTATCCCGTCGAGCTCACGCGCTGCTACGACGCGCTCCGCCGTCGCCTACCGGTGCTGATCGAGGCCGAGAAAGAGCTCGCCCCGTACGTCTATCGCAGCATTCGTGATCGGCTCAAGGCCGATGGCACGCGCTGCCTCTACCTCGACGGTCGCGCCTCGGCCGACCTGCCTCCTCCACCCCAGGGCGCGAGCCTCGTCGGGGCGATGATCCATCAGATCCGCGAGGTCGTGCGTGGCGCGGTTGGCGAGCGCATCGTTGTACTGCCGCACCTCGACATCCTGGGTGCGAGCGGTGGTGGCGGCTTCCTCGGTGCGGAGGCGCGCGAGCTGATTCCGCTGCTCTACGAGAACCCGGAGGTCCTGTGGCTCGGGTTCAAGGATCCGTCGTTCCCGCTGCCGCAACCGATCACGAACCTGTTCCCGCATCGCGAGTCGATCATCGGCATCCCGCGCGATCGGCTCGCACATCTGATCACGCAGCGCGAGGCGCGCAAGCTCGGCCGCGGCTTCGATCCGTATCAGCTCTACAAGCACATCTCCGGCCTCAACGCGGTGCGCCTGCGCCGCTTGCTCGGCTCGCTGACCGGCGAGGACTATCCGGTGGATCCATCCGCGGCGTTCGCGCAGCTCCGCACCGCGACCCTGTCGAACGATGTCCAGCTGCCGAACGTCTCGCTCGAGACCGACATCGGTGGCTATGCGCAGGTCAAGGAGCGCCTCAAGCAAGAGATCCTGGCCATCTTGTCGGCGAAGGACAAGCTCAACGACCCGAACCAGATCGCTCGCCTCGAGGGGCTGTTGCCGCGCGGCATGATCTTTTGGGGACCGCCAGGTACCGGCAAGACGCTGTTCGCCAAGGCGATGGCGACCGCGCTCGGCGCCGCGGTCCAGATCGTCTCGGGCCCCGAGCTCAAGAGCAAGTGGGTCGGCGAGAGCGAAGAAAACCTGCGCGCTGTGTTCATGCGCGCGCGCCAGAGCGCGCCGAGCGTGATCGTGTTCGACGAGCTCGATTCGTTCGCGGCCGCACGCGGCACGTACACCGGCTCGGGCGTCGAGCACTCGATGGTCAACCAGCTGCTCACCGAGATGGACGGCTTCCGCAAGGAAGAGCTCGTATTCGTCGTCGGCACCACGAACTTCGTCGAGTCGCTCGATCCGGCGCTGTTGCGCCCCGGTCGGTTCGAGTTCGCGCTCCACATTCCGTATCCGAACGCCGAGGACCGCCGCGAGATCCTCAAGGTCCACGACAAGCGCCTCGAGCTCCAGATGACCGAGGCCGCGATCGACTATGCGGTGAAGCGCAGTGGCGAGCACGTCCCCGGCCCGAGTGGCGGCACGAACTACTCCGGCGATCACTTGCAGGCGCTCGGTCGCCAGCTCGCGCGCACCCGGTTGCGCGAAGGTATCGAAGGTCCGACCGATCCAGCCGCGATCGATAAAGCGATCGAGCAGTACCTCGATCTGCCGAAGCTCACGAAGAGCGAAGAGCTCGTCGTCGCGACGCACGAGGCCGGTCACGCGATCACGGCGCTCGGCTGCAAGCACGTCCCGCCGATCGATCGGATCTCGATCCGCGGCGATATCGGTGGCGCGCTCGGGTACGTCCAGCACGCCGACCGCGCGCATCGCTACGTCGTGACGTACGCGCAGCTGCGCGACACGATCTGCACGATGTTCGGTGGCCGCGAAGCCGAGGCCTTGATCCTCGAGGATGTCTCGATCGGTGCGGGCAGCGATCTGCACAACGCCACGTCGATCGCGAAGGCGCTGGTCGAGGAGTACGGCGAAGAAGTGCCCGAGCTCGCGATCGGCCGGTGGGCGCTGCACGAGCGCGACAAGAACCACTCGGAGACCACGCGTACGCGGCTCGACAACGCGATCGCGGCGATCCTCGAGCACGAACGCGCGCGCTGCCGTGCGATCCTGACGGAGAAGCGCGGGCTCGTCATCGCGCTCCGCGACCTGCTACTCGAACGTAAAGTCCTCGACCGCGCGTCGTTTGCCCATCTGGTGACCTGAATGCCTGATCTCACTCTCCGTTTGCGCGTCGATCCGGTCACCGGCCGGCGCGAGATCGTGATCGATTACTCGAGCGATTCGGACGCGCTGCCGTTCGAGCACGAGGAAGAGCACCGCCAGCTCGCCGAGAAGGTCGTCAACGGCGGCTTGAAGAATCCCAAGGTCGAGATCAGCCGCGAGCAAGAAGGCGGCTCGACCGCAGAGCCCGAAGCCGAGCAACCGGCTGCGACCCCGACCGCGACGAAGCAGTAGATGGGTCTCGGATTCGCCGATAAAGACGCGCTCCTCGTCGCGATCAAGTCGGGGCTCGTCCCCACCGAGGTCGCGGCAGGAGCAGCCAGGGTCGGGCACGCCGATCAGATGATCGTCATCGAGCCCGACAAGGCCGTGCCCGCGGGCGCGATGTCCAAGTTGCGCGCAGCGGGCGTGCGCGAGGTCGCGTTGCCCGCTACGCCACGCGCGGTGCGGTGCTGGGCAGAGGCGCTCCACCCCACCGTGTTCGAGGTCGCCAAGCTCCCCTCGCTCGTGCTGTTCGTGACCGAGCGGGTCTCGCAGTTGCTCGATGTTGCCGCGGAGCTGGTGCGGCTCGGTAGCGATCGGCTCGATCTCGCGATCTCCGGCGATCACGGCGTACTCCGGGTCGTCGATCCGCCTACTTATACGATCGTGCGCGCGCTCGATCGCGATCACGGGCTCCGCGTCTTCGCGCCCGATCCTGCGGGCCAGGAAGCGGTGTGGACCGAGCTCGGCTTTCACCACCCGCTCGCCGAACACCTCCGGACCGAGCGCGGCATGCTGCTGCTCGTTGCCCGCGATGGCTGGACCACGATCCGCGATGAAGGCTGGATGCCACTCGATGCCGCGCTCGAGCTCGCCGTTCCAGAACGCGCGCCGGTGATCACCCCTGGCTCGATGCCGGAGCGTCGTAAGATCGAGCTCCGGCTGTCGAGCGGTCGTCGCGATATCACGAGCCTGTGGGTGCTCCGCGAGGACGCGGTCGGTCGGATCGACAAGCTGCTCGAGTACCTGCCCGAAGAAGTCGTCGGTCGGCTGATGTTCGCGGTCACCGCGGAACAACCGCCCGTCGTGATCCTGCGCGCGCGCACCGGTCGCCACCCGGCGCCGGATCTCTCGCTCGTGGCCGAGGAGTACGCGCCGCTCCACAACATGGCCGATGTCTACGCGCCGACCGGTGCGATCATCGAGCCACCCCTGCGCCGCGAACGCCTACGCTCGATCCTGGGGATCGATGCGCGCGAGGTGATGTGGCTCGCGCGCGTGAACACGAACAAGTTCCGCGTCGAGCGGATCGCCGATGATGCGTTCTCGCGGCTCGGCGAGTGGGCCGATTACGTCTTGCACGCGAGTGCGCCAGCGATGACGCCGTGGGTTCGCTCGCCGATCTACGAGTTCGCGCCGTACGTCTCCACCGGACTCGAGTGGGCGAGCGAACGCGCGCCGCGCGATCACGACGACACCGGCGATGCGAAGCGCAAAAAAAGGGCCGGCGGACAGCAGCGCGGAGTCGTCGACGAAGCGCCGACTCCGCAGCCAAAGCCTGCGACGCCAAAGGCGAGCAAGGCGGCGACCGCGCCTTCGGACCAGCCGCAGCAGGTCGTCGCGATCGATCTCGAGCTCGCGGCGCTCGAGGCCGAGTTCATCGCACTCGATGCGCCCGGCGATGCGCCCGAGCGGATCGAGTTACTCGGCAAGCTCGGCCATACCTACGCGCGCCTCGATCGTCGGCGCGACGCCGGTCTGTGCTTCGCGCGTGCGGTGTGGGAATCACCGCCTGACGAAGCGCAGGCCCAGCTCGATACCTGGATCGCCGCGGATCTCGTCAAGGTCTCGCCCGACAAGGCGCTCGCCGCCGCACTCGCGCTGGAGGTGCCGAGCGGTGACGACGTGCGTGCGGTGGCCGCGCTGACCGCGCGCGTGGTGCCGGCGGTCGCGAAGGATCCGCACAAGGTCACCCGCTGGCTCGACGATCACGATGGCGAGCTCGACGCGCGCACGCTGTGGCTCGCGCGGCTCGGCCTCGCGAAGCTGGCCGGTGGCGATCCGTTGCTGCTCGCGCACGCGCGCGATCGCATCCTCTCGCGGCTCGCAGGCGGGTTGCCGGTCGAGCGCGAGCTGCCCGCGTTCTTGCGGCTCGCGGGGCGCAGCGGTGCGCTTGGCAATGCCAGTGGCGAGCACCTCGGCACCGCGCTCGAAGAGCTCGCGGTCAAGCTCGACAAGACCAAGCGCAAGCGCACGCCGCTCGAAGCTCCAGCACACCTCACGAACGCGTACGTGAACTTCCTGCTCGCCTACGGCTTCGCCCGGATCGGCAGCGCGGATCGCGCGCGCTCGCTCGTCGCCGAGGCGCGGAAGGCGCTCGCGCCGGGCGAGCCCGATCCGGTCCACGCATATCTGATCGCGGCCTACAGCGCGCGGGTCGATCAAGCGATCGCGGGCATCGCCTCGGAGACCCCGCTCTCGGCGGAGCTCGGCGCGCAGCTCGCGAACCTCGATCGCGTGCATCGCTACAAGGTCGATCGCTTGCGCGAGGCTTCGCGCATCCTCGAGCCGCTCGAGCGTCCCGATGCGATCGGTGCGTGGATCAAGAAGGAGAAGGATTCGCGCGGTCCCGAGTTCGCGGCCCTGCGCGAGATCACCGATCCGATGAAGCGCGCGAAGGCGGTCGACAAGCTCGTCGATGTCGCGATCGCCGCCGACGAGGCGGAGCGCGAGCGCTTGATCGATGGCGTGCTCGACTCCTTGCTCGAGCTGCCCGAGTCCGGCGCCGTGCCGATCCTCCAGCGCGTCTGGCCGCAGATCGCGCGGGTCGCGGAGGCGCGCCGCGCCGTGCTGTATGCCGAGGGGCTCATCATCGCGGGCCACTTCGGGCGCAGCGAGCTCATGCCCGCGATGCTCGAGGCACTCGGGGCCGCGATCCGCCTGGTCCAGGGCTCGGATCTCGAGCGCGTGCTGCAGCACAGCCTGCGCGCGCTGCGCCGCATCGGCCTGCGCACCGAAATGGCCGAGCTCCTCGCCGAGGCCGAGCACGCGCTGCCCACGAATCGGGTCGAAGCGCTGCGCGGTCGGCTCGCGCTCGCTGCCGGGCTCGCGTATCTCGGCGACACCGCGCGCGCCCTGCCGATCTTCGAGCAGGCGCGGACCGCGCTGACCGAGAGCATGGTCCTGCCCGTGCGGCTCGATCTGGTGCGCGCGCTCGCCCTCGCCTACGCGCAAGCGCCGCTCCAGCAAGCGCTTGCCGGGCTCGCGGATCTCACGAACCATCTGCGCGATATCAGCGACAGCTACGGGACCAACAGCCACTACTGCCTCTCGGTCCTCAACTTTGTCGAGTCGATCGTCCTCGGCATCACCTCGGACGACCTCGCCCTCGGCGAAGCTGGCCGCCGCTTCGTCGAGGACGACGAGCATCTGATTCGCCGCCGCCTGCACCGTGATCTTGGAGGAGCCTCGTGACCGCCACTGCCGCACCTGTCGATGTAATTGAACGCGCCACTCAGGCCGGCTACGACGAGCTCGCCAAGGATGCATCCGGGCTCCGCGATCGGATCAACAAGTTCCGGATGTCGCTCGGGCGGTTCTTCGTCGCGAAGCAACCGCTGATCGATCTGATGTGCACCGCGGCGGTCGCGCAAGAGCCGCTGCTGCTGGTCGGCCCGCCAGGCACCGCGAAGTCCGATCTCGTCATCAAGTTCAAGGACGCGCTCAAGATTCCAGATGGCGAGTACTTCGAGTACTTGCTCACGCGGTTCACCGAGCCCTCCGAGGTGTTCGGGCCGATCGATATCGCCGAGCTCCGCAACGGCAAGTACCTGCGCCGGTCGAACGGCAAACTGCCGACGGCCCGGCTCGTCTTCCTCGACGAGATCTTCAAGGCGAACTCCGCGATCCTCAACTCGCTGCTCACCGTGATCAACGAGCGCAAGTTCTACCAGGACGGCCAGCCGGTCCCGGTCAAGCTGCGGATCCTGCTCGCGGCGACGAACGAGCTGCCCGAGAACATCGAGCTCGCCGCGCTCAAAGATCGGTTCTGCCTCAAGGCGGCCTGTCGATCGGTGCAGGACGAGCACTTTATCGAGCTGATCGATGCGGGGCTCGAGGCCTATACCCATCGCGAGCTCAACCAGAAACCCTGGGTCGAAGGTCACGCCACGCTCGAGGACTTCGTCAAGGCGCACCGCTACCTCACGCACGTGCTCGCGCGCCGCGTGAACGGGCCGGATGGCAATCCGCAAAAAGACCGCGACCTCTACTTCTCCGACGAGCTCTTGCGAGAGCTGCGTCGCGTCTTGAAGACGCTCGTACGGGAGGACGGCGTGTTCGTGTCCGATCGCAAGGTCGTGAAGCTCTATCGGCTGCTCCGCACGCACGCGTGGATCACGCACGGCGGCGCGGTCGAACGCAGCGACTTGCGCCTGCTCTCGTATCTCGGCGAGACCCGTGACGAGATCGATCTGCTCGAAGAGAAAGTGCCTCGGCTGCTCGGCTTGTCATGAAGCCCGCGGTTCGCGAGCTGCGTACTCAAGCCGATGTCGCGAGCTGGCTCGCGGCAGGGCTCGCGTTGCGTCGGGTCGTGACCGAGGATGATGATCAGTTGATCGCCTCCGCGATCGCGGCCTGCGCGAACGAGCTGTCATCGCTCCCACCGCCCGGCATGATCGCGGACGTGGCCGTCTTGCTCGGGGGGGCCCGCTTGCCGCTGTCGACCCCGGTCCAGAGCCGCGACGACAACCTGCGCGCCGCGGTGCGCGCGTATGACGATGACGTCCTCGCGCGGCTGGTCACGAATGCGCGCTTCGACGACGTGCTCGCCGCCTACGCGCACCTCGCGCCCGGTGATCGCGCGACCGCGATCGCCCTCGTCGTCGGTGCGATCTGCGAGCGCGCGAGCTTCGCGGGTGCCTCGGTCAGCCCCGCGGCGCTGCGTCGCGCGCTCGCTCGTCCGCGCGAAGAACGCGATGCGGCCGGCCGCACCGAGCTCCTGGGCGGCACCACCGCGGAGCGACTCGCCGATGCCTACGATCGCCTCGCTCGCTCGGCGCGCCAGGCGCGTGCGCTCGTCGACGATCACGAGGTCTTCGCGCTCGATCACCTGAACGTGCTGCGCGACCTAGGCGGCCGGATGACCGCCGACCACATCGCCGCGGCGGCGACCGCACTCGAGGCGAAGCTGCCGCGGCGGCTGCCCGCGAATCGCCAGAATCGCGGCGCGCGCGACACGCAACTCGCCGACGAATCGCTCTACCCCGCCGGTGGGTTCACCGCGATCACGCCCGGCGGATCGAACGCGAACATCGAGAACCTCGTCAGCTCCGAGCTCGTCTACATGGAGGACGGGCCAGAGACCGACGTGTTCACGCTGCGCTACGTCGAGGGCGAGCTTCTCTATTACACGCGCGATGACAGCGTGTTCAGGCGTCACCGCCAGGTCATCGGCATCGCCCTCGGCGCCGATCTCGAGGATGCCCGCGTGAAGGATCGCGACCTGCCCTGGCAGCGCCTGATCCTGTGTTTCGGCCTGCTCGTCGCCGCGGTGCGTTGGCTGACCGAGCAGCTCGGCGACCAGGCGTTGACGATCCGGGTGGCGTTTCCGCCGCAACTGCTCGAGGAAGAGCGCGCGATCGTCGCGCTGTTGCTGGAGGGCGAGATCCAGCGCGGCATCGTCATCCTCGAGGAGACGCCCTGGCAGGACCTGATCGCTGCGACGGCGGCGGCGGGTTCGACCTCGATCTCCGACGTGATCGTGGTGTCGATGGGCCCCGCGCCCGAGATCCCGAAAGGCCTTCGCGCCCTCCACATCAACCTCTCAGGACCCGCGCCTACTGCCGCACAGGTGGGTACATCGCCGGCCGAGCCCTCTCCGGATTCCTGGAACGAATGGTGCGAGGTCACCGAGGATCTGCTCCGTTGGCTCGTGTAACGTTTCGGACCCATGCCCCGTTACGAATTTTCTGAAGGTTCGTCGAACAAGTTCTGGGAGATCAATCTCTCGGGTAAGTCGTTCACCACCACGTACGGCAAGATCGGAACGTCTGGACAGACGACGATCAAGCAGTTCGGGTCCGACGCGGACGCCAAGAAGGAGTACGACAAGCTCGTCGCCGAGAAGACCAAGAAGGGCTACGAGCTCGTCGCGGGCTCGAAGGCCGCGCCCGCCGCGAAGGCCGCACCTGCGAAGGCCAAGGCGAAGCCGGCCGACGACGATGACGATGATGACGACGACGACGACGACGACGATGAAGAGCCGGCGCCGAAGAAGAAAGCCGCCGCGGCCAAGCCTGCAGCCAAAGCCGCAGCACCTGCACCTGCAAAGGCCGCGAAGGGCGCGCGCTACTTCGAGTTCTCCGAAGGCTCGTCGAACAAGTTCTGGGAGATCACGCTCGCCGGTACCGACGTGAAGACGCGCTACGGCAAGATCGGGACCCCGGGTCAGCAGACGCTCAAAGAGTTCGGTGATGCTGCCGGCGCGAAGAAGGAATACGACAAGCTGATCGCGGAGAAGACCAAGAAGGGTTACGCGGAAGGCAAAGCGTAGTCATCATTCTCTTGGCCTGCCGCTGAACTCGACGCCGACTCGGGTAAGCTCTTGGCCATGCCCCGCTACGAGCTCTCCGAAGGCAACTCGAACAAGTTCTGGGACATCAAGCTGTCCGGCAACGCGTTCACCACGACGTACGGCAAGATTGGCGCGAACGGCCAGACGACGATCAAGCAGTTCGGATCGCCGGCCGACGCCAAGAAAGAGCACGACAAGCTCGTCGCCGAGAAGACCAAGAAGGGCTACGCGCTCGTCGGGGATGCGAAGCCTGCGAAGGCGGCTGCCGCGAAGCCTGCGAAGCCGGCCAAGGCCGAGCCTGCCTCGAAGCTCGCGAAGGGCAAGAAGGAGGCAGCAGATGCCGGCGCGGCGAAGGGCGATGCGCGCAATCCCGCGCTCGAGAAGGCGATCGCCGAGAACCCGACCGATCGCGATGCGTATGCGGTGTTCGCCGATTGGCTCCAGGAGCAAGGCGACCCGCGCGGCGAGCTGATCTCGCTGCAGCTCGGCTACAAGGACAAATCCGCGAAGCAGCTGATCGACAAGAACCCGGAGTACTTCCTCGGTCCGCTCGCGGAGCACCAGAAGACCCGCGACGGCCTGAGCAACAACTCGAGATCGCATCTGCGCAGCTCCGCGCAGGAGAAGGAGTGGCAGAAGACCGGCGAGGACGCGTTCCTCTGGCGCAACGGCTACATCTACCGGGTCCGCCTCAGCCACGACACCTATCACGACAGCGTCTGGAAAGGGAAAACCTCCGACGTGCTCGAAGAGGTGTTCAAGCATCCATCGGGGCGCTACGTCGTCGAGCTCTCGTTCATGTCGAACGGTGATCCGAGCGAGGGCAACCTGCAGTCGCTGATCGACGTGATCGCGAAGAAGGCCCCACCGACGATTCGCAAGATCACGTTCGGTGACAACGTCGATCAGATCAGCTGGCACCACACCGGCAACCTCGGCAAGATGTGGAAGGCGGTCCCCCACCTCCGCATCGTCGAGCTCGAGACGGGTGACTTCGAGGTCGGCGCGATGGACGCGCCGAACCTCGAGCGCGCGATCTTCATCACCGGCGGCCTCTCGAAGGCGTGCGGCAAGAACATCGCGACCGCGAAGATGCCGAAGATCAAGCACCTCGAGATCTACTACGGTGACGACGAGTACGGTGGTGACTGCACCGTCAAGGAAGTGAAACCGCTGCTCGATCGCGGCGACCTCACGAACCTCGAGTATCTGGGCATCAAGAACTCGAAGTTCGCGAACGACATCGCGAAGGCGATCGGCGGCTCGAAGGTCTTGAAGACGCTCAAGACGCTCGATCTCTCGAAGGGCACGATGACCGATGAAGGCGCCGCCGCACTCGTCGCGGCGAAGGATTCGCTCGAGCACCTCGAGTGCCTCGATCTGTCACACAACTACCTCTCGAAGGCCGGCATCAAATCGGTGCAAGGTCTCGCGAAGAAGGTCGTCACGGGCGAGATGCAAGAGGCCGATGAGGACGACGACGAAGGCTACTATTACGTAGCGATCGCCGAGTGATCGTCATCGGTAACTCGGCGAATCGCCGGGTCACAATGTTTCAAGCGGCCTTGCTCGCGCAGGGCCACCCGCCCGCGCGCATCGTCGACTGGATCGATCTGTGCGAGCCCGGGGCACCGGCGGAGTTGCTCGCGGGCTACGACCTCGTCAGGATCGATTCGGCGGGCGAGGACAGCGCGGTCGAGCGTGCACTGATCCGGCGCGGCGAAGCGGCCGCGCGCGGCGAGAACGTCTCGGTCGTCAATCCAAAGAAGCTCGCGCTGATTCCGGATCAGGTCGGCCGGATCTTGTATCCGCGCCAGCATCATCTCGGCTTTCTCGCGGTCCTCGCCGAGATCGAAGCGGCGACCCCGAAAGCGCGCGTCCTGCCGCCACCGGCGGCGATCCGCGAGCTGTTCGACATGGCGGCCTCGGAGCGCTGGCGCGGCCTCGGCATTCCGATGCCCGAGGCCCTGCCCTGGATCCGCGAGCCCGAGGAGCTGCGCGCCGCGATGGAAGCGCGCGGCTGGCCGAGCGTGTACGTGAAGCTCACGTCCGGCAGCTCGGCCTCGTGCCTCGCGATCTTCACGCGCAGTGATGACGGCGAGGAGATCACGACGACGGTCGAGGATACCGGGCGCGCGCGCTACAACACGCGCAAGCTCCAGCACCTCACGACGCGCGAGGAGATCAACCGCTTGCTCGGGTTCATCCTCGCCGAGGGGGCCCAGGTGGAACGCGCGATCCCCAAGGCGCAGCTCGCTGGTCGCTACTTCGATCTGCGCGTGCTCGCGATCGATGGAGAGACCCCGTTCACCGTCATGCGCACGTCAGAGCACCCGATCACGAACCTCCACCTCGGAGGCACCCGCGGTGACGTGGACGCACTTCGCGAGTTGATCTCTGCAACTGCCTGGGACGCGGCGATGGCGAGCTGCGTTGCGGTCCAGCGCGCGACCGGGGCATTTCACGTCGGTGTCGATCTGATGTTCGAGCCAAATCTGACCGACCACCGCGTGCTCGAGGGCAACGCGTTCGGTGACCTGCTCCCGAACCTCGAGCGCGATGGTCTCGATGTCTACGGGTGGCAGATCAAGCGTCTCCTGGGTACGGTGCCCGGATGAAGCACCGCACGTTAGGAACCCTCGAGGTCGGCGCGATCGGCCTCGGATGCATGGGCATGTCAGAGTTCTACGGCAAGGGCGACGACGCCGAGTCGACCGCCGTCATCCACCGCGCACTCGAGCTCGGCGTCACGCTGCTCGACACCTCGGACATGTACGGTCCGCACACCAACGAAGTCCTCGTCGGGAAGGCGATCAAGGGCAAGCGCGACCGGGTCGTGCTCGCGACCAAGTTCGGCATCGGGCGCGGGGAACGCCCGCAGGATCGCTTCATCAACGGCAAGCCCGAGTACGTCAAGGCGTGCTGCGATGCCAGCCTCCAGCGGCTGGGAGTCGATCACATCGACCTCTACTACCAGCACCGCGTCGATCCGAGCACGCCGATCGAAGAGACGATCGGCGCGATGGCCGACCTCGTGAAGGCCGGCAAGGTCCGCCATCTCGGCATGTCGGAAGCGGGTATCGACACGCTCCGTCGCGCGAACAAGGTCCACCAGATCAGCGCGCTCCAGACCGAGTACTCGCTGTGGACGCGCGATCCAGAAGATGGACTGATCGCCGTCTGCCGGGAGCTGAACATCGGGTTCGTGCCGTACAGCCCGCTCGGTCGCGGCTTCTTGACCGGACAGATCAAGACGTTCGAGGACCTCGCCGCTGACGACTACCGCCGTCACTCACCGCGCTTCCAGGGCGACAACTTCACGAAGAACCTGGCGCTCGTCGAACGCGTCACCTCGCTCGCGAAGCAGAAGCACTGCACACCCGGCCAGCTCGCGCTCGCATGGGTGCTCGCACGAGGCGAAGACATGGTGCCAATTCCGGGCACGAAGAAGCTCGCCTACCTCGAGGAGAACGTGGGCGCCGAGGCGATCACGCTCTCTTCGGAGGACCTCGCCGCGCTCGACGCGATCGCGCCGAAGGGCGTCGCCGCGGGCACCCGCTATCCCGAAGCCATGATGGCCTCGGTCAATCGCTAGAACAGCGGCTAGAGCACGGGCAAGCGCACGCCGCCAGCACGCGCTTCGGGCGTCGGCACGCGCTCGAGGAGGCCGGTCGCGAACACCTTGCCGAGCTCGAGATAGTCGAGGTGCACGTAGCCGATGTGGCAGTGGCAATCGAGCTGCGAGCACGGCCGCGGCGCGAGTGCGCGCTGCCAGTCGGCGTCGTAGATATTGCCGATCACGTCACTGATGAAGTGGCAGCGGCGCATCGCACCGTCGCCGTCGACGGTGATCGCGCGCTCGCCGGCACCACACGCCTTGCCGAGGCTCGGATAGCGCTGGTTGTTGAGCTCGAACAGCGGATCGATCGAACGCCACAGCGCGATCTCGTCGGGCGCATAGCCGAGCGCCTTGACCGCGTTGATCCAGACGTACGTGTTCGCCGGTAGCGCGGCGCGGATCGCGCGAGCCGCAGCCTCGTGCTCGCGCTGGCCGACGACCCCGACCGAGTAGGCGATGCCGTGCTGATCGAGGATCCGGCACTGCGCGAGGAACGCGGCTTCGCTCGTCCACTCGGGGTGGTACGTGCACCACAGCGCGAGGCGCTCGGGGTTCGCCTCCGCGACCCAGTCGAGCGGAGCGGAGAGGTTCGTCTGGATCGCGCAGCGCGTGATCTGCGGGAGGTGCGAGAGCTCGGTCAGGCCTTCGCGATACCAGCGCCGGATCAGCGCCTCACCCCACGGCGTGACGAGGACGCCGATCGCGTCGGTCGGGGGCTGCGCGCCGACCCACCCGAGGAAGCGCTGCCATTGCGCTCGGTCGAGTGCGAGCGCTTCGCGATCATCTTTACGCTTCGCGAACGGACAGTATTCGCACCCGTAGTTGCAGCTCGCGAGCGGGCCGCGATAGAGGATGTCGAGCCTCACGCGAGCTCGTATTCCGCCATGCGGGTGCGGACGTCGCTCGAGTAGAGCCACGGGCCGATCGCGTCGGCGCGGGCAAGCCCGGCGTGCGTGAGGAACAAGATGTCGCCTCGTTGTTCGGCGAGACCGTGGGGCGCGAGCTCGGCGAGCTCGGGAAAGTGCGTATCGATCGAGCTACCGAACTTCGCGCGATATGCGGCCAGGTCGAGGCCCTCGTCGGAGAGCAGCGACAGGATCACCCAGCGCCGGCGTTGCTCGTCGGCATCGAGGACGAAGCCATACTCGGCGGCGGCGAAGTCGGCTTCGGTGCGCTGGACCCAGCGATCGATGATGTCGCGTACGCCCCGCGCGCCGACGGCCCACTCGGTCGAGTAGTGAAGGCCGCGCGTGTACGAACGCGCACCGCAGCCGAGGCCGACCATGCCGTCGTCCTGGCAGACATAGATCGGGCCAGGGGCCGAGGCGCCGCGGCGGAACATGCGCAGCGAGACCTGGCGATAGCCCGCTTCGAGCAGCATCGCGCGGCCTTGCTCGTAGAGTGCGACGCGATCGGCATCGATCGCCTCGGCGCCCTTCCTGCCGAGCGTGGTGAGCGGCCGCACGTACAGCGGATAGAGGTAGACCTCCTCGGGCGCGTATTCGAGGGCCGAGGTCAGCGTGATCTGCCAGGTCGCCGGGGTCTGGCCCGGCAGGCCGTACATCAGATCGAGGTTGAGCGTTGCGGGGTTCGCATCGCGGATCGATCGCAGCGCGCGATGCACATCCGCGGTCTGCTGCGGGCGATTTACCGCCTTGCACTCGCTCTCGATGAAGCTCTGCACGCCCATGCTGATTCGATCCGCCCCCCCGGCGACGACGACCGCCAGGCGATCGGGGAGGGCCGTTTCGGGCGAGGTCTCGACCGACATCGGAATCCCGGTCGACGCGCCGAGCTCGCGCACCATCGCGAACAGGTGCTCGAGCTGCGCGGGCGCCAACAAGGTTGGTGTGCCGCCACCGATCGCGGCGCGGGCGAACGTGAACGCGCCGCCTTCATCGAGCGCGCGGCGCACGACCGTGGTCTGGCGCTGCAGCGTTCGCATGTACGTCGCGATCAGCTCCTCCGGCGGAACGGGGCGCGTGAACAAATTGCAGAACCCGCAGCGCTGCTCGCAAAACGGAATGTGAACGTACGCGAACAGCGAATCGCGGCGCTCGCCTGCCCACAAGGGGCCGAGTGGTGCGCCGGGCTCGATCCGGCGATACGCGGTCTTGTGCGGATACGCGTAGACGTACGAGGCATAACGCGTCTGTGCGAGCGCTTCGTCGAGCGATCTCGATTTCGCGGTTGTCGCGCTCATCGAACAACCACTTCGGCGTAGGGCACGTTCAACACGTTCGGATGTGCGATGCGGTGACCGGTGAACCCATCGTCGCCGTAGAGCGTACCGTGATCGCTGCAGAGGATCGCGAACAACGGGCCGCGGCGGCCGAGAACTTCGAGCAGCGCCGGGATATGGCGATCGATATAGCGCAGTGCCGCCGCGTGTGAGGCGCGGGTGTCGCCACGCGCCCCCTCGAGATAGAAGTGGTTCGGCTGGTGGAGCGCCGAGACGTTGAGGAACGTGAATACGCGACCCCGCTGCTTCGCGAGCGCCTCGTCGATCACGCGGATCTGGTGCTCGAACGAGTGCGGATCCGTGACCCCGGTCTCCCGCGACCAGTGGGCCTCGGCGAACAGGCTCGGCAACACGCGCCCGAGCGGATTTTGCTGGTTGAAGAAGCCGACGCCGCCGACGCAGAGCGTGTGATAGCCACGCGCCGCGAGCCCCTCGACGATCGTCGCGCCGTCGAGCACCGCGGTCGTGCCACCGGTGGTCTCGCTGCCCTCGAAGCGAAGCGCGAACAGGCGCGGGTGCCGGCCCGGATGGGCGGGCGTCGGCAGGAAGCCCGCGAAGAACGCGGTGTGGGCGGCGTACGTGAACGTGCCCGGGCTGTGGCGTAGCTCCCAGCCACCGACGAGCGCCGCGAGGTTCGGCGTGCGACCGGCGGCGAGCTCCTCGATCGCGACGTCGTAGCGCAGCGTATCGAGCGTGATGAGAGCGATGTCGTGCGTGCCGACGATCGCGTTCATGTCGCGACCTTCAGGCATATCGCGCGAGCTCCGTGATCGAGTGGATCGTCAGCCCTGGCGGCTGCGAGCCGACCCACGGGCCGCGCGGCAACCACGCGGTCGCCATGCCAAGTGCCGCGGCCGGGGCGATGTCGTTGATCGGATCGTCGCCAACGAACAAGCACTCGCCAGGTGCGGCCTCGCTCCACGCCAGCGCACATTCGAAGATGCCGGACTCCGGCTTCGCGATGCCGAGCTCGCCCGAGACAAAGACCTGCTCGACGACATCGGCGAGGCCCGCGCGCTGGAGCTTGTCGCGCTGTGCCGCGCCACCATTCGTGACGATCGCGACACGGCGATCGCGCGCCAGGCGCTCGACCGTCTCCCGCACGCCGGCCTCGGGCTCGACGTGGTGCGCGAGCTCGCTCGGAAACGCGCTCGCGAGCTCGCACACGGTGCGGTGCATGCCGAATCGCTCGATCACGCCGGCCGCAAAGTGCAGGCGCGGCCGGCGTCCTCGATCATCGAGCTCGATCACCCACGCGAGCGTTGCGGCGTCGAGCGAGCCGAGCTGTGACGTGACCCAGCCGCGAAGCGCGGCGGTGCGATCGAACAGCGTGTCGTCGAGATCGAAGAAGATGACGCGGTACAACGCCTCAGGTGTACCCGGTGTTCATGCGCGAGTAAACCGCTGGATCATCGTCGAGCGGAACCCGGGTCCCGCGGCCCGAACCACGGCCCGAACCACGGCCCGAACCACGGCGACGTTTTGTGACGCGCGTGGCGAAATTGCTCGCTGGCCCTGGCGTCACCACGTCTCGCGATTCTATCGTCGTTGCGGTGGCGGTAGACGAGATCCAAGCGATGCTCGTGCTCTTGCAAGCGCGTCCAGACGATGCAGCGCTACGCAAGCGCGCAGCCGAAGCACTCGACGCGCAGGGCAAGCTCGACGACGCCATCGCGGTGCTCCATCCACTGGTCAACCTCGGCGGCCACGAGGACGACACCGGCCTGCCCTGCCTGTGCAAGCAGTGCCTCGCGAACGCGCCGGCGACCGCCGAGGCCGATGGCCAAACATTCACACGCTCGTTCGCGGTCACCGGCACCCGCGTGTTGCACTTCTGGCAGCTCGCCGATCAGCACCGGGCGGAGGTCCGGCGGTCCGTCAGCGATGCGCTCGCCACGCGCCTCGTGAAGCGCACGGTGAAGCAGTGATCGGCTTCGTCGCGAGTGCCCGCCGCGATCGCCTGCGCGCGATCCGCGATGCGATCGCAGGAGACGATATCGAAGCGCTCGCCTGCGGGCTGCGGCGGGTGCTGTTCACCGATCGCGATGCGGCCGTGCGCGCCGCCGCTGCGCGCCGACTCGGCGAGCTCGCGACGCCGACCGAGGCCTGGTTGCAGGAAGCGATCGCCGACGATGCTCCGATGGTCCGCGAGGCCACGCTCCGCGCGCTCGCGCAGACCGGTACCGCAACCTCGACCGAAGCTGTGCGCGAGCTCGTGACGAGCGAGCGCGTCTGGTGGGTCCGGCGCTCGGCGGTCTACACGCTCGCCGCGATCGCCGGCGCGGGCGAGCTCGTCACGTTCAAGGCGGCGCTCGGGGACCCGTTCTGGCGCGTGCGCCACGCCGCGGTGAAGGTGCTCGCCGTGCTCGGCGCACGCGATGCTGGGATTCGCGACGAGCTGATCGCGGAGCCCCCGCACGGCGCCGCACGCTCGGCCCTCGAGTTCTTGCGCGCGTCGTGGGGTCCGGTCGGCGTCGAAGCCACCCGGGCGCCGGGCACCGCGTCTCGGTTACCCACCGAGCTGCTCGATGCCGATCCTGCGGTCGTCACCGCGCGGCTCGTCGCCGCGCAGGTCGAGCCGATCGCGCTCGTCGAGCTGCTCAGCGATCCGCACGTGCCGCTCCGCCTGCGCGCGGTCGAGCGCTTGATCGCGATGCGTGATCGCGATGCGTTCCGCGCTTCCCTCGATTGGCTCGAAGAGCCGCGCATCCCGCACGTCGCCGAATGCGTCGAGCACATGCTCGCCCAGCTCGGCGACGACGCACTCGAGATCGCGACCGCGGCCCTCGCTCGTACCGATCGTCCGCGCGCGGCGAGCTGGGCGATCACGTGGGCGATCGCGACGCACTCCGAGACGCTCTACCCTGCCGCACTCGCCGCGGCGGATCGCGATCCGAGCTTGCGCGTCGCCGCGATGCCGATCGCATCGCTCGCCCAGCTCCAAGCGTGGGCCGCGGCCCAGCTCGACGCGGTCGCGATCGAGCTGCACGAGCGCCGCGCGTACGCTCGGCTCCTCGATCTCGATGCCACCGATCATCCTGCCGCACGCGCGCTCCAGATCGATGCCGCCGCACGGAGTGGCGCGTGGGAGCGCGTGACCCTCGACGATCCTCATCACGGTCCTCGCGCCGTCGCCGCGCACTGGCTCGTACGCACGGGCCGCAGCGATGGCCGCGCGATGCTCGCCGATCGCGATCCGTCCGTGCGCGAGGCCGCGCTCGCGAATCCGGCCCTCGCGACCACGGCGATTCGCGATCGCGATCCTTGGGTCGCGCGGGCCGCCGCCGAACAACTCGCGGTCTCGACCCGTGGCGAGCGCGCGCTCTCCGGCGCGACCGTCGACGCGGCGCTCGCTGCACACGGCTCGCGCGATCCGTGGATCCGCGCGCAGGCGTGCTCGATCCCTCGCACGACCGAAGCCCTGATCGAAGCCGCGCTCGCCGCCCTTGTCGATGCCGACGAGATGGTGCGCTCCGCCGCGCTCGAAGCGATCCAGCCCATCCCATCGATCGACGCACGCCTCGCGACCTGGGTCGAGCACCAACCCTCGCCCGTCACGCGGATCGAGACCCGCGAGCCGATCGCGCGCCCGGTCGCGAGCGTCGCGCAGCGCACGTTCGGCCGCGCGGGATTCTCGGTTGCACCGCTCGCGATCTCGGGCGCGTTCGACCTCTCGCTCCCCGCGCTGCACACCGCGGCCGAGGCCGGCGTGAACACGTGGTTCTGGGAGCCTGCGTACGAGAACCTGACCGCGTTCTTGCGCGCGCGACCGCACGATCACGTGATCACCGGCAGCTATCACGCCGATGCGACCTCGATCGAAGCGGATGTCGAGCGCGCGCTGCGCAAGCTGCGCCGCACGCAGCTCGACGTGTTGCTGCTGTTCTGGGCGCGCTCGCCGTCACGCGTCGATGCCGAGGCGTACGCCGCGATCGATCACCTCAAGCGCTCCGGCAAGGTTCGCGCACTCGGCTTCTCGACGCACCATCGCGAGCTCGCGCGCACCGCGATCGAGACCTCGCCGTGGGACTGCGTGATGATCCGTCATAGCGCGGCACATCCCGGCATCGAGACCGAGCTGCTCGCCACCGCACGTGCGCACGACACCGCGATCATCACGTTCTCGGCACTCACCTACGGCCGCATGATCTCGGGCCCCCATGCGCCCTCGCCCGCCGATTGCTATCGCTATTCGCTGAGCCAGCCCGGCGTGACCGCGTGTATCTCGGCGCCGCGTCGTCGGCGCGAAGTGGTCGAGAACCTCGACGTGCTCGCGCAGCCCCTGCTCGACGAAGCGCAACTCGCCGCCCTTCGCCGTCACGGCCTCGGCGTGCGCGCGGAGAACCAGCGCTTCAATTCGCTCCTGCGCCAGCCCACGCGCGATGCCGCCGCCGCAGCGCGTGAACTGCTCGCCTCCGAGCTCCCGCCGACCGACGCGACCTCGCAGGTGCCGCTCCCGCGCGCGAGCGAGAGCCGCCCCGCACGCACGGGCCTCGGCAAGACCCGCTCGCGTCGCTAGCGCCGCTGAAGTGCCTTGCGCGTTGGTGGTACCGTCGGCCTGGCCCGAGGCGCCGAGCTAGCTTTCGGTCCGCGGTGCTACGCCGCGGCTGAGCGCGACTGATCATGAAGAACAGCCATCCGGGTGCACGAAGCGTTTGCGACTCCACCACCCTGCGGGTGCGTGCTCCCGGCTGGATCTGCCGAGCAAGTGGCTCCTGCCTCGGGCCACTTCTGTTACCGTCGAGGTGCCTGGGACGTGGGACGAGCTAGCTTTCTGTCCGTGGTGCTACGCCACGGCTGATCTCGACCGATCATGAAAAATGTACAGCCACGGGGGCGAAGCGTTTGCGACTCCACCACCCTGCGGGTGCGCCCCCGAGGCTGTGGCTGCCGAGCAAGTGGCGACTACGTCCCAGGCCTTTCTTGAATGCTGACGCTCGTCGAGCTCCTCGCGGAACTGAAAACCCTCGCCACCGGCGACGCGGTCGACAAGCTCGCCCGGATCAACGCGATCTTTTCGAACCCGAAGAATCCAGCGGAGTATCAAGTCGGCCGCCACTACGTCGCGGCGATGCTCCAGACCACGGTCGAGACTCAGCTCGACAGCCTCGATCCGGCCGATCGCAAATCAGCGATTCATTGCGCACGCCTCGTGTTCCCGCGTGGGCCTGCCGCACGCGTGCTGCGGCGCGTGACGAACGATACCGATCCGAATGTCCGAGCCCTCGCGCGGCGCACCGCGGAGGAGCTGGGGTTCTCGAGCACGCTACCGCCCGATGTCCGGTTCAAATCCGATCGCCTCGGTCGGTTCGCGACGACCGGATGGGCCTTCGGCATCTTCGCGTCGAAGCGCATCTCCGCGGCCAAGCCGAAGAAGCCGACCCGGCCCCAGGCGATCGCGGCCTACGCCCTACCGGAGCTCGCCTCCGCGGCGGACGTCGCGGCGCTGGTGGGCGTCGAGCCTGCGAACCTCGATCAGCTGTGCCGTCCCGGCACCGGCTCGGGCTCGGGCTATGTCGAGTTCGAGATCGCGAAGGCCAAAGGCGGGACGCGCCGGATCGCGGCACCGCGCAAGCCGCTCCGCACCGTGCAACGTAAGATCCTCGACGCGATCCTCGCCAAGGTGCCAATGCACGAGGCGTGTCACGGGTTCGTCAAGGGTCGCTCGACCGTCACGAATGCGAAGCCCCACGAAGCTGCCGCGCTCGTCCTCAAGCTCGATCTAAAGGACTTCTTCCCGACCGTCCACTACCGCCGCGTGGTCGGGCTGTTCAGCTTCCTCGGCTACAACGAAGGCGTGGCGAAGCAGCTCGCAGCGCTCACCACGTATCGCCCCAAGCGCCCCGACGGGACCGTCGTGTGGCCCGGCGTCCTGCCGCAAGGTGCACCGACCTCACCCGCGCTCGCGAACCTCGCGTGCCGTCGGCTCGACCAACGCCTCGCGAAGCTCGCCGAGAAGTACGGCGCGGTCTACACGCGCTACGCCGATGACCTCACGCTGTCCTTCGCGAAGCCGCCGGAGATCCGGATCGGCCGCTTGCTGTGGTTCGTCGATGCGATCTGCGAGATGGAAGGCTTCATCGAGCGCCCCGACAAGCGCCGGATCCTGCGCGCGAAGCACCAGCAGCGGGTCACCGGCATCGTCGTGAATGCCGGCATCCACGTGCCGCGCGCCGATCGGAAGAAGTTCCGCGCGATCCTGTTCAACTGCAAGAAGCACGGCGTCGCCTCGCAGGCGAAGGGCCGCGCGGACTTCGAGGCGTACCTCCAGGGCTACGCCGCTTACGTCCACATGGTCGAGCCGGCGCTCGGCGCGAAGTGGATCGCCGAGGTCGCGAAGCTGGTGGGGGAACCGCATGCCTGATGTGATGGTCATCGTCTCGAAGGCGGTGTTCGAGAAATCAGCCGGCAAGCATCCGCAGCTCGGCACCAAGCTCGGCATGGATCGCTATGTCAGCGCGAACAAGGGCATCGCGCCGGTCGCCGAGGGCGGCAAGCTCTACCTCGTAACCGTCCGGCCACCGGACGAGAGCCTGTGGCTCGTCGCGGTGCTCGAGCATCCCGAGTTCGACGACGAGCAATGGATCGCGAAGGCCGCGACCACGCCGACAACCGACATCTCTTCGCTGCGCTCGAAGATCAAGTTCGAATCGGGCAAAGGCATCACCGCGAACCCCGGTGCGCTCGGCATGTCGTTGCAGACCCCGCGCGTGCTGACCGAGGCCGACGCCGAGTTGATCGACGCGCTGCTCCCGCATGACGAACCCACGGGCGAAGGGTTCCCCGATGCGCCGAAGGGTGGCATCCCTGCGAATACTGGCGAGCGCCAGGTCGGCAACGTCCTGCTCCAGCAGATCATCGACGATCCCTTCAACGATCTCGCGCGTCAGGTCTACGCGGATGCGCTGCAGGCGCGCAACGAGCCACGCGGCGAGCTGATCCAGCTCGAGCTCGCGCTCGCCGGGCCGCTCTCGATCCGCAGGCGCGAGCACCTGAAGGCCCGCCGCGACGAGCTCGTCGCGGCGCACGGCGAGGCGTGGTTCGTGACCAAGCTCGCCCATCGCACGCGCGCCGGCTTCATCAGCGCCGTGACTGGACCGTTCGCGAAGGTCAACGCCGAGGCCAAGGAGTTGTTCGCTACGCACCCGGTCGTCGAGGCCATGCTCACCAGCGTCGCGGTCGACAAGCTCGCGAGGGCCCCGTGGTTGCGCCACCTCCGCGTGCTCGTGCTGCGCGGAGTCCTCGATCAAAAGAAGCTCGCCGGGTTGTTCGCGGCGACCGGCGCGCAGCAGCTGACCGAGCTCAATCTCACCGCGACCGGCGTGAAGGGCGCCACGCTCGCCGCGCTCGAGTCGTACCTGCCCGCGCTCCGCGCGCTCGTGCTCACGAGTAACGGCATCAAGGATGAAGGCGTCGCGCAGCTCGTCGCATGGCCGCACCTGGCGAACCTCGACACGCTGTACCTCTCCGAGTGCGGCCTCACGGGCAAGGGCGTCGCCAAGCTCCTTGCCAAGCCACTGCCGAACCTCGCGAAGCTCACGCTCTCGAAGAATGCGCTCGACAACGCCGTCGCTACGACGATCGCGAAGGCCGCAGCCCATCTACCGAAGCTCGAGTACCTCGAGCTGATCGGGACCAAGCTCGATGGCGCGGCGATCGCGGAGCTCCAGCAGGCCAAGCTTCCCTCGATTCGCCGCATCGATGTCCGGCGGACCAAGGTGGGCGAGGCCGAGGTCGCCAGCTTGCCGCTGTTTCGCGCGGGTCGAGCCTGAGCGGCGATCGCGGCGCCCGTGCGCTACGCTAGCGTGTGCTCGTAGCGGCGATCGAACGGCGCTTCGAGGGAGCGCGCTGCGTGCCAGAAGGCTCGCTGTTGCGCGCCGAGGTACCGATCGACGGCGCGCTCTATCTCGCGCGGGTCAGCACGTCGCCGACCACGCGGGTCGCGGTCCAGGTGCCGCACACCGATGGCTTCGCGCTGTCGCTCGCGTGGACCGACCGCCGGTCATCGGCGCCGCGGCCGAGCGAGTTCGATGATAGCTACCTCGTGGAGACCAACGATGTCCCGCTCGCGAGCTCGTGGCTCGATCTCCATGCGCGCTCGGCCTTGCTCGATTCGCGCTACGTCTCCGGCCCGTCGTCGCGCAAGACCGCGGTGATGCTGCGCGATGGCCGCTGGCGGCACGAGCTGCGCGATGGCGAGCTCGTCGCGCAATGCGCGGGCACCGAGCGCTCGGTCACGCGGATCGGAGACATGCTCGCGGCCACGCTCGCGCTCGCGAGCCGCCCGGTGCGGTGGGCGAGGTTGTACGCGCAGCTCGCGCGCGACCTCGGGGGGCACGCGAGCGCGCGGATCGAGCTCGCTGGCAAGCCCGCGCTACGGGTGCGGCGGGGCCAGGTCGATGTCACGGTCCGGCTGTTGCGCCGGCTCGATCCCGACGAGGGTGGCCGGTTTCGTACCGTGATCGGTGCGCGTCGCCACGGCTCGGGCGGCGAGACGCTCGTGCTGATCGCCGATGATCTGCCGCGTGCCGCGTGGCCACCACCGACCGATGCGCCGAGCGACGCACCGCGCTTGAAGATCGACCAGGGGCATTCGAACCTGCTCGATCGCGCGCGGCCCTCGGCCTCGATCGTGCGGCCTCATGACGTCGAGATCACGTTCGATGGCGCGGTCCACGATCCGCATCGCCTCGGTGCGGCGATCGAGCTCGCCGCGCAGTGGGCCGCGGCGGCCGAGCCGTCGGCCCGCGGACCCTATCGCTGATCGACGGCTCCTCGGAAATCAAGCCCTGCCGGTGACGGTTTTGGACCCCTCGCGTGCTATAGAAACCGTCCCAGATGGCGGAACCGAACACTCCAAACATCACGCCGATTTCTATCGAAACGGAGATGCGCAACTCGTTCATGGATTACGCCATGAGCGTGATCGTGGCGCGTGCGCTGCCCGATGCGCGTGATGGGCTAAAGCCGGTCCACCGCCGCATCCTGTTCGCCCAGCGCGTGTTGAACAACACGTGGAACCGGCCGTACGTGAAGTGCGCGCGCGTCGTCGGCGACGTGATCGGTAAGTACCACCCGCACGGCGATGCGTCGGTCTACGACGCGCTCGTCCGCATGGCCCAAGACTTCTCGATGCGCTACATGCTCGTCGACGGCCAGGGCAACTTCGGCTCGGTCGATGGCGATCCGCCGGCCGCATATCGCTACACCGAGTGTCGGATGAGCCGGCTCGCCGGCGAGATGCTCGCCGACATCGACAAAGAGACCGTCGATTGGCAGCCGAACTACGACGACAAAGAGTTCGAGCCGACCGTCCTGCCCGCGAAGGTTCCGAACCTCCTGATCAACGGCGGCACCGGCATCGCCGTCGGCATGGCGACGAACATCCCACCGCACAACCTCGGCGAGGTCATCGACGGCACGCTCGCGCTGATCGCCGATCCGAAGCTGCCCGATGAAGTGCTGTTCAAGCTCATTCCCGGCCCCGATTTCCCGACCGCCGGCGTGATCCAGGGTCGCAGCGGCATCCTCGCCGCCCACAAGACCGGGCGCGGTGCGATCCAGCTACGTGGCGTCGCTCACACCGAGGAGATCCGCAAGGATCGCTTCGCGATCGTGGTGACCGAGCTGCCCTTCATGGTGAACAAGGAGCGCTGGGTCTCGCAGACCGCCGCGCTCATCATCGACAAGAAGCTCGAGGGCATCTCCGACCTCACCGACGCCTCGGATCGCAACGGCATCCGGGTCGTGTTCGAGCTCAAGCGCGATGCGGACGACAAGGTCGTCCTCAACAACCTGTTCAAGTTCACCTCGTTGCAGACCTCGTTCTCGACGAACATGCTCGCGATCGTCGACGGTCGCCCGGTGATGCTGACCCTGCGCAAGGCGCTCCAGGTCTTCATCGATCACCGGCGCGAGATCGTCACGCGGCGAACTCTGTTCGATCTACGCGAGGCGCGATCGCGCCGCGAGATCGTCGAGGGCTTGGGCCTCGCCGTGATGAACGTCGATCGCGTGATCGAGATCATCCGCGCCTCGAAGGACACCGACATCGCGCGCGACGCCCTGATGAAGGAGAAGCTGCTCGGCATGGGCGGCTTCCTCGAGCGTGCGGGCCGCCCGGCGCCCGAAGTCGATGCTGCGAACACCAAGGGCTTCGTGTTCCTCACCGAACGCCAGGCACAAGCGATCCTCGACATGCGGCTCGGTCGCCTCACCGGCCTCGAGCGCGAGAAGCTCGAAGCTGAATACAAAGAGCTGTGGGCGCTCACCGATTACCTCGAGGGCCTGCTCGGCGACGACAAAAACCTGATGGCCGCGATCGTGGCGGAGCTCAAGTCGCTGCGCGAAGAGTTCGCGGATCCGCGTCGCACGCAGATCGTCGACTTCGAGGGCGAGATCCTCACCGAAGAGCTGATCGACGAAGAAGAGACCGTGATCACGCGTAGCCACCTCGGCTACATCAAGCGCACGCGCGCTCGCGAGTATTCGGCGCAAGGCCGTGGTGGTCGCGGCATCACCGGCGCGACCTCGTCCGAGGGTGACTTCGTCGCCGACATGTTCGTGGCATCGACCCACGACCACCTGCTGCTGTTCACCGACAAGGGCCGCGTCTACTACAAGAAGGTGTTCGAGCTGCCCGAGGGCGCGCGCACCGCGAAGGGCCGCCCGATCGTCAACGTGCTCGATCTCCAGGACGGCGAGCAGGTCGTCGCGATGCTCCCGTTCAACGAGTTTCGCGCAGACACGAGCATCTTCTTCGCGACGCAGGGCGGCACGGTCAAGAAGACCGAGCTCGCCGCGTTCGAGAACGTGCGCTCGAGTGGCATCAAGGCGATCACGATCGACGAAGGCGACCGGCTCGTCGGCGCCGCCTTGATCACCACGGCGGACGACGTGTTGCTCACGTCTGCCAAGGGGTACGCGGTGCGCTTCACCGAGGCGCGCGTCCGCACGATGGGTCGCACCGCAGGTGGCGTCCGCGGCATCACGCTGCGCGAAGGCGACAAGCTGGTCGGCATGTGTACGTTCGCTCGCGATTCATCGGCGACGATGATCACCGTGTGCGAGCGCGGCTACGGCAAGCGAACGCTGCTCGGCGACTACCCGGTCAAGAACCGCGGCGGTAAGGGCGTCATCACGATCAAGACCACGGCCCGCAACGGCCTGGTCTCGGGCGTTCGGATCGTGACCGAGGAAGATCACATGATCCTCATCTCGGACCGCGGCAAGTTGATCCGGCTGCGGGTCAGCGACATCCCGGTCCAAGGTCGCGCCACCCAGGGCGTCCGCATCATGCGCGTCGATGATGGCGAGCATGTCGCGGCGATCGAGCGGCTCGCGGATCCGACGGACGAGAGCGTCATCGCCGAGGGTGCACCGATCGAAACGGTCGACGACACCGACACCGTCCCGAACGAAGCCGTCGAGGACGAGGACGACGACGACGACGCCGACGCCGACGACGCTGCTCCGGACGACGAATAGCCGAGGCCGCACGACCGATGCCCAGGCGACCCGGCCCAGGACCCCACTCGGGTGACGACCCGGATCGGACCCGCGTCTCGATCCTCGATCCGCTGGTCGGCCAGGTCGTCGCCACGCACTACCGGATCGAGCTCGGTATCGCCGCCGGTGGGTTCGGGGCGATCTATCGCGCGGTCGATCTGCGCGACGATCACGACGTCGCGATCAAGGTGCTCCACCCGAACCTCACGCAAGATCCAGCGGTGCTCGCACGGTTCCGCCGCGAGGGTGGCGCGCTCTCGCAGCTCCACGATCCGCACACGGTCAACGCGTACGAGGTCGGCGAGATGGAGGACGGCACCCTCTACATCGTGATGGAGCTGCTCGACGGCGAGAACCTCTACGAGACGTACCAGCAGCTCGGCCCCCTGCCCTGGCGCCGCGTCGTCACGATCGCGCGGGCGGTGTGTAGCTCGCTCTCCGAGGCGCACCTGCTCGGCATCGTCCATCGCGATCTCAAGCCTGCGAACATTCACCTCGGCCATTCCGGCCCGCACGGGGACACCGTGAAGGTGCTCGATTTCGGGATCGCGAAGATCATCCGCGGTGAGAGCGGGCTCGATAGCTCCGACCTCACCCAGGCCGGTCACATGATCGGTACGTTCGACTACATGCCGCCCGAACAGATGGTCGGCGGAGAGTGCACCGGTCAGACCGACATCTTCACGCTCGGAGTCGTGATGTACGAGATGATCGCGGGCCACCGCCCGTACGGGGAGCACGAGACCTCGACGCAGATGCTGGCCGCGCTGCTGACGAAGCATCCGATGCCGCTCGGCGCGTTCGCCGAGGTGCCGCCCGAGCTCGATCGGATCATCCAGCGCATGCTCGCGCGCAGGCCCGAGCATCGCTACCCGAATGTCGAGGCCCTCGCGATCGACCTCGAGGGCTTGGTCCCCCGCCGGCCCGAGATCACCGATCGCATGGACGCGGTGACCGTGCACGCCCTTCCGGACGATCTGATCACACCGCTCCAGTCACTCGAAGACGTACCGAACGACACGCGGTTCGAGCCGCCTCCGATCTTCGCCGATGATCCTCGCTTCGAAGATACGACGATCGGAGCTCACGCACCCGAGCTCCCCACGCCGTTGCCCAGGAGGTTCCTCGAGGTCGAGACGCTGCCCGGTATCATCGCGCCCAAGAAGAAGCCTTAGCTGCTACGGTCTCGCGTATGGCGAGCGACTCTCGGACCGAAAAGAGCCACGCGATCTTCGAGCGTGCGAAGCGAGTGATTCCCGGTGGCGTGAACTCCCCCGTGCGAGCGTGCCGTGCGGTCGGTGTCGATCCTGCGTTCATCGCACAAGGCGATGGCTCGATCATCACCGATGTCGACGGCAACCAGTACGTCGACATGATCGGCAGCTGGGGCCCGCTGATCCTCGGCCACGCGCAGAAGGTCATCCTCGACGCGATCGCCGAGCAGATGGCGATGGGCACGACCTTCGGTGCACCGACCGAGATCGAGGTGATCTTCGCCGAGCGCATCCGCGAGATCTATCCCTCGATGGACATGGTGCGCACCGTGTCGTCGGGCACCGAGGCGACGATGAGCGCGCTGCGGCTCGCGCGTGGCTTCACCGGTCGCGACAAGATCATCAAGATGGACGGCGGCTATCACGGCCACGCCGATTGCTTGCTCGTCGCCGCCGGCTCGGGTGCCGCCACGCTCGGCATCCCGGGTTCGGCCGGCGTGCCCGAAGGCGCCGCGCGCGACACCATCGTCGTGCCGTACAACGACCTCGTCGCGGTCGAGCGCGCGCTCGTCAAAGGCGATATCGCCGCGGTGATCGTCGAACCGATCGCGGGCAACATGGGCCTCGTGGTGCCGGTGCCCGGTTACCTCGAAGGCCTGCGCGCGATCACCGCTGCCCACGGCACGGTCCTCATCTTCGATGAAGTGATGACCGGCATGCGCGTTGCTTTCGGCGGCGCGCAGGAACTCTACAACATCACGCCCGATCTCACGTGCCTCGGCAAGATCGTGGGCGGCGG
>JANXOP010000371.1 GCA_025357755.1 Kofleriaceae bacterium | reverse complement strand
GCCGCCCGCCGCCCGCCGACCGGTGCGCCGCCGACTGGTGAGCCAATCGCAGGGGTCACCGCTTCGTTCTGAGTATCGGGTCGCGCGAGTGGCTGCATGCCCGTGGTCGGCGTGGTCGTGGCAGCGCGTGGCACCGGCGGGGGGGCCGTGCCCTGGCGAATCAGATCGTTGCGCGTCGTCGATCGACCACGCGGATTGCTCGTCGGAATCTTCGTGCGCGGCGGCGTGGTGATGCCCGAGGCGCGGCGCGCGGGCTTCGCCTCGCTCTGCTGCTCGACCTCGGCGAAGAACGCGTCGATATCGAAGTCGCCTTCGGCGGCATCGATCAGGTGCGAGCCGTCGGTGCCTTTGAGCTTGCGCCGGAGCTCGGTCGGCTCCTTGATCATCGCGATGAAATCGGCGTCGGCCTCGGGCGGCAATGGCTCTCCGGCTTCGCCGAGCTCCACGCCACGCGCCTCGGCATCGGCGGCCTGGCGACGCCGCGCCTGCGCGAGCGCCGCGTCGCGATCGCGCAGGACCTGATCGCGCATGCGCTTGGGCATCGCGGCGAGGATCTCTTCGGGCACCTCGGCACCGCGAGCGACCGCATCGCGGCCGACCTTCTGGAGCTGACGGGCGTAGGTGCCGTTCTCGATCTGGCGCAGGGTCCGCCGCCAGTACGAGTTATAGGAGCCGAACTTCTGGGTGAGCGTCGCGAGCCGGTAGCGGACCCCGGTGTTGCGCAAATTCATCTGGGTCAGGTCGCGGATCTTGCGCTCGACGTCGTTGTGGATGAACGACGGCGCCTGCTTCTGGATCCCCAGGAAGTACTGTTCGTACAGGGTCTTCAGCCGATCGAGGGTCTTGTCCAGATTGTCGAGGAGCTCCTCGACATCCGTGTCGGACGCCTTCGCCGGTCGGGTAGCCACCTGGGATCAGGATAGCAGCTCTGCTATAGCGTCGGCGGCCCCGTCCGTGTCCGTCATCTATTTCATGCTGAGCGTCGGCGTCCTCGTGGTCATCCACGAGGCCGGGCACTTCGTCGCGGCCAAGTTACTGGACGTCAAGGTCCTCCGGTTCTCGTTCGGATACGGCAGGCCGTTGGTCCGCGCCCAGCTCGGTGAGACCGAGTACCAGATCGCGGTGTTCCCGATCGGCGGCTACGTGCGGATCCTGGGGATCGAGGGAGAGCCGTCTGGCACCGGGCCTGCGAACAACGCTGACGTCGGGCGCAGCCTCGCGAGCCGGCCGCTGTGGCAGCGGCTCACGATCATCCTCGCGGGTCCTGCCGCGAACCTCGTGCTGCCGGTCATCATCTACTTCGCGATCTATTCGGCGCACACGATGGTCGGCGCGCCGGTCATCGGCGACGTGCTCGAGCGCGGCGTCGCACAGCGCGCGGGGCTCCAACCTGGTGATCGCGTGGTCGAGATCGATGGTTCGGCGGTGCACTACTGGGAAGACATCGAGCACCGCGTGCAATCGGCGCCGGGCAAAGAGCTCCATGTTCGGTTCACGCGCAATGGCAAGGTGTTCGAGCGCTACCTGACGCCGATCGAGGAGACCGTGTGGTCCAAGGATCGCGACGGCAAAGAATCGGTGCAGGGCCGCGTCGGCATCACGTATGCGCCCTTCGTGCCGCTCGTCGGCGTGATCGACGAGCAATCACCGGCGGCACGCGCCGGGCTGCGCACGCACGATCTCGTGATCAGCATCGACGGCCAGCCGGTGCGCAACTGGAGCGACGTCCAGCGGCACCTGGGCAAGATCGCGCGGCGTACGAGCATGGTCTATTTCCGAGGCAGCGAGCTGCCTGGCATTCCAGCCGTCGAGCTGCTCTCCCCGGGCTTCGCGGATCTCGTCCCCGATACGCAGCTCGATCCGACCTTGAAGCGCGAGAGCTACACCGGCATCGAGCACGCGGAGATGTTCGTCGCGCGCGTCGATCCGGGCTCGCCCGCCGACGGTGCGGGCCTCAAGGTCGGCGACCTCGTCGTCGCGCTCGACGAGAAGCCCGTCGTTCACTGGATGGATCTCGACCAGCGGTTGCAGGCCGAGCCGACCAAGACGTTCCACGTCACGTGGAAGCGCGCGGCCGCGGCCGGCAAGACCGAGACGATCACCGCGGAGCTCACGCAGGTCTGGCGCAAGGAGCTCGACGAGTACGATCACACCGTCACGCGGCTCGTGTTCGGAGCACACAACGACGTCGATCGCGGCACCGGTGCGATGACGCCTGTCGAAGGTCGTTTCGGCTACGCGTTTGGCAAGGCGCTGGAGCGCACCGGCGACACGATCCGGACGATGGTCACCGGTTTCTTCCATATCCTGGGTGGTGACAAGCCGACCGAGGCGCTCGGCGGCCCACTGATGATGTATCGGGTCGCGAAAGTGTCCGGCGATCAGGGTTGGGACACGTTTTGGCTGATGATCGCGCTCATCAGCATCAACCTTGGCCTCATCAACCTGCTACCGATACCGATGCTCGATGGCGGTCATCTCCTCGTGTTCGGCATCGAAGGCGCGCGGCGCAAGCCGCTGTCGCAGAAGGCTCGTGTGCGAATCCAGCAAGTCGGTCTCGGCATCATCGTGTTGATCACGATCCTCGCGTCACGCAACGATGTCGTGAGGTACCTCCTCCGATGATCGTCCTAGGAATGGATACGTCCACCCGGTTCGCGAGCGTCGCGCTCGTCGATGCCGAGGATGGCCGCGTGCTCGCCGAGCGCACGAGTGACGATCACGGCCGCGGCTCCGAGCTGCTGCTCCTGGTCGATGCCGCGTGCAAAGAAGCCGGCGTCGGGCCGCGCGAGATCGGCGCGGTCGCCGTCGGTGCGGGCCCCGGTTCGTTCACCGGCTTGCGGATCGGCATGGCGACCGGCAAGGGCATCGCGTTTGCCAATGGCTGCCCGCTGTGGGCGGTGTCGTCGCTCGCCGCGCTCGCGCACGAACCGTTGCTCAAGCGCGAGCTGATCACGGTGGTGTCGGTCCTCGATGCGCGCAAGGGCGAGGTCTATGCGGGTGCCTTCTGGCGTGACAACGATCGCACGGTCGTGATGCGGGAGGAGACCGTGATGCATCCCGACGAGCTCAACTCGTGGATGCCTGCAGGGTGTCGGGTCCTCGGCGATTTCATCGAATGGCACGACGGCCACGACGTCACGTTCCCGGCAACTCCGAGCGGCCGTGCGGTCGCACTGCTCGCCCTCGAAGGCCCGCGCGTCGATGTCACGACGACCGGCGCGCCGACGTACATTCGCCTCTCGGAGGCCGAGGTGAAATATCCCGACGGCGTACCGGGAGCGCTCCCGAAACGCTAAGTCCCCCCAGCACGAAAAACATGCGCTAGGATCCGAGCGTGGGAACACTCGAACCGAAGCCGGAAGTGCTTGCCGAGCTCACCGCCGAACACCGCCGCCTCGATGCGCAGGTGCAACAACTCGAGAAGCGACGCGCGCTGACGCCCGCCGAGCGCACCGAGATAGCGAACCTCAAGAAGCAGAAGCTGCTGACCAAGGATCGCATCGCTCGCCTCGGCTCCTGAACCGGGGCATGGTTCGGGCGTGGACTTCACACCCGAGCAGATCGAGAAGATGCGCACCATCGGGCTGCGCCTCGATAAAGCAGGCACGTTCTGGCAGGAGGGCGCGCCGGTCACGCATGCGCGCCTGCGTCAGGCGCTGTTGCGGTGGCTCGCGGTCCGCGAGGACGGCCGCGACATCGTCAAGCTCGACGAGCAACGCTACGCGTACGTCGACGTCGAGGACGCTCACCTTCGCGCGCGCGCCGCGCACTGGCGCGACGATCGCTGCTTCATCCTGTGGGACGACGATGACGAGCACGAGCTCGACTACGCCTCGTTGCGCCAGGCTCCGGATCATGCGCTCTACACGCTCGTGCGGGGGATGCGCGGCCGGATCGCCGGGCCCGCGTATCACGCCGTCGCCGAGCGCATCGTCGAGGACGGCGCCGGCTTCGCGCTGCTCGCCGCCGGCCGCCACTGGCCGATCGCCCATGCGGCGTGACGATTTCGCGCAAAGTTGGTCGGCGCCTCTCCACTCAGAGGTATGAGACCCCTTCGTCCTCTCGCCTCGCTCGTGCCGGTGCTACTGGCTGGATGTGCAACGCTGCTCCCGGGTTCGGCCAACGCAGGGCCACAGCAGGGCCAGCCCGCAGCTGGTGGCACGGACGAGCTCGCGGCCGCGCGCAAGAAGTACAGCATCAAGGATCTCCAGACCGGGATGAAGCTCTCCGACCTGTCGGGGTTCAAGCCGCACCAGGCCGCGATCGACCAGGCCCACATGGCGGCCAGCAACGATGGCTTCGAGAAGCTCCTCAACGAGAAGGAGTGCGGGGAACGTCCCGACTGCACGATCAACTACGGTCAGGAGATGAACACGAGCATGGGCGAGTGGCGCGAGGGCGTGGAGTTCCTGCGCGTCTATCCGACGAAGACCGACAGCAAGCGGATCTGGAAGATCGAGTATCGCTTCCACAACAGCGACGTGTTCGAACCGACCTCGAAGCTCGGCGCGGCACTGATCGCGCGCTACGGCGAGCCCTACAAGTTCGAGCGCGGCACCGGCGAGTGGCACTCGCAGTTCTACGTCCCACCCGATGGCGGGCTGTACGTCGAGATCGAGTGCGGCAGCAAGAACTGTGACCTCCGCGTGGAGGACGCGGTGCTCCGCTACAGCGAAGAAAAGAAGCAGGAGCAGATCGACCAGGACAAGCAGCGCAAGGCCGCTCCGCCACCGCCCAAGTTCTGAGCGCTACTTGCGGTTGACGACGGCCATGATCTCGTCGTCGGAGAGCACCCGATTGCCGCGCTTGGCTTCGTTGTAAATCGCGGCGACGAGATCCTTCGTCGGTTCGAAGCCGCGCTTCTTGAGCCAGTAGATCACGTTCGATTCACCGGAGTAGTGACCGACCTCGATCTCCTGCTCCTTGCCGAACGTACCGGCGGGCACGCCGGAGTAGATCCGATCGGCGAGCCACGCATCGCCCTTCTTTTCGGCCTTGATGATCGCGGCGGCGTGGACGCCAGTCGCGGTACGAAACGCGTCGCTGCCCGCGAGCGGATACTGCGGATGGATCGGCACGCGGGTCGCGGCCGAGGCGGTCTTGCACCACAACACGAGCTTCGAGAGATCGTGATCGGGGAGCTCGCCGAGGAGCTTCAAGTTCAACAGGATCTGATCGAGCGCCGCGTTACCGACGCGCTCGCCGATGCCGAGCGCGGTGCCGTGGATGCGATCGGCGCCGTACTCGATCGCGAAGATCGAGTTGACCACGCCGAGGCCACGATCGTTGTGGCCATGCCAATCGATGCCGACATCGGGGCGGCCGAGACCGTCGAGGACGTTGCGCGTGAACTTGAGCAGGTTGCGGATGCCGTCGGGCGTGACGTGGCCGACCGTGTCGCACACGATCAAGCGCTGAGCGCCGTGCTCGACCGCATTGCTGAACAGCTTCGTGAGCACCTCGGGCCGCGACCGCGTGGTGTCCTCGGTGACGTACGCGACCGGCAGGTTGTACTTGCGACCGAGATCGATCGCATCTGCCGAGAGCTTCATCATCTTCGCGAGGTCCCACTCCTCGGCATACGCCCGGATCGGGGAGCTGCCGATGAAGCACAGGATCTCGATCTCGATGCCGACCTTCTGCGAGATATCGACGACGGCCTGGACATCGCCGAGGTGCGTGCGCGCGGCGCACGAGGCCTTGATCTTCAACTTCGCATCGCGGATGTGCTCGGCGATCGTGGTGACATCCTCGACGGCGCGCTTGCCGGCACCGGGTAGGCCGATATCGGAGGTGTCGATGCCGAGGCTGTTCGCGAGCTCGGTCAGCTTGATCTTGTCGTCGATCGAAGGGTCGACGACCGACGGCGATTGGATGCCATCTCGCAGCGTCTCGTCGAGGAACTGGATCCGCCGTTTCGGCGAGATCTTGGCGACCTTCTCGATCGAGTTCCAGTCGTAGATCAGATCGGTTTCGGTTTCGTTCGGCATCGCAACCTCACATCACGGAATGAAGGATCAGGATCAACACAGCGGTCGCGCCGACGATGATCGCCAGCATCAGAAACCAACCGAGCACGAGTGCGGCCGCGGCAATGCCAAGGCCGAGCAACCAGTACGTGCTCGAGTGCTCTTTGCGCGCGATCGCCGCGAGCGCGGCGATCGCGGTCACCACGAAGGCCGGCACGCTGATCCGCCAATCGGGCGTGGCCCACAGCTGATCCTGCGTGACCGTGACGACGATGAACGCGAGCGTGCCGAGCACCAGCGCGAGCACGCCCGCCGCGTGGGTCGCAAACCACTCGCCGGTCCCGGGGCGGCCGGGGCCGAAGTGGTCGGGCTTCACGAGCGGGTCGGACACCGCTCATGTATAGCGCACGGACCCGCGATTTAGGTGTTCACGTGTTCAGCCCGAGTTGCTGACGCAGCGTGACGTGCGACGCGCTGTACGCGAATTCGAGGACGTCGCGCTCGAGATCGCCGACCTCGCGCGCACCGGCGAAGGCGGCCGGGACGTCGCCTGAGAGCAGCAGGCCCGCGCGATCGGCGGTGCGCGACAAGCTCTTGGCCCACACCGAGAGGTTGAGCCCGCCGCCACTCCTGGACAGCAGGCGTAGCGCCGAGGCGCGCGCGGCTTCGCGCGAGCTCGGTTGCAGCGAACGGATCGCGGCCTCGGCGCGCGCCGCGAGTGGATCGTCGTGGCCGAGGTCGGTCCCCGCGGCCTCGCGAACGATCGCGAGCACGATCGCCTTGAGCACACGCCCCGAGCGCGATGCTCCGACCGCGCGGCCTGGCCACAAGAAGGTCATCGCGCGCGCGAGCCGGAAGACGAGATCCGGGCGCTCCGGCGCGGTCAGCGCTTCGTCGCCGGCGACGAGCACCGGCGGATCGCAGCCGAGCACGTGAATCTGCGCGCCGAGCTCGACCCGCGGATAGACCGCCGCGGGGGTCACGCCGATGATCTCGGCGAGCCGATCGCGCAGGTGCTTGAACACCGCGGGGAGGTCGGCCTCTTCGATCCGTTGGCTGGGATCGAGGTCGCTATCGGCGAGTGTCATCGGGGTGAGCTGATGCACCGCCGGCGTGACGAGCTCGAGCAACGCACCGAGCTCCGGCGAATCGTCGCGATGGCGCAACAGCGACCACTGTTGCGCACTGAGCGGCTCGGTCGGCAGCCGCGATTCGCGCACGCGATGCTGCTCGTAGAGCTCGGTCATGCCGGCGTCCGAGGTCCCGAGCGCGACCATCGTGGCCGCGGCGAGAAAGGCGGCGTCGCCGTGGCCCGCCGCGACGGTGTTGCGTACGAGCGCAGCCCCGGACTGGGTGTTGTGAAGCGCCTCGCGCCAGCCCGCGCGCATCGGATCGCCGGTATCGCGTTTGACCGCGCGGCCCGCGAGTGCGGCGAGGTCCGGATGGTTTGGCGCGAGCCGCTTCGCGTTGTTGATCGCGGCCGTCGCGCCCGCCTGATCGTCGAGGTGATCGAGGTAGACCTTCGCGAGCCGCAACCACGCCGAGGCCTCGGGCACGCCACCCTTGCCGCGCAGCCGGAACAACACGCGCTTGATCACGCGCTCGAGCCGGCGCAACTCGCCGGTCGCGACCAGGAGCGTCTCGATCGTCGCGATCGCATCGGTGCGCGTGGGATCGAGATCGATCGCGCGCTCGAGATGAAAGAGCGCACCCGCATCGTCGGTGCGCAACGCGGCATCGACGCGCCCCTTGTAGTCGTGCGACGCCGCGTGATCCGGATTGATCGATAGGGCCTGGTTG
Organism: Kofleriaceae bacterium; assembly: GCA_025357755.1. GTDB lineage: Bacteria > Myxococcota_A > Polyangia > Haliangiales > Haliangiaceae > JABFXX01. Next base: position 3,491 of record JANXOP010000371.1, on the reverse strand, counting down.
AGATAGCCCCGCGCGGCATCCGCGGCCTCGGCCCGTTGCGCCGCCGGCGCCGCGTTCCACAGCGCCCAGCCGAGCGCGGCATGGTAGTCGGCTTCGGTCGGCGAGCGCGCGATCACGGTCTTCAGGAGGCCGATCGCGCGCGGCCACTCCTTCTTGCCTATCGCATCTTCGGCGAGCTTGAACTGGAGCTCGGTGTCGAGCGCCGGCGCGACCTGTACGAGCTCGCCACCGGCGAGCTCGCGATCGTAGGCCGAGCGCTTGCGCGGATCGGTGAGCGCGGCATGTGCGGAGGCGTACGCGGCTCGAATCTCGGCGACCTTCTCCTTGTCGCGCGCGTCGATGATCGTGTTCGCGAGCCGCTCGAACAGCGCGAGCTTGATCTGATACGAGTCCGCGATGTCATCGGTGCTCGCATCGCGATCGACGAGCAGGGCGGCGTAATGATCGGCGCCGCGTAAGCGCTGATGCTCCGCGCTGATCGCGGTACGCGTCGAGGCGACATGTTCTTGCTGCGCGCTCACCTCGGCGAGCTCGATCACGCCGGAGTCCTCGGCGTCGCCCTCCGTGACTTCGAGAGGCGTGGCGCCGGGCGTCGCCTTGGTCTGCGTGCCCTCCTCGTCGTCGAACAGCATGTCGTACAGGTTCGCGTCGTCGGCAGCGACTGGCGGCAGGATCTCGAAGTTGACCGAGGCCGCGCGTGCGGGCCGAACACCGAGCCCGATCGCGACTTGCTTGGTCACGATCGCATCGCACAACAGCAAGCAATCGACCGCTGTACGCGCTTGCACCCGATCGCCGTGCGCCTTCTCGATCTCGCTGATCGGAGCACCGGCGCTGAGCGCGGCAAACGGGCGCTCGCCCATCAGCTTCTTGAGCTCGTGGCGAAGGTGCTTGCCGCGCTCGGTCAGCTCGAAGCTCATCCCGTCGAGGCGCGAGAGCCGCGACAGATCTTCGCTCGCCGTCTCGACGAGCCCACCGAGCACGATATCCAACATCCGCAGCTGCATGCCTTCGACCGCGACCTCCGCATCGTCGAACCGCCACGCGCCCTGCGGCCAGCGCAGCGCCTGCACGAGCTTGTGTCGCGCTTGCCTGCCGAGTTGCTCGATCAATTGCTCGACGCCGAGATATTGCAGCGCGACGAGCGCCTCGCCGAGCTTGCCGCCGAGCGTCGCGGCACGCTGCACCGCTTGATGATGCTGGTGCTCGCTGATCACCCCGCTCGAGACGAGAAAGTGCCCGAGCGTTTCATCGCGCGGGGTCGACGCCGCACTGACCGGGTTGCCATTGACGAGGTCAACGACCTTCGAGACGCGACCACGCCGGAGCTGCAGCTTTCCGGTCGCAAGATCTTCATGAAGATCGAGCAACACCGCTGGAAGCGGTCGCATCGCCAGCTCCCCGGAGCGCGACTGCATGGACGCTATCAGTCTAACTCAAGCCGCGACGTGACACGCAGCGCGAGTGCCGTTCCCGAGCACGCGGAGCGTTGGGATCTGCTCGAAGCACGCCTTTGGTTTGCCCTTGACGGGGCAACGTGGGTGGAACGCGCATCCCGAGGGCGGATCGATCGGGCTCGGCACATCCCCCTGGAGCACGACCCGCGTGCGTTTGGCCGCTCCGAGGCGCGGGACGGCAGTGAGCAGCGCCTGGGTGTAGGGGTGTTGCGGCGCGCGATACAACTCCGGCGCCTGCGCGAGCTCGACGATCCGACCCAGATACATAACTGCGACGCGATCGCAGATGTGCTCCACGATCTGGAGGTCGTGCGAGATGAACAAGTAGGTCAGGGCCTCCGTCGCCTGGAGGTCTTGGAGCAAGTTCACGATCTGCGCCTGGATCGAGACATCGAGCGCGCTGATCGGTTCGTCACACACGATGAACTTCGGGCCGACCGCCAGCGCGCGTGCGATGCCGACACGCTGGCGCTGGCCGCCCGAGAGCTCGTGCGGGTATCGCTGCGAGCTCTCCTCGCGGAGGCCGACCTTCGCGAGCAGCTCGCGCACCTTTTGGACCTGCTCGCGCGGCGTGCCGAGCCGATGGATCTCGAGCGGCTCCGCGATCGCCGCGCCGATCGTCATCCGCGGATCGAGCGACGCGTACGGATCCTGGAAGATCATCTGCATCTGCTTGCGCAGCGGCCGCAGCGCCCGCTGTCCGAGCGCGGTGATCGGCGTGCCCGCGAACGTGATCGATCCAGCGGTCGGATCCTCGAGCCGCAACAAGGTGCGCCCGAGCGTCGACTTTCCGGATCCGGATTCACCGACAAGCCCGAGCGTCTCGCCTTCGACGATCTCGAGCGAGACCTCGGTGACGGCCTGGACCACGGCGCTGCGCCGTGTGATCGCGTGCCACGGATGAAAGCCGGGCTGCTTCGGCCACGCGAGCTTCGCGGGAAAGTGCTTCGTCAGCCCGGCGAGCTCGACGAGCGCGGTCACGCGCCACCGCTCGGAAAATAGCAGCGGACCTGCGATGCGCCGAGCGTGACGAGAGGCGGTTCGCTGTCCCGGCATCGCGGCTGGACCGCCTCGCAACGGTCCTGGAATTTACAGCCGACCGGCAGCTCGTGCAGCGATGGCACCATGCCGGGAATCTCGCGTAAACGACCATCGCCGCCGCCCAGGCTCGGGACCGAGCGCAACAGACCCACGGTGTAGGGATGACGCGGTCTCGCGAACAGCTGCGCGGTCGGCGCACGTTCGACGATCCGCCCCGCGTACATCACGATCACGTCCTGACACGTCTCCGCGACGACACCGAGGTCGTGCGTGATCAGCAAGATGCTCATACCGAGCTCTCGCTGGAGAGCTTCTAGCAGGTCGAGGATCTGCGCCTGGATCGTCACGTCGAGCGCGGTCGTCGGCTCGTCCGCGATCAGGAGATCCGGTTTGCACGCGAGGGCCATCGCGATCATCACGCGCTGGCGCATGCCGCCCGACAGCTGATGGGGGAACGCATCGACGCGATCGCGCGCCGAGGGAATCCCGACACGCTCGAACATCTCGATCGCGAGCTCGCGCGCTTCGGCCTTGGACTTGTGCTGATGCACGCGCACCGCTTCGCCGACCTGATCACCGACCGCGAGCACGGGGTTGAGCGCGGTCATCGGCTCCTGAAAGATCATCGCGATCCGGTTGCCGCGGATCGCGCGCATCTCCTCGGGCGAGAGCTTCAGGAGATCGCGGTCACCGTAGACGATCTCGCCGGCTGCGATCCGCCCCGGCGCAGCGACCAGCCGCATGATCGAGAGCGCGGTCACCGATTTGCCGCAGCCCGATTCGCCGACGACGCCGAGCGTGCCCCGGGCTGGAATCTCGAACGACACGCCATCGACCGCGCGGACCGTACCGCGCTCGGTGCGGAACTCGGTCACGAGTCCCTTGATCTCGAGCAGCGCCATCCGCGGTGCAGCCTAGCGCCAATGCCGATCGGCCGACCGGTTCGGCGCAACGGATCGGGATCGAGCTGCTGCGGAGGTAGTTTCGGCGCCC
>JANXOP010000151.1 GCA_025357755.1 Kofleriaceae bacterium | reverse complement strand
GGTCGCCTCGGCGCCCAGCCTGTTGCTCACGTACATGCTGCTCAACAACGACGATCCGATCCTGCGCGACCTCCGGGTGCGCGAGGCGATCGCGCTCGCGCTCGATCGGCCCGCGATCGTGCACGCGCGGTTCGCCGATCGCGCCGTGCTCGCGACCGGCCTCTTGCCGCCCACGCACTGGGCCTACAACGGCGACGTCGCGCACTGGGATCGCGACCTGCCACGCGCGCGTGCCTTGCTCGATCGCGCCGGCTATCCCGCCGGCCCCGACGGCGTGCGCATGCGGCTGACCTACAAGACCAGCGCGGATGCGTTTCGTACGGCGATCGCCCACGTGCTCGCTGCGCAGCTCGCCGAGGTCGGCATCGCCGTCGAGGTTCGTCCGTTCGAGTTCGCGACGTTCTTCGCCGACATCAAGCAGGGCAACTACCAGCTCGCGACGATGCAGACCACGCCGATCACCGAGCCCGATTTCTACTTCGCGTACTTCCACTCCTCGCGGATCCCGAGCGACGCCGACCGCGACGCTCAGAACCGGTGGCACTACCGCAATCCCGAGCTCGACCAGGTCACCGCCGCGGGCAGGGCCGAGCCCGACCGCGAAAAACGCCGAGCCTTGTACGCCGAGGCCCAGCGGCTAGTAGCCCGTGATCTCCCGGTTATTCCGCTCTGGCACGAGGACAACGTCGTGCTTAGCAACGTCGACGTGCAGGGTTACGAGATCCTGCCGGATGGCCGCTTCTCCGGGCTCCCGGCGGTGACCAAGATGTGATAGCTACGGTGGCTCGTATGGCCGCTATGGACCCTGTCATTGAAGAGCTGTTCCTCGGCCTCGCCCACGCGTTGTTCGTCAACCGCCTCCACGTGCTTCGGCTGACCGAAGTGGTCCGGCTCGGGATCAAACCCGACCCGCACGACCAGAACATGGAAGTGCCGAAGGACATCGACGGCGAGCTGATCCAACAGGCGTTCGCGTATGTCGCGCGCCACTTTCCACCGACCTTCGGCGGCAAGCTCGAGTCTGCCAAGGCTCGCTGGATCCGGCTCGCGTAGTCACGCTCGCCCGAGGATTCGGTCGAGCTCGGCGCGCAGCTGCTCCGACGTGTACGGCTTCTCCAGAAAGCCCACCGCCCCTTCATCGAGGAGCGCCTGGGTCGCGGCGTCACTCGCGTAGCCCGAGACCAGCAGCACTGGCACCGAGCCGAGCTCGCGGAGCCCGCGATAGCATGCCGGGCCCGGCACTCGGGGCATGACCATGTCGAGTAGCACGAGCTCGATCTCGCTGCCGCGCTCGCGATAGAGCGCGATCGCTTCGTCTCCATCGTTCGCGGTCAAGGTGTTCATCCCGAGCTGCCTGACGAGCCGCGCCGTCGCGGTGCGCACGATCGGTTCGTCGTCGACCACGAGGACGACGCCGCGCGCGTGTCGTGCCGGGGGCTCCTCTCGACCAGGCAAGGCAGGGTTCGCCTCGGTCGCCGGCAAGAGGATCACGATCGAGGTGCCCTTGCCGACCTCGCTCTCGATCTCGATCGTGCCGCCGTGCGCCTCGACCGCGCCGAACACCATCGCGAGCCCGAGGCCGGTGCCTTTGCCGACCGGCTTGGTGGTGAAGAACGGCTCGAATGCACGACGTCGGGTCTCGGTATCCATGCCGCTACCGGTGTCGGTGATCGCGAGCTTCGCGTAGCGGCCCGCGGCGAGCCTCGGATGATCGATCACGTCGATCTCGTCGGTCTCGAGCGTGAGCGTGCCGCTGCCGTCCATCGCGTCGCTCGCGTTCAAGCACAGGTTCAACACCACCTGCCCGAGCTGCGCGCTGTCTCCTTCGATGATCGTCGGAGGTCCATCCACACGATGGGAGGTGATGCCCCGGCCGAGCGTGCGCGCGAGTAGTGGCATCATCTCGTCGAGCACGGAGTGGAGGAGCAGCGTGCGCTTGCGATACTGGCCGCGGCGCGAGAACGCGAGCAAGCTGCGCGTGAGCGCGGCGCCGCGCTCGGCCTCCTGGCGAATCCGCGCGAGGTCCTCGCGCACGGCGGGCACGATCGCCTCGGCGTGGAGCACCTCGGCATACGCGAGGATGCCGCCGAGGATGTTGTTCATATCGTGCGCGAGCCCGGCCGCGAGCGTGCCGACTGCATCCATGCGCTGTGCGTGGACGAACTGATCGCGCAGCCGCTCCTTCTCGTCTTCGGCGCGGCGACGTTCGTCGAGCTCGTGCGCGAGCGCACGCGCGGTCGCCTCGATATCGATTCGATGCGTCTCCGCACGCACGAGCGCGCGGCGCAGGCCGATCTGCATCGTCATCGTGACGATCCAGATTCCGACAAGCGCGAGCGGATAGATCGGGAGGCCGCCGGTCTGGAGCGCCAGCGGAATGCTGATCGCGAGCATCGGTAGCGTCGTCGCGAGGGTCCAGGCAGTGGAGACTTGGAGCGCTGCGGTCGCGATGCCGATCATCAAGGGCAGCGCGAGCGTGGCCTGGCCGGTCACGACGTAAGACGACAGCGTGCTGGTCGGCGCGACGAGCCAGATCAGCGCGCCGACCGCATGGGCGTGCTGCCACGCGACCCGATCGCGATGGAGCTGGATCGACAACACGACCGTGACAGCGGTCACGAGCAGGTTGGCGATCACCACGCCGAGCGGCAACGAGATGCCGACGGGAATCGACAGCAACAGCGCGGTCAGGATGCCGACCACCTGGATCGGACCGAACACGCGCATGCGATCGAGCGCGACGCGCGCGAGTCCGGGCGCGACATCGCTGCGGACCTCCGGCCCACGCAGGCTAGACCACCAGCTCACGCTTCGAGCTTACTGCTTCTTGCGTGCCGCGATCTCGGCGAGCCGGCGCCGGTGCTCGGCTTCGTAGCCCGAGGCGGAAGGCTCGTAGAGCTTGGTGCCGACGAGCTTCTCCGGCAGATAGTCCTCCGCGACGTAGTTGCCCTCGAAGTCGTGAGGATACTTGTAGCCCTGGCCATGGCCGAGCGCTCGACCCGCGACGCTCTCGGGGCGCAGCTTCGGTGGCACGGGGAGCGCACCGTGCTCGCGCACCAGCGCGCGGGCGGCGGTATACGTGACGATCGCGCGATTCGATTTAGGCGCGAGCGCGAGGTACGTGACGGCCTGGGTGAGCGGCAACACGCCCTCGGGCAAGCCGACGAGCTCGCACGCCGCGAGCGCCGCGGTCGCGACGACGAGCGCTTGCGGATCCGCGTTACCGACATCCTCGCTCGCGAAGATCACCATCCGGCGCAAGACGAAGCGCAGGTCTTCACCCGCCTCGAGCATGCGCGTCATCCAGTACACCGCGGCATCGGGGTCCGAACCGCGCATGCTCTTGATGAACGCCGAGACCACGCCGTAGTGCTCGTCGCCGGCCTTGTCGTACATCAGGCTCTTGCCCTGCGCGGCCTCGGCGACGTGCTCGACGGTGATGTGCGCGGTGCCCGCTGGAGTTGCGCGGCGCGCGAGATCCGCCGCCACGTCGAGCACCGAGTACAACCGGCGCGCATCGCCCGCGGCTGCGGCGACGATCTGCGCGACGGTCGCGTCATCGATCGCGACATCCATCGTGCCGAGCCCGCGCTCGCGATCGACGACCGCGCGGCTCACGAGCTCGGCGAGCTCGGTCTCGCTCAGCGCCTCGAGCCGCACCACGCGACAGCGCGACAACAGCGCGGCGACCACCCCGAAGCTCGGGTTCTCGGTCGTCGCACCGACCAGCGTGACGGTGCCGGACTCGACATGCGGCAGCAGCGCATCTTGTTGGGTCTTCGAGAACCGATGGATCTCGTCGATGAACAGGAGCGTGCGTGTGCTGAACTGGTCGCGACGCTCGGCCGCCTTGGCGACGGCCTCTCGGACTTCTTTGACACCCGCATCGACGGCCGAGAGCGACACGAGCTCGGACGTGAGCGCAGCGCCGAGCAAGCGCGCGAGCGTGGTCTTGCCGCTGCCCGGTGGCCCCCACAGGATGAGCGATGGAATCGTACGTCCGGGCGCGAGGTTCGACAGGATGCGTCCGGGCGCCAGGAGGTGAACTTGGCCGACGAGCTCGGCGATCGTTCGCGGCCGCATCCGCTCGGCGAGAGGTTCGCCGACATGGCGTTTGCGAGCGCTCTGGCTGAACAGATCCACGGACGCTCTGCGTACCACTACTTGGTCCTGTCCGGTCTTACGCACCGTGTCGAGACATGTGGCGACAGGGCGACGCTCCCGCAGCCTGGTGACGACACACCCGGCAGGTGCAGCATCCGGCGCACGCCGTCACCATCGAGTTTCAGCCGATTAGCCGGTTTTTCCAGGGCCGCCCACGTGGCACGGCCCCTGCTAATTCAAGCCTCGTGGTGGTCGAGACAATCTTTCGATATCGCACTCTCATGGGGAAGTGCGAGCTCGGGTGTGGGCTCGACTGGGACGAGATCCAGGCGGTCTCCGAGATCGAGCACGCTCTCGTCCGTGATGGTGGCAAAAGCGGACGTCGCTACAAGCGCATCCCGGTCGCGCTCGTCGGCATCTTGCGCGGCGACCGGATCAACGACCGGGTCGAGATCGTCGAGCTCGGGCCCGGTGGCCTGATCTGTCGCGGCGCACCGTTCGTCGCGCAGGGCGAGCTGATCGAGCTCGTGATCAATGTCGGCGACCAGAGCTACCGCTTCCGTGCGATCGGCAAGTGGCTCAAGGACGATGGCGACGACTACAAGGTCGGGCTGCAATTCGTCGGCGTGCCGCTGTGCTTGAACATCGCGCAGGTCTCCGCGCACGAGTTCGATCTGGTCGATCAGATCAACGCGGCCGCGTAACGAGTCGCTGTGCGAGGTGCAGCGTGCGCGGCGGGAGCGTCTCGCCACGCCACGCGAGTGCGCGCATCAAGACGATCGCCTTGTCGGCGGTGTTCAAGTGCGGGCGTTGCGCGAACAAGCGCTCGCCCATCGCTTCGATCTTGTCGAGGATGCGCATCCCGCCGTGCCACGTGAGTGCGAGCTCCATGGCGAGATCCGCGCCGACGACATCGACGAGCGGCCTCGCGCGCTCGAACAACGCGCGCGTGCGAGCCACTTCGTAGCGGACCAGGTTGCCGATTGCAGGCGAGACCCGGCGCGATGCGATGTCGGCCTCGGTCACGCCGAAATGCCGGAGGTCCTCGGCCGGGAGGTAGACGCGGCCGCGCGCCCAGTCGGCGGGCACGTCCTGGATCAACCGTGCGACCGCGACCGCGCTCGACAGGTCGTCTGCGAACGCGTGGAGCTCCGGCGCGCGATAGCCGCCGATGTAGAGCAACAGGCGACCGACCGGCTCGGCCGATTGCCGGGTATACGCGCGGAGCTCGTCGAATGTCGCGTAGCGCCGGCGCTCGAGGTCGGTGCGAAAGCCCGAGAGGAGCTCGACGAACTCGGTGATCGGCAGCGCGAAGCGATCGGCGGTATCGGCGAGCGCGACGAACACCGGGTGCTCGGCGCGACCGCGATAGGCATCGACGAGCTGCTCCTCCCAGCGGTCGAGCTCGCGTGCGCGGCGGCCCTCGAACGCACGCTCGTCGGCGAAATCATCGGCGACGCGCGCGAACGCGAACAGCGCGAAGATGTGCTTGCGCAGCTCCGAGCGCGCGAACATCGAGCCGACCGGATAGTTGTGATGGCGCGCGTGGACGAGCGCCTCGCAGTAGCGATAGCAAGCCTCGAGCTCGAGCGTGGCCGGGAGGGGAACCGCGAGGGCAGGAGAACGAACAACACCGAGGCGCGTGATCATTTGGACTCCTTACGTTCGCCGAGGCGCGCGAGGACTTCTCGTGCACGTTCGAGCTTCACATCTCCACACGCCGCGAGCTCGGCCGCGACGAGCTCGACGAGCTCGCCGGTCGCACCCGCCGCGCGCGCGAGCCCACGCGCATGGAGCGCCATGTGACCGCGCTGGATCCCTTCGGTCGCGAGCGCCCGCAGCGCTGCGAGGTTCGTCGCCAGACCGGCCGCGCCTGCGAGCGCCGCGAGCCGATCGGCGTGGCCGACGCCCGCGAGCTCGAGCGCGAGTCGCGCCGCGGGATGGTTGTGCAGCGCACCACCAACCGTACCGACCGCGAGCGGCATCACGAGCTCGCCGGCGAGCCCTTCGGGGGTCGAGCGCCACACCGCGAGCGGGCGGTACGCGCCGCTGCGTGCCGCGTAGGCGTGCGCACCGGCTTCGACCGCGCGCCAGTCCTGGCCGGTCGCGACGAGCACGGCATCGACGCCGTTCATGATGCCTTTGTTGTGGGTCGCGGCGCGATACGGATCGAGCTCGGCGAACCGCGACGCCGCCACGATCGCTTCTTTGATCTCGGCGCCGTTGCCCTCATCTCCGAGGTTCGCATCCGGGATCAAGACGCGCGTCGTGACCGTGCGACCGTCGGTGAGGTTCGTGAGGATGCGCAGCCCGGCGCGGCCACCCGCGACCCTCGCGACCTGCTCGGCGAGGGCCTCGCACAGCGTGTTCACGAGGTTCGCGCCCATCGCGTCGCGGCAATCGACGTGGAGATGGACCACGATCATCGCGCCATCGGGACCCGAGCGCGCGAGTAACCGCGGCTCGAGCGCGACCGGACCGCCACCTCGCTCGGCGAGCCGTGGCACGAGCCGGCGCGCATCCGCGAGCAGCGCGGGCGTCGCATCAGCGAGCGCGATCATCGCCGCATCGACATCGGCGACATGGGTGATCTGGATCTGGCCGATCATCACCGGCGCGGACATCGTCGAGAAGAAGCCCGCGGGCCGCGCCATCCGGGCCGCATTCGAGGCCGCGGCGACGATCGAGGGCTCTTCGACCGCCATCGGCACGAGCGCCTCGATGCCGTCGATCACGAAGTTCACGGCGACGGCGAACGGCAGCGCGTACGTGCCGATCACGTTCTCGATCATGCCGTCGGCGGCCTCGAGCGTCAGGCCGCCGGCGTCGATCGCCTTGAACGAGAACACGTTGATCTTGTCATCCGCGAGCTCGGCAAGCCGCTTCCGGCGCTCCGCGATCGGGAGTCGGTAGAACCCGGGGAGGCGGGAGGTCACGGAGCCCTTTTTACTGCCCGGAGGGCTGCAAGTCCACGCCGGTCGTATCGACGCTGAGGCCTAATGGCTGGCACCCCGCTTCGATGAGCAAACGCTCGGCATTCGTTACATGTTCCTTGAGCTTGCCGGGGTTCGAAGGGGCTGGAAGCACGGCGATCGCGATGTCGCCCCCTCCCGCACCTGTCGTCTTGGCCGTGCCTCCCAGGGCTGCCATCGCCTGGCGAGCCGCGCTCACACAGGCTGGAACGAGGGGAAGCTCGGTCGCGGTGGCGAGCCGATCGGTCGCCGCGCCCGCGAGCTTGAGTGCCGCCAGCAGCGCGTTCGCGGCGATCTCGGGCTGTTGGACCGCACTGGCCTGACATGCGGCGCGCGACGCCGCCGCGATCGCCGCCAGGGCCGCCTCGACGGCGGCGCGATTCGCCTCCCGCGCGGTAGCCACGCGGATGACGAGCTCCGCGGTATCGGCGGCGGCGCCGGTGAAGAACGGGATCAACACGAGGCCCTCGGGCCACACGAGCCGCGTGACGTTCCCGGTCTCGAACATGATCACGCCGCCGTGGACCGCGGCCGCGATATCCGCACCGGAGCCGCGGATCTTCGCGCTTGGTGGGCCACCCGCGGTGTGAACCCCCGCGGTCGTCGCAGCCAGCACCTGTGCCGACAGATCGCTGTACGACATCGCGCGTTGCTGCCGCACCCCCGTGAGGTCCGCGCTCGAGGGTCGTGGCCGCGAGCTCTGCGCGGTGCCGTGGGCGGCCGAGGCGATCGCGAGCACGGCTGCGCGATCGATCACCGGTACCTCGCGCGTGATCGTGAGGGCCAAGGCGGTCGCGGCGACCGTCACCGCGGCCGACGAGCCGAGGCCGAGCTTGGTGTTGCCGAGAAAGAAGCTCGAGCTATCGACGACGATCTCCATCGCGGCGCGCGCTTCCGGCGCGTCGACGCCGTAGGTCCGCGCGATCTCTTCGGCGACGGCGACGAGGAACGGCGACGAGCCGCGCGGGCCGGTGTGCCGGCTCGCGGTGACCCGACGATTGACCGCGACGACGAGCGCGGGCGCGCCATCGAGCACGGCGTACTCGCCGGTGAGGATCAGCTTTCCAGGTGCCGTGGCCTTCATGAAATCACCTCTGCGCCGGCGCCCGGCATGCTCACGGTAGTCGCGGTCACACCTTCGACACCCGCGAGTGCGCGCGCCACGTGATCGGCATCCTCGACGTTGGTCAGCACCTTGACGTGCGGGCCGCCATCGATCGTCGCCCAGGCTGCACGCCCGTTGCCGCGCAGCGTGCGGACCGCGGCGAGCAGGGCGAGGGTTGCTGGCTGCCAGTAGATCACCGCGGGCCGCGCCGCCATCGTGGTCGCGTGCATCGCGAGCGCGTTGGCTTCGGCGACCGTGCCGAGCTGTTCTAGATCGCCCGCAGCGAGCGCGGCCTCGGCGGTCGCGAGATCCGGTGGCACGGTCGCGAGCCACGCCTGGTACAGCGGCGAGGTCTCGGCGGTGTGATCCATCGCGTCGCGCGAACCGTGCAATTTTGGCGCGCCTCCGCCGACGATCGCTATCACCATGCGCACGCGGTCGAGCAGCGGCGAGGTGATCGGCTCGGCGAACGCATCCTCGTCACGATCGCCGGCATGCATGCGCACGAACCCTCCGAAGATCGAGCGCGCGGCGGAGCCCGAGCCCTTGCGCGCGAGGCGGGTGAGCGCGCGCGGATCGATCGTGACACCCGCGGCACGGGTCGCCGCGACCGCGAGCGCGGCGAAGCCACTCGCCGAGGAAGCCAGGCCCGAGGCGGTGGGAAACTTGTTGTGCGTGACGACGCGCGCGCGCGCCTGCGAGCCGCCGAGCGAGCGTACGAGCTCGAGAAATTCGGTCGTCCGCACGGCATTCGCCGGCTCGCCATCGAGCACGAGCTCGTCGACCGCGAGCGCAGGATCGAACGTGACCGTGGTCTCGGTGACGAGCGCGGCGAGGGTGAGCGAGAGCGAGCCTTCGGCGGGCAGGTTGCCAGGGCCGGAGCGCTTGCCCCAGTACTTGACGAGCGCGATGTTGGCGCACGCTCTCGCGCTAGCTGTCGTCGCTGAGGTCATGACGTCACTGATCGCCGTCGAGGTACAGGACCAACGCCAGCTTCGCCTTCGCTGCCGCCGCCGTCCACTTCGCCAGCTGCGCGAGCACCGGCACGAGCTCTGCCTTCTGATAACCGATCGCTTCGGGCGACGTGCCGTACTGCTTGTCGATGAAGATCTTGTCGGCGAGTCCGGCGACGCTCTTCTTCCACGGCGTCGCAAGCTCCTTCGCGCATGCTGCGAGCGCCGCGCCTTCGATCGCCATGGTCACCGGCCAGTCGGGTGCTTCCACCTTCTTGAACGGGAACGCGAGCGGCGAGCGGCCGTACAGCTTCGCGAGCGTGGGCATCTTGAGCGCCTTGAACACGGGATTCATCAGCCCGAACGAGTCGCTGTCGATGTTCGGCACCTCGATGACGCCGAGCGCCTTGCCGTACGCGTCGAGCACGAGCTGGCTCGCGCGCACGAGGTCGTAGACATCATCCTTGACGAGCTTGTTCGTCGCGAGCTGGGTGAGGGCGGCGTCCACCAGCGGCTTCCCATCCTTGATGCTGCCGTCGCCGAGCGTCATGTCGATATCGCCGACGTTCGCCTTCTTCGCCTTCGCGCGAATCACCTTGGGGGAGAGCTTCGGCGTGCCGAGCATCGCCCGGAGCTTCGCGAGATCGATCGCATAACCAACCAGGAACCGTTCAGACATCAGCCACCGACTTTCGCAACGAAGCCATCGACCTTCGCCGCACGCCACGCGGCGAGGACGTCACTCTCCTTTTCGCGCGGCGCGATCGCGATGATCGCCCCCCCGCCGCCGGCGCCCGTGAGCTTGGCGCCGTACGCACCGGCACGGCGGGCGGCTTCGCACAAGCCGTCGAGCAGCGGCGTCGAGACCCCGAGCTCGGCGAGCAGGGCATGCGCGCGATCCATCGAGGTGCCCAGGCCGACGTGATCACCGCCGAGCAGTGCGTTCGTGCCGTGATCGGTCAGCGAGCCGAGCTCGGCGAGCCGCGGGTCATCGGCATTGTTCGAACAGGCGCGGGTCACGCGCTCGACCATCGTCGAGGTCGAACGGCTCGCACCCGAAGGCCCGATCAGCACGCGGAGCTCGGCCTTGATCGGGCGCAGGCCGCTGGCCTTGCGAAACACGCCGATGCCACCGTTCGAGGCGAGCGCGACATCGACGCCCGAGGCCTTGCCATGGATCAGCGCTTCGCTCGCATTCGCCGCGGAGGTCACTTCGCCGAGCGTCGCCGGCATCGCGGAGCCACCTGCGGCGGCGATCTTGCGATCGCGAAAATCGATCAGGGCGCGCGAGATCGCGACGGCGAACGCGGCCGAGGCGCCGAGCCCTGCGCCCGCCGGAATCTGCGCCTCGCCGACGAGCGTGAGCGGGGGACGGCCGATGTCGAGCTTGTCCGCGATCGCACAGAGCGCGACCGCGAGCGGATGATCGTCGTCGGCGGTGATCCGGAGATTCCACGAAGGAATATCGACGCGCAACGCGCCACCCGCGGGTGTCGGGACCGCCGCGACGCGGACGCCGCGGTCGAGCGCCGCCGCGAGCGCGGGGTAACCGTAGACCACCGCGTGTTCGCCGAGCAGGATGATCTTGCCGAGGCCGTGAAAGCTCATCTTACCTCCGCGAGCTCCAGGTCCGCGAGGAACGTCGCGAGCGCACTGCCGAGATGACGAGGCGCGCGTTGCAGATCGCGTGGCGTGCGGCTGCCGGTCAGCAAGCACACCGCACGGACAGCTTCGATCACGCGGTCGATCGCTTCGAGCACGGCCGCTTCACCGCCAGCGCGTTGTGCGCGGAGCATCGGCACCGCCATGCCGCCGGCCGTGGCGCCGAGCGCGATCGCGCGCGCGACATCGTAGCCGGTGCGGAGGCCGCCCGAGGCGATCGTGGCGAGCCCGGCGCGTGCGCACGCGACGACCGAGACCGCGGTCGGGAGGCCCCAATCCCACAGCTCGGTGCCCAGTACGGCCGCCGCGCTACCGTCCGCCGCGCGGACCGCCTCGACCGCCACCCAGCTCGTGCCGCCGGCACCTGCGACGTCGACCGTCGTCACGCCCGCACCGAGGAGCGCGCGTGCCGCTTGCGAGGATAGACCGCAGCCGGTCTCCTTGACGATCACCGGGATGGGAGATGCGCTGACGAGCGCGCGGATCGTCGCGACCAGGCCGCCAAAGTCGCGATCGCCGTGCTCCTGGATCAGCTCCTGGCCGGTGTTGAGGTGGATGCAGATCGCATTCGCTTCGATCCGCTTCGCGAGCTCGATCACCGCGGCCGCACCCATCGCCTTGGCCTGGACCGCGCCGACGTTCCCGAACAGGATCACGTCGGGCGCGACCGCGCGGACCTGGTAGGTCGAGATCAGCTCCGGGTGCTCGGCCATCGGTCGCTGCGAGCCGAGCCCGAGCGCGATGCCGCGTGCGGCCGCGGCGCGCGCGAGATCGCGATTGATCTGCGCGGCCTCGGCCGTCCCCCCGGTCATCCCTGTGATCACGAGCGGTGCGGCGAGCCTCTGACCCACCAGCGTGGTCGTCAGCTCGATCTCGGCGACCGAGAGCTCGGGCAGCGCTTGATGCACGAGATGGACATGCTCGAGCATCGTCGACCGCACCGCTTCGGCGCGACCCGACGCTGCGACATCGAGGTGGTCGGCCTTGCGGCGCGAGATGGCGGGCTCGTCGGTAGTCACCTACCGATGTTTTAGCGCCTAACCGTAAATGATGTACAGGACCGTGGCCGTTGCGGCGGCCAGATCGAGCAAGAACCACGGATCCCCGAGCATCGCCTCCGTCGGAGACTCGTCCGTGGGTCGCCACAGGGCGAGCCAGATGAACCGGAGGATGCCAAGAGCGACGAACGGCGTGCTCAGCACGAGGCGCTCGGTGTGAAACATCTCGACCGTGTGTGCGTCGAGCGTGTACGCCGCGTACGCAGCGGTCGTCGCGACGGCGAGCCCCATCATCGCGATCCGCACGGTCCGGAGGCGATACCCGGCGAGGGCGGCGCGGGTCGCGGTCGCGCCCTTGCCCGAGCGATCGGCCCA
>JANXOP010000268.1 GCA_025357755.1 Kofleriaceae bacterium | reverse complement strand
CAGCGACGAGCTGTGAAAACGTTCCAGCTTGAGCGTTGGCTTCCAGCACTTTCTTCAGCTATGGCATTGCGGAAGAAAAAGAACGCTTCGTCGTCGGCGTCATGATGTTCGAGGCGCCAAATCACGCGAAGGTAGGGCTAGACATGTCCAGGCTTCTCGGAATACGGATTCAGAATTTCAAGTCGTTTGAAAATCTAGCGCTCGGGCAGGTTACCTATGCCAGCGGCGATCCATTGCCTAGGTTTGCATGCTTCATCGGTCCCAATGGTTCGGGGAAATCCTCGCTGCTGGACGCGTTTGGATTCATCGCAGACTGTCTCTTGGAAGGCGTTGAAGCCGCGTGTGACAAACCCCATCGGGGTGGTTTTGAGCGGCTTCGTACTCAGGGTTCGACAGAGCCACTCTCGTTCGAACTCTTTTTCGAAGACGACGACGCTGCTCGCCCGATCGTCTACGACTTTCAGGTCGATCTTCGAAAAGGCGTTCCTGTTGTGATCGTAGAGAACCTCAGGCAACGGAGAAGGAATCAAACGCGTGGAAAGCCGTACTACTTTCTGAAGCTTTCACGCGGTGTGGGCAAAGCCTGGAAGGGCGATTTTGTTTCGGGTGAGGACAAAGCCATTCCGATCAAACTGGTCGACCTGAACCGACTCGGTCTAACGACGCTCGGCAATCTAGCTGAACACCCTCGTATCGTTCGTCTCCGTGAGTACGTCGAGCAGTGGTACCTATCTTATTTTGTTCCCAACGCTGCGCGTGTTCAGCCGCCAGCAGGAGCGCAGCGATGGCTCGACCGCGAAGGTGCAAATATCGCGAATGTGCTCCAGTATTTTGAGCGGACCTACAAGAGCGAGTTCAAGGGCATCGTCGCGCAGGTAACAAAGAGCATCCCCGGTCTTAAGGGACTCAAAATTGAAGTCAGCGAAGACAAACGTCTGCTTCTAAAGTTCAACGAATCTGGATATCAGGATCCATTCTATCAACAGAGCATGTCTGACGGGACATTGAAAATGCTCGCGTATGCCGTCCTTCTTGCCGACCCTGCACCCCGACCATTCATCGGCATCGAAGAACCGGAGAACGGTCTCTACATCGAGTTGATCGAGCATCTTGCGCGACAGTTCTCGACACACACACGTAGCGAAGATGCTCCCACACAGCTCTTCGTCACGACGCACCTACCGTACTTCGTCGACGCTCTCGATCCGAAGCAGGTGTGGATCATGCGCAAGGACGCGAGTGGCCACTCGATCCCAAAGCGTGTGGCGGACCTACCAGGCGTTAGGGAGCTAAGTCAGCAAGGCGTTCCGTTGGGTGCGCAGTGGTACAGCCATCACTTTGAGAGCCGAGAACCGAAGAGGTCGCCGCGAAAGTCGCGACGATGAAGGTCCATGTCTTGGTGGACGTGTTAGGGAGCATCTCCATCGATGGAGAACGCGTAGTTTTGAGGCGGGCTGTTTGATGGTCGGCGGATCAATCGCCATCACCGTAAGTGGCTGGTCAGGATCCGGCTCCTTGATGTAGAAGCGTCATCCGACTATCCGGATCTGAGCGCAGTGCTCGCCGAAAAAGGTGACGTCGACGGTGTTCCAGCACCGCCGACGTCGTGCTCCGGGTCGGACCCTGTGACGAAGCCGATCCAGCGCACTTCACTCATCGTTCACCCCACGCTCGACGTCAAGACCTGGATTGCACGGCCGCCATCACCCGAGGCTGCGCGTCCGGGGCGGTGCCCGCGATGCGGTGCCGCGAGTAGGCCGACCGGAGGCGGGCTTGGCCTGCACGGTCATGGAGTACGGGACCGCGCGGTATTTGGCCCGGCGGACGCCGACGCGGGTCCGATCCACGGCTGGGTTTCGTGTCGACGATATCGCTGCGTCGTCGGCACGTGTGGCGCCGTCCTCTTGGTCGTGCCGCGTGGAGTCGCACCGCGGCGGCACTACAGTCTCGCGGCGATCGCGATGGCGATGACGTTGTGGGGGATCATGGCGCTCACGCCGGCACGAGTACGCGCGCGAATCTGCGTGTCTCCGAGCGTGGCGTGGGGAACCGAGTGGGCGACCCTGCGCCGCTGGGCGCACGCGCAACGCGCACTCGTCGACATGCCAGCGGCCGTGTTCACGTTGCGCGAGGTCGCACAGCGGGTCGCGCAGATCGCGATCGGCCGCGCGCCACCGTCGCTACGGACCGCGCCGATCGTGGCGCAAGCATGTGCAGGAGCCACCGCACGGTTGTGATGTCCATCGCGGTGTGTTCGTCGGAGAAGACGGGCCCACCCACTTGGATCGTAGTGGGCGCGTGACGCCTCGTGACACCGATCGCGCTCGGCCCGGCACCCATTACCCGCCGCGGCCCAGGAGAACTTGTGTCTGACGATTCACTCCGCCCGCGCGATCATGCCGAGGCGATCGCCCTGTTCCGCGCCGAAGTCATCGGCGCGCTTGCACATCGCGAGTTCGAGCGCGGCGAGCTGCGCGTGGCGCTGCGCGCGCTCGCCAAGGTTCGATTTCGAATGCCGGGTGCACGCTTCACGCGTTGCATCGCACCGTCGACGTTGGAGCGTTGGGTCTATCTGTACCGAGCCGGGGGCCTCGTCGCGCTCAAACCGAAGCTGCGCTCGGATCGCGGTCGCGGTCGCGAGCTCACGCCCGAGCAGCGCGCGTTGCTGCTCGACATTCGCCGCGAGTACCCGAGTGCGTCGGTGCCGCTGATCCTGCGCACGCTCGTCCTCGATGGGCGGCTGCCGAAAGACGCGGTCTCGGAGACCACGGTCGCCCGGCTGTTTCGCGATGCCGGACTGCCGCGCGGCGTGCGTCCGGAGGGGCACACGCGGTTGCGCTGGCAGGCCGACCATCCGGGGGCCTTATTTCACGGCGACGTGTGTCACGGCGCAGCGCTCCACATCGGCAGCACCACGCGCCCGCTTCGGATACACGCGTTGATGGACGATGCCTCACGATATGTGGTCGCGCTCGAAGC
>JANXOP010000146.1 GCA_025357755.1 Kofleriaceae bacterium | reverse complement strand
CGGATCATCGGTCAGCAGCGCGACCTGGATCGGCTCGTTCAGAGAGCGCAGCGGGAGTAGTGGATTGCGGGTCATCGAATCTCCAGTAGGAACAACATGGCCACGCCGGACGTACGGGTCAACCCTCCCTGGACGGGCAGGACGGATCCCGAAACCCTCGATTCTCGACGACAAACCTGCCCAGAAAAGGGCTCAGAACCGGCTGAACGGCGGATATGCGAGGTGTTTGGAGAAGCGCACGCTGAAACTCAGAGAAGGAGTTTCCCATGACAACACCCGATATCTTCCGCGCCCTCGATTCAGCCCTCGCCGCGGCGGTCGCTGCGGCCGCCGCCTCGACCGTCCACGTGGCGCGCCGCAACCACCGGCACGCTGGGGGAGGTGGGGGCACCGGCATCGTCTGGTCGGACGATCTCGTCGTGACCTCGAGCTTCCACACGCCCGACCACACGACCGTGGGCCTGCCGCTCCCGGATGGGACCCTCGACGAGCGCGAGGCCGTGGTCATCGGCCGCGATCCAGGGACCGATATCGCGGTCCTGCGGGTCACGGGCGGGGGGCTGACTCCCGCCGCCTTCCGCGATCTCGACGGGCTCGCGATCGGCAACCTGGCGTTCGCGATCGGTCGGCCTGGGAGGACTGCTCGCGCCTCGCTGCGCGCGATCGGCGTGCTCGGTCCGGCGGTCGAAACGCCCCGTGGCGGCAGGCTCGATCGCTACGTCGAATCCGATCGCCAGATCCCACGCGGCTTCGCGGGAGGTCCATTGATCGATGCCGACGGAGCGGTGATCGGGCTCAACACGCGCACCGTGGTCCGCGGCGCGGATCTCGCGGTCCCGACGGTGACCCTCCGCCGCGTCGTCGAGGAGCTGATCGCGCACGGCGGGATTCGCCGTGGCTACCTCGGCGTCGGTGCCTACCCGGTCGCCTTGCCGGCCGCACTCGCGCAGACCCTCGGCCGCGACCGAGGTGCCCTGCTCGCGAGCCTCGAAGAGGACGGTGCCGGAACCAAGAGCGGGCTGTTGCTCGGCGATATCTTGCTCGCGCTCGATGGCGATCCGATCACGGGCCCCGAATCGCTTCGCGATGCGCTCGCGGCGCGCGCCGACCAGCAGGTCGCAGTCACGATCCTGCGCGCAGGTCAGACTCAGGACCTCACGATCACGATCGGTAGCCGGTCGTAATGTCGGCGGCGCCGGAGCTCGAGCGGGTGGTTCGAGCGACCTCGGAGGAGGACGCTCTGGACGCGTACTCGCGAGCGGTGATCGGCGTCGTCGAGTCCGCGGGTCCCGCGGTGGTCAGCCTCGCGATCAAGGCGAAGCGCGGACGTGGCGGGGCTGGCTCGGGCTTCATCGTGACCCCGGATGGCTACCTCATGACGAACAGCCATGTCGTCGCGGGCGCGACCGAGATCCGGGTCCGGACCTCGACAGGCGAGACTCTCGTCGGACAGGTAGTGGGTGATGATCCGGCGACCGACCTCGCGCTCGTTCGCGTCGACGCGAGCGCGCTTGGCACCCCCGCATATCTGCCAGTCGACGGTGCGCTCTCGCCCAAGGTCGGCCAGCTCGCGGTCGCGATCGGGAACCCGCTCGGCTTCGAATCAACGGTGTCGACGGGTGTGGTCTCCGCGCTAGGAAGGTCGCTGCGCGGAACCTCGAATCGCCTGATCGACGGGGTCATCCAGCACACCGCGCCGCTCAACCCGGGTAACTCCGGCGGCCCGCTGCTCGACGCACGCAGCCGCGTGATCGGGGTCAACACCGCGATCATCGCGCGCTCGCAGGGCCTCGGCTTCGCGATCGCGGTCGAGACCGCGGCGTGGGTGCTCGGCCAGTTGCTCGCGCACGGTCGCGTGCGCCGCGCGTGGCTCGGGATCGGGGCTGCGCGCCGGCCGCTCGACCGCCGGCTCGCGTACGCCCACGGCCTGACGTCCTCTGCCTCGGCGGTCGAAGTCCAATCCGTGGATCGCGACAGCCCGGCGGCGCGGGCGGGGCTCGTCGAGGGCGATCTGATCGTCGACCTCGACGGCACAGCGATCACCGATGTCGACGTCCTCCACCGAGCGCTGCGCGATCGCGTCGCGGAGAGACCGATCAAGCTCGCCGTGATCCGTCGCGGCGGCCGCCACGATCTCGACATCACGCCACGCTGGGCGTCATAGTAGCCGCGCGTGGAAAAAGCTCGACCCGCCCAGCAGCTGCTCGATGCGCGTGGCCGCACGATCATCGAGCGTCGCAATCAGCGCAAGGGCACGTTCGCCACCGATGCGTATCACTACCTGCGCACGACGACCTGGCCGCGCGTGCTCGGCTTGTTCGCGGCGGTGTTCCTGCTGTCGAATGTGGTGTTCGCGACGATCTTGTACGTCGGCCACGGCCACATCTCGAACGCGCACGGCTTCATGGATTGCTTCTGGTTCAGCGTCCAGAGCATGGGCACGATCGGCTACGGCTACCTCGCGCCCGAGGACACGCTGGCGAACACGGTCGTCACGGTCGAGACGTTCTACAGCATCCTCCTGACCGCGCTCGTCACCGGTTTGTTCTTCTCGCGGTTCTCGACCCCCTCGGCGCGCGTGTTGTTCGCGAAGATCGCGTTGATCTCCGAGCACGATGGTAAGCGCGCTCTGCAGTTCCGGATGGCGAACGAGCGGACGACCGCGATCCTCGAGGCGACGGTCCACTGCTACGTCACGCGCGACGAGCAGCTCGCGAACGGCGATCTCATGCGCCGCGTCTACGACTTGCGGCTGCGCCGCACGACCTCGCCGGTGTTCGCGCTGTCGTTCCTCGCGACCCACGACATCGACGAGACGAGCTCGCTGTTCGGCTGCACCCCCGAATCGATCCGGGCGCAGAACATCAACATCATCGTGACGCTCACCGGCATCGACGACCAGCTCGCGACGAGCGTCCACGCGCGCTACGTCTACAACTGGAACGACATCCAGTTCGACCGCAGCTACGTCGACATGTTCATCACCGATCCCGAGACCGGCCGGCGGATCCTCGATCTCGGGCCGATGCACGACACCATTCCAGTCCGGCCGGTCCAGCCGGTCCAGCCCGTCCAGCCCGCGCCGGCTACAGCTTCGTCGGCGAGTCCGCCTTGACCTGAATGAACAGCTCGTCGAGCTGCTTCTTCGAGACAGGCGTCGGGCACTCGGTCATCAAGTCCGAGCCCTTCTGGGTCTTCGGGAACGCGATCACGTCGCGCATGAACTCGGCGCCGGTCATCAACATCGCCAGGCGGTCGAGCCCGAACGCGATGCCGCCATGCGGCGGCGGGCCGTACTTGAAGGCGTCGAGCAAGAACCCGAACTTCGCGCGACGATCCTCCTCGGAGATCCTCAGCGCCTGAAACGCGCGGTCCTGGAGCTCGGATTGATGGATACGAATCGAGCCACCGCCGACTTCGACGCCGTTGAGCACCAGGTCGTACGCGCGCGCGAGCACCTGCTCGGGCGCGGTCTCGAGGAGGTGCGCGTCCTCGACGCGTGGGGAGGTGAACGGGTGGTGCGAGGCCGCGATCTCGCCGTCGTTGACCTCGAACAGTGGTGGATCGGTGAGCCACATGAACTGCCACTCGCCCTTCCGGACGAGGCCGAGCTTTTCGCCGATGTGCAGGCGGATCGCGCCGAGGCACGTGTTCGCGACCTTGTACTTGTCGGCGACGAACAGCAGGGTGTCGCCGGCCTGGGCCCCCGTGATCTGATTGATCTCGGCGCGCGCGGTATCGCTGAAGCCCTTCAAGCCGCCGGTCCACGCGCCGGCCTCCTGGACGCGTACCCACGCGACACCCTTGACGCCAAACGACTTCGCAAAGTCGGGCAGGGTGTCGAGCAGCGAGCGCGGCATCTTGTCGGCGGGGCCTGGAACACGGAGGCACTTCACGATGCCGCCGGCCTCGATCGCTCCCTCGAAGATCTTGAAGCCCGAGGCCTTCGCCGGCGCGGTCACGTCGTCGAGCACGAGGTCGCAGCGGAGGTCCGGCTTGTCGACGCCATACTTGTCCATCGCCTCGGCGTAGGTCATCCGGCGCAGCGGCAGCGCGAGCTCGATGCCGAGCACGTCCTTCCACAGCCGGCCGATCAAGCCCTCCATCGTGTCCTGGAGGATCTGCTCGTTGACGAACGACATCTCGATATCGATCTGCGTGAACTCGGGCTGGCGCTCGTTGCGCAGGTCCTCGTCGCGGAAGCAGCGCACGATCTGGAAGTAGCGCTCGTAGCCCGCGACCATCAGCAGCTGCTTGAAGATCTGCGGCGACTCGGCGAGCGCGTAGAACTGGCCGGGGTTGAGCCGCGACGGCACGAGGAAGTTACGCGCGCCACCCGGCGTGTACTTCACCATGAACGGTGTCTCGATCTCGAGGAAGCGGTTGGTCGCGAGGTAGTCGCGCGTGGTGCTCGTGATCTGCGAGCGCATCGCGAGGTTTCGCTGCATCTCCGGGCGACGCAGATCGAGGTAGCGATACTTCAGGCGCAGCGAGTCATTGGTGTCGATGCCGTCTTCGATCGCGAACGGCGGGGTCTCGCTCTTCGAGAACACCTCGAGCTCGGTGACCCACACCTCGACCTCGCCGGTCTTCAAGTTCGGGTTCGCGAGGCTGCGCTCCTTGCCGGCCTTGTCGAGCGCGGTGCCGCGCGAGCGGACCTCGCCGACGACGCCGATGCACCACTCGTTGCGGAGCTCGCTCGCTTGCTCGAGCACCTTCGCGTTGAAGGCCTGATCGAAGCGCAGCTGCGCGATCCCGCCGCGATCGCGAAGGTCGATGAACACCGAGCCGCCGTGATCGCGCGAGCTCTGGACCCAACCGGTCAAGACGACGATCTGACCGACGTCGGAGGCGCGAAGCTCGCCACAGCTGTGAGTGCGGGTGTGTTGGGCCAGGAACGTGCTCATCTCAAATCCCTCCGAGGGACGCCGACCTTAGCGTGAAATACGAACTGGGTGAGATCCCCTCCTACATCCAATTTTCCCAAGGAGTTGCGATCAGATCCGATCTCTCTCGGTCGATCTTGGCGGTAAGGAATTTGATCCAGCACCAAGCCGCGCCCTATCATTTTTGTGGTCGAGGGGAGAGGGGAAACCAGCAACGGGCACTCGCCGCCATCCGGCGGGCTGTCGCCCGAACGCTATTCGTCTGTCCTACGCCTAGCCTCCATTTCCTGCTTAAATAAGAGGAGTAACCCTGTTGAACCAAGCGCTCCCCGATAGAGGGCACGCGTCCGATATGAACGCCCATCCAGCGGTCGCCAGTCCGTGTTCTGTTGTTCCTCGCGGACCCCGCGGGGATGACGACAGCGCGAGCGACGCTGTGGCGCTCAGCGACGCCCTCCGGCGCAAGCGATCGGGCTCGAGCGCGAGCGTCGCTCCCGAAGTCGCCGACGCGCAGGATTCGCTCGAACAGCGGATCCGCGCGCACATGGCGAAAGGCCGCGTCACCGTCACGCTCACCGACAATCGCTACACGATGATCTCGGTCCGCCGCGTTCCCAAAGAGCGTCGCTACGAAGTTCGTCTCCACCACATGTTCGCCGATGCCGATCCGGTGATCACGCGCGCACTCGCGCACTACATCGCCGAGAACGAC
Source organism: Kofleriaceae bacterium (assembly GCA_025357755.1). Taxonomy (GTDB): domain Bacteria; phylum Myxococcota_A; class Polyangia; order Haliangiales; family Haliangiaceae; genus JABFXX01. The sequence goes on along the minus strand of JANXOP010000146.1, from coordinate 17,303 downwards.
GCGGAAGCGTCGGGCATCCTCGGCGACTTCATCGATGGGAACTCGGGCCACGTGCGCGGTCGCGCGCGGCGCCAGCCCGCGCAGGTGATCTACACCGCGGGCGAGTTCCACGACCTTCGCCGGGTCTATGACGAGCTCAACGCGAAGTACTTCGCGAACAAGATCGACGCGGTGATCACGTGGGGGCAGAAGAATGGCCGGCCGCGCCGTCGCAACTCGATCAAGATGGGCAGCTACGCCGTCGAGGACCGCCTCATCCGGATTCATCGGTCGCTCGATCGCGAGTTCGTGCCTCGGTTCTTCGTCGCGTGGATCGTGTTCCACGAGATGCTCCATCAGGTCCACGACATCCGGGTCAAGAACGGTCGCCGCGAGTTCCACTCGAAGGAGTTCATGGCAGACGAGGCGCAGTTCGCGCAGTTCGCGGAAGCGAAGCGCTGGGAGCGTAGTCATCTCGACGCACTCCTGACGTACTGAGGCTTACTTGGCGCGCCGCGTCGACGGGTTATCCAAACATTTCGTGATCGCAGGTGGTGCAACCGATCTATGGTCGTCCCGGGTCGAATTGAGTGGGAGGACCGGATGGATCGTCGACGAGCGATGCGAGTGCCGATTCGTGGAGTCGCGGTGTTCTTGGGAACTCACGCGACGATCGAAAACCTCTCTGCGAGCGGAGCCCTGTTGCTCGCGAGCGGTTCGTTCGATCCACCTGATTTCGAGCTCGAGCTAAAACTCGGGCTCGAGAGTGGATCACTCTCGGCGCGCACCGTGCGCGTCGAGCGAACCGCCGCACACACGCGGATCGCGGTCGAGTTCGATCGCGTCGAGCCCGAGCTCCAGGCCGCGATCGAGGCCGCGATCGAGGCTGCGATTCGCGCGGCCGAGCGACGCCCGGTCCTCGTCGTCGACGAGCAGGGTGCCCGGCGCGCCTCGCTGATCGCGAGCCTCACCGCACGCGGCATGACGCCGCTCGCACCGACGACGCCGCTCGAGGCGATCGATCTGCTCGCGCGCTCGCACTTGCATATCAACGTCGCGCTGCTCGCATCGCCGTCGCTCGAGCTTCGCGACATGCTGAGCGAGAACTTTCCGTGGGTCACCGCGGCGGAGATCTCGAACGATGTCGAAGCGACCGTCACCGCGGCTGCGGATGCCTGGTCGGCCAGCGACACCGCCCGGCTTGCCGTGGCGATCGCCTAGCCGTCTCGCGCTGGTCTAGGTGCCCGGCGGATCGACGCGCTTGGCCGCATAGATCGTTCCGTGCTCGAGGTGCTCGACGATCGCGGGCGCGTCTTCGGCGGTCAAGCCGCCGTACCAGACGCCGTTGGTGCCGGTGTTGGAATAGACCACGGCGTTCGGGCCATCGAAGCATGGCCCCAAACACCCACATGGTGTGACTCGCGCCATGACACGGCGCGCGATCAGCTCCTTCTGGATCGCCGTCACGACCTGCTGGGCGCCACGCCTGCCGCACGCGGGTTTTCCGCTCGCAGTTTCGTTCGTGCACACGAACAGATGAAGCACGCCCGAAATCGTACGCGACCAGTTGCTGCGCGTCTCGATCGTCAGTCACCATCCTTCCGCCGGAACCAGGGGTGGTTCTTTCAGTGACGACGCCACAACACCACATCATCAAGGAGACGTCGGAGTCCTTGTCGCGTCTGTTGCAAGACGAGTTCAAGCGCAATGGCTACAAGCGCGTGCACATCGTCGAGCAAGCGCCGAAGCCGGACGCGATCGAAGGCAAGCTGCCTGCGGTCTCCGTCTACCTCTATCAGCTGTCGATCGACCCCGAAGGCTACGACTCGACGCCGCACTCGGAGCTGGTCGAGGTTCCGCAAGAAGACGGCACGATCAAAGAGTTCTTTCGTCGTCGCCGGCTCTGGGTCCGCCTCGACTACTTGATGTCGGCGTGGGCACAGACCCCCGAAGACGAGCAGCTGCTGCTCGGCCTCATGATCCGCACCGTGATGGAGAACGCCGAGATCACGCGCGACAAGTTGAAGGGCCAGTCTTTCGAGGACGACTTCAAGATCAACTTGCTGATGAGCGCGCGCCTCGACGAAGGCACGCTCGCTCGGTTCTGGGGCTCGCTCAATCAGCCGGTGCGTCCGGCGGTGCAGGCGTGGACCGCCGTTCCGATCCTGCCCGAGAAGCTCGAAGAGTTCCGTCGCGTCGAGACGCGTCAGCTCGAGTACAAGTCGATGACCGAACCGCGCACGCCCGTCGAACAGGGCCCCAACGGGAACCCGTTCTTGGGCTCCCGACGACTAGATCTCGGGGGACCACCCAAGAAGTAAGCAGGAGCCGTCAGGGACGGCTCCGAGTCACTCAGCAATCACCGATAGACGGACGAAGACCACCGCCATCGGTTTTTTTATAAGGGGAACAAGGAAACATGGCCACTAGCTACCTGTCACCAGGCGTCTACGTCGAAGAAGTCGATCGCGGATCCAAGCCCATCGAAGCCGTCGGTACCAACACCGTCGGTTTCCTCGGCGAGTCGGCCAAGGGCCCGCTCAACGAGTCCGTCCTCATCACCAACTGGTCGCAGTTCGTGAAGACGTTCGGCGATTTCAAGGACTGCAGCGAGCACCTCGCTCACGCGGTCTACGGCTTCTTCAACAACGGCGGCTCGCGCTGCTTCGTCGTCAACGTCGGTGCGCCTGAAGGCGTCGCCGCGGCGCCGAAGGCGACGAACGCCGACAAGAAGGACGAGAAGGCTCCTGCCGCGGTCGTCGGCGGCGGCGGACGCGATGGTCTCTTCATCGGTCGCGATGGCGGCCCCGGTGCACGCACCGGCCTCAAGTGCATGGATGAAGTCGACGAGATCGCGATCCTCCTCGCGCCGGGCCAGGTTTCGCCGGCGGTCCAGGACGCGCTGCTCTCGCACTGCGAGACGCGTAAAGACCGCTTCGCGATCCTCGATTCTCCGGAGACGATCACGGGCGGCGTCGACAAGCTGCCGAAGCCGCGCGACTCGAAGTACGGCGCGTACTACTTCCCGTGGATCCAGGTCTACGATCCGGACAAGGGCAACATCTTCGTCCCGCCCTCGGGTCACATCGCCGGCGTGTACTCGCGTACCGACTCCGAGCGTGGCGTCCACAAGGCGCCCGCCAACGAGATCATTCGTGGCGCACTGGGCATGAAGTACAATGTCTCGAAGGGCGAGCAGGATCTGCTCAACCCGAAGGGCATCAACGCGATCCGCTTCATGAACGGCGCGATCCGGATCTGGGGCGCTCGCACGCTCTCGACCGATCCGAGCTGGCGTTACATCAACGTCCGCCGCCTGTTCATCATGGTCGAGTCGTCGATCGAGCGCGCCACCCAGTGGGTGGTGTTCGAGCCCAACGACCATCGCCTCTGGAAGCGCGTGCAGCGGACGATCTCGTCGTTCCTCACGCTCTTGTGGCGTAACGGCGCGCTCATGGGCACCAGCCCGGAGCAGGCCTTTTACGTCAAGTGCGATGACGAGACCAACCCGCCGGAGGTTATCGACGCCGGACAGCTGGTCGTCGAAATCGGCCTCGCGCCGGTGAAGCCCGCCGAATTCGTCATCTTCCGCATTGGACAGATGGCGTCCGGCGGCGGCGTCGAAGAGTAGAGGAAGAATCGACCTGACACCCTCGTAAGAGGGAGTCGAAGTGGGGACCCAGATGCACGATGCTCTGGGTCGACCCGACGACCAGTTCTCGAGAAGGAACAGCTGTCAGGGGGATCTTCGGTGGCTACAAGGAATGGGCGAGGATGGGGTAGGGGAACCGGCGTTGTGGCCGCCGACGCTCTCCGTGCCGGGTCGGCACGAACTACGAAACCAGGGAAATAGATAAATGGCTGATCAACGCTCACATACCGCAGGCCGCTTCTCGCTCGATGTCGATGGCTACAACGTTGGCTTCCTCAAGAAGTTCAGCGGCATGGCCATGGAAGCCGATATCGTCGCGAACGACCTCGGCCCGGACAACGTGCAGAAGAAGCACGTCTCGAACATCAAGTGGACGCCCGGCAAGGCCACTGTCGGCATCGGCATGGGCAAGGGCATGTACGACTGGATTCAGGCGGCCTTCGATAAGGGCTACCTGACCAAGAACGGCGCCTTCACCTCGGCAGACTTCAACTACAAGGCGATGTCGCGCCTCGACTTCATGAACGCGCTCATCACGAGCGTCACGGTGCCGAAGCTCGACGGCGCGTCGAAAGACGCGGCGTACTTCGATGTCGAGTTCGAGGCCGAGCAGGTTCGCTGGTCGAAGGGCGGCGGTGAAGACATCCGCGGCAAGATCGGCCCGAAGCAGAAGGCATGGCTGTGCTCGAACTTCCGCGTGGAGATCGGCGGTCTGCCCTGCAGCCGCGTCGCCACGGTGGATTCGTTCACCTGGAAGTGCTCGGTCTCGGCCGATCAGATCGGCATCTTCCGCGAGCCGACCAAGCACCCCGCCAAGGTCACCGTCCCCGAGATCAAGTTGACCATCTCGTCGGCCGACCACGACGCGTGGGCCCAGGCCGCCAAGAAGTGGTTCATCGACGGCCACCACCTCGAGTCGGACGAAATGCACGGCCGCATCGTGTTCCTCGACCCGAACATGTCGGACGAGCTCGGTGAAGTCGAGCTCCAGAACGTTGGCTTCAAGAAGTTCAGCGACGAAGACAACGAAGCGAACTCCGAGAAGATCAAGCGCTTCGCGGTCGAGCTTTACGTCGAGAAGATGAAGTTCAAGCTCAACAGCTTCGATTCGTAAACCCGCTTCGGGTTAGGATTCGACCTGTACCAGTGGACCTGGTGCAGGTCGTTTTCGTTTCTTCTATTTCGGGGAAGGCTTCGGGCTTTTATGGCGTTCAAGACTCAGTACCCGTTCCGCTTGCCCCGCGGATACGTGGATGAAGAAGGCAAGCTTCATCGCGATGGCGTCATGCGCCTCGCAACCGCGCGCGACGAGATCCTGCCGCTGCAGGATTATCGGGTGCAGTCCAACCGCGCGTATCTCGTGATCGTGTTGCTCTCACGCGTGATCGTCAAGCTGGGTGATCATGCGCAGGTCACCGTGGATATGATCGAGAACCTGTTCTCGACCGACCTCGCGTACCTCCAGGAGTTCTATCGCAAGATCAACGAAGAGGGTGGCGCGCCGAAACACCACGTCACGTGCCCGAAGTGCCAGCATGAAATGGATGTCGACATGGTCAGCGGTGCCTTGATCACCGAGGATGGAGGTAGTGGCCAGTCTGGCCCGGGGTAACCTGGGCGGCGGTCGCTACATACCCGCGTGAACAGCTGTATCAAGAAGTGAGCTACATCGCTTATCACTTCCATTGGTCCGTCGACGACATCCTCGATATGGAACACGAAGAACGTCATGTGTGGCTCCGTGAAATCGCGCGAATCAATCGTGAGATCAACGATGCACGCAGGCGTTGAGGAACCGTAATACCGATGGCTGGCATGCGCATGCGACCGTCCGCTGACTCCCGAGCTCCTGGCATCTACCAGAGCTTCGATTCGGTAGCACCCCCACCGCTATCGATCGCGAACACACGAATCACGGGCTTTGTCGGGCTCACACAAAAGGGCCCGATGAACGAACCGACGCGGCTCACGAACTGGGACGAGTTCGTCGAGCTTTTCGGCGAGACCCAAGCGACCGCCGATCCGGTCGCCTCGTACACGGCGAAGTCGGTCTACGGATTTTTCAAGAACGGCGGCACTGATTGCTGGGTGGTGCGCGTCGCTCACAACGCACCGGTCGGCGAGCTTCCCGGCGTCGATCACGCCGCGTGCGCCGATCACGTGCAACAAGACGATTGGAACAAGCCGTCGTTGCGGATTCGCGCGCTCAACGAGGGCACGTGGGGCAACACCATCTGGTTCCGTTGCGTGCACGCGCCTGGCGCGCAAGCGCTCCTGACGCGCGATCTCGACATCGGCTCGGGCGAGGCACAGGTCTCGTCGACGCGCGGCTTCGAGGTCGGATCGCTCGTCAAGATTTACGATCGCGAGAACAGCGACTACATCGTGATCACCGAGGTCAGCGACAAGCTGATCAAGTGGGGGGTCGAGACGCCGGTCAACCGTCGGCATCGCGCCGCGGCACCGACCCACCTCGAAGTCCTGACCTTCGAGATCCACGTCGCGATGCGCGACCGACGCGAGGTCTTCAAGGGGTTGCAGATGCACCCGACCTCGAAGAACTACGCGCCCAAGGTCGTCGCGCAGCGTTCGCGCTTGGTGCGGCTCGAGGATCTCCTGACCAAGTCGCCGGTGCCGCACAACTTGCCCGAGCAACTCGGCATGACACGGCTCACCGCGGGTCGCGACGGCGCTGACCTGGTCACGCCGGAGGACTTCATCGGCCACGACAATGGTCCCGGCGAACGCTGGGGCTTACTCGCACTCGCCGCGAACGAAGAGGTCTCGATCCTCGTCGCACCCGATGCGATGCGGTTCTACGACCGCGAGCCCGGCCCCGCAGGCGAGCTCAAAGCACAACGCGTTCAAGATCAGATGATCTCGATCTGCGAGAACCAGAAGGATCGGTTCGCGATCCTCGACATTCCGCAGACCAAAGACATCGAGTGGGTCCGGCGCTGGCGCCGGCGCACCGATAGCTCGTTCTGCGCGTACTACTGGCCGTGGCTTCGCGCCGTCGGGCTGGACGACAAGGTCAGCGTGGTCCCGCCTTCGGGTTTCTTGGCAGGCTGCTACGCCCGCCGCGATCTCGATGGCGTTCACCATGCCCCCGCGAACCTCGAAATCGAGGGTGTGCAGGATGTCGCACTTCGGATCACCGAGGACCACATCGGCATCCTGAACGCCGAATCGGTCAATACCTTCAGACTCCAGCGCGGGGTGCGGCCATGGGGCGCACGCACCGCGTCATCGGATCCGGAGTGGCGCTACATCTCAGTTCGTCGTCTTTTCATCATGTTACGCCGTTCGCTCGAGGCCGGGTTCTCCTGGATCACCTTCGAGCCGAACAATCACCGGACCTGGGAGCTGGTGACCCAGCGAACGACGACCTTCCTGACTGATCTCCACAACAAAGGGATGTTGGTTGGAGGGAATCCCGAGGAGGCGTTCTTCGTAAAATGCGATGCTGAGACCAATCCTCTCGATCAGGTCGATAGCGGCATGTTGCTTTGTGAAATCGGAGTCGCACCAGTCGTTCCTGCAGAGTTCATCATGATCAGCCTCGTGCAGACAATGCAGGCAACTCCGGCCAGCTAGCGCCGATACGAGAAGAGAGAAATCCAATGCCGAAAAATCTGCGTCACGATCCACTTCCCGTGTTTTCGTTCTGGGTCGACCTCGGCATGGGCGGGCAGGCGTACTTCAAAGGCGTCGCGGGCCTCCGCTACGAGACCGAGACGATTCCGGTCCGAGCGGGCGGCGTCAACAACACGACGTACAACCTCGTCGGCGCGACGAAGTGGACGAACTTGGTGTTCAAGCAGGGCTTTACCAAGTCGTCGCAGCTGATCCAGTGGCGCCAGGAGTGGATGCAGGGAAAGTCGATGAACCGGATCGGCGGCACGATCACGCAGCTCGATACGGCGATGCAGCCGAAGGCGCAGTGGACGTTCATGCGCGGTTGGCCGTGCAAATGGGACGTGTCCGAGTTCGATGCGAGCAAGAGCGAGCTCGCGATCGAGACCCTCGAGATTGCCCACGACGGCCTCACCTACAAGGCTATCTAACGAATGGCCGAGACGCCCAAATCCTCTGCGCCGGCTCCCGAATCTCGGGCGCTGACGGCTGCGCTCTCCGGGCCCGTGTTCGAGCCCCGGAACAGCGGTCCAGCGATGCACGCGGCCACGCGGCATGTCGAACGGTGGGCACCGGAGACGGGCGCGAATCGCGTGCGCTCGCTGCGCAGTCTCGGTTTTGTCGATCGGCTCGTCGCGCCGTGGCTCGAGGTCGCGCAACGCTCGGCGTCGATGCGCTTGTTCCAGCAGTACAAGAGCGAGGGCATGGCGGAGCGCGAGAACGCGAACCACGTGTCGTGGGTGTTTCCCCGTCCCTGGTTCCAAGACGAGCTCGATTGGATCGCGGCGTCGCGCGAAGTCGCAGCGCAGTCCGCGATGCAACGCCACGCCGCACCGACGATGCTGACCACGCGCGGCACGTACGTCGCGCCCGCGCAACGTCACCAGGTCGCGTTGCCGGCCGCGCTCTACGAGCACGTCGCGCCTTCGCTGTCGATCGCGCCACCGATGCGCGGCGACCTCCACCAGCCGCGGATCCACGATGCGTACTCGCCACTCGTTCCCTTCGCCGCAGTCAACGCCGCGCAACTGATGCAGCGTGCCGTCGCGCCGTTGATCGGCACCAGCGATGGTGGCGCGTCGAAGATGATGACGCCCGGTTTGCGTGGCGTGCTCTCGACGATGCTCGAGCGCAGCGTGAATACCTTCGCGCAGACCCGAGCGGGTGCGGACTCGTCGCCGGAGACCCGAAGCGCGGCGAATGCTCCCGAGCTCGTGACGCCGCCGGCGCCGCGTCGCGACGTGCCGAGCCTCGACGCGGTACCTATCTCGGCTGCGACTGCGCAGGCAAATCACGTCGTCGAGGACGTCAGTGCGCAACGCACGCAGATCGTCGAGCTCCAGCGCGCTGCACGTGTGGTCGCCGAGCGCGAGCATGCCCAGCGCACCCTCGCTCGAACCCAGGCGCAAACCGAGCGCAGTGACCGGGAAGGCGTGCGTGGGAACGTGACTGCACAGACGGCAGCCGCGACCGCCGACGCGGCGAACGCTACGAACGCCACGAACGCCACGAACGCGGCGACCGAGCACGCGCGCGTCGAAGAGCGCATCGCGCAACGGGTCGCCGAGCGTCAAGTCGCCGAGCGTCAGGCGATCGAGCAGCACCAGCGCCAGGCCGCGACCACCGTGTCGTCGTCGAGCACCGGCCGGCTGCACGAGGCCGCACGCGAAGCCGCGGCGCGAGATGCGCAGGTCGCACCGATCAGTGCACCGACCGCAGCTCCTGGTACTCCCGTTCAGGCGCGCGTTCCTAGCGAGATCGTCGCTGCACTCGCGAACCTCTCGCCCGCTCTCGCGAGCATGATCGCGACGAACCTCGCGCAACACCCCGAGCGCGCCGTACAAACGATCGGCGAGCTTAACGAAGCGCTGCGGAATGCCGAGCTGATCGCTCGTACCGCAGCGTCGGGTCGTTCGTTCGAACAGACCCGCGGTCCCCGACTCGTGATGCCGGCGGGGCTCGGCGGGCTCGTCGCGACGGTCGACCGCAACGTCGCGCAGACCGAACAACGCGCGCAGGGTCTCCCGTTTGTCGCGGAGCACGTGCAACCGCGCGCGGCGCGACCGATGGCGCAGAGCCAAGCGCAGTCGATGATGCCGATGATCGCGCCGCGTCCGCAGATGCTGGCGACGAGCGCGGCCCAGAACACCGGTGGCGGGACCGAGAACACGGCACAGGCGGCTCAGGCGGCACAGGCGCAGTGGGCCCAGGGGTCCCAGGGGTCCCAGGGGTTGAGGAGCGCGTTGCGCATGCCGGCGATCTCGTGGCTTGCCGCACCGAACACGCCCGCCGCACGACAGCGCGATTCGCAACGTCCGTCGTCACCGACCGCGATCTCGGCGACCGAGTCAGCATCCCCCGCAGCGCTCCAGCACGTCGCGTGGGCCGATCGCTGGCTCGCCCGGTTCTCGGGCGCGCGTGAATCCTCGCTCGACCTGCTGACCGCGTCGTCTGCACGCCCCGAGACCCGGCTGCAAGCGCTCGCCGATGCTGCACCGGGCACGGTGTTCGTTGCACCGCAAGCCGATCACTCGGTCGACGATTCACCGGCTGCGGTCGCGCAGCGTGCGTCCGAGGCACCGGTCTACGCTCCGCCGGTTCGTCGCTACGACGACAACGAAGCGACCCCCGACTCCGAGCTCGTCGCGATCGCCCAATCGGCCGCCCGCGTACGTTCACCCGCGCCACAACCTGTCGGGCTCGTCACCGCGGAGCGCGACTCGCTCGCCGACGCTGTCGCGCGCACCGTGCCGGTCGCGCCGAACGCCGGGCTCTCGGCGCAGCTCGCGTCGTCGCCATTTGCGGCCGCGTTCCGTCACGTATTCCCGATCGCTGCCGCGCCCACGTTCGACGTGCGCGCGCTGTTCGGCGAGCAGCTCTCCGCTGCTTACCTCGCGGGCATGCTCGCTCCAGCCGCGCGCGAGACGGTCGTCGGTGCGGCGATCGGCCAACTGCCCGGCTTCGAGCAGATGGCCGCAGCCACGCCGTTCGCGCCGATCGCGTTCGAGAATCGCGAGGCGATCGAATGGTCGCCCGAGTATGTCGCGCCGGTCGAGCCGAGCGCGGCCCCGATCGAAACTCAGAACGTGCGCGACTTCGCCGAGCCAGAAACCGCGGCGTCCGGCGAAGCCCCGAGCTCTACCGGCCAGGTCACGCAGCAAGCGATCGAGTCATTCACGACGATGCGCTCGGCGCTGCTGTCGTGGAACGTGGAGTCGATCGTCACCCCGCAAGCGACCTCGCCCGCGATGGCGCAGGCTCCGGCGACCCACGAGCTCCGGCTCGATGCTCCGACGATGACCCCGAGCACGATGAGCACGATGATGACGATCCTGTCGCCCGAGATGGCGCGGAGCTCGTCGGCGATGTTCGGGGGTGGTACCCAGCTGAGCCACGCGATGGTCGACTCGATGAGCCTGCCGATGGCGGGTGATGCTGCGATGTCGCAATCGGGGTCCTACGCCGCCGCCGGTGGTGGTGACGCGCAGCGGGTTGCCACATTCGCCGCACCAGGGATGATCGCGGATCGCGCCCAGGCGTGGTCGGTTGCGCAAGAGCGCTCTGCCGCGGATCTGTCGTTCGATTTCGTGACGCCGGAGCTCGTACTCGCGGCGCGCGTCTACGGGTTGGGTCCAGCGGAGGCAGCGCAGGCGATGCGCCTCGCGATCGCTGGTCCGGGGCAGCTCGCAGCCATGGCGAGCACCGTGAACCGTACGTTCGTTCAGGCGCTCGCGATCGAAGCGGAGCGCCGCGATGCGGCGGCACAAGCGTCGTCGTTCGCGTCGTCTTCGTCGTCTTCGTCTTCGTCTTCGTCGTCGTCGCCTTCGCCTTCGCCTTCGTCTTTCTCGTCGTCGCTTGGCGTGCCGCCCACGGTCTCGGCGGTCACCGCATACCCGACTAGCTCGGCGAGCGGTCTGCCTGCGAGCGCCCCGTTTCAGATGCCCGCATCGACGACCACGTTCGGTGTCGATCGTCGTACGCCACGTGGCGCCTTCATGTGGCCGTCGGCGACCATCGCGGCGCTCGGCCTCACGGCCGCCGCGCCGGATGGAGATCAAGGCATGCCCGTCGCGGCGCTCGAGCTGCTCGCAGCCCAGAGTGTTGCCGCACTCGGCACGTACGCCGCGCTCGGTATTGGCTTCGGTCGTACCGGCTTCGCGAATGCCGAGACGTTCGATCCGAACCCGGTTGTCGGCCTTGGCGCGAGCGCACCTAGCATGCCCTCGCTCGTGGGTGAATCGACAGCGAGCGCCGCGAACATCGTAAGTGGCGCGCGCGCCCCGGAGATGACGGCTGGCGCGGCTGGCGCGGCTGGCGCGGCTGACGCGCCGGGCCTTGCGGAGCCGAGCGAGTCCGACGTGATGGTCGCCGCGACCTCGCAGGTCGCGACCTCGCGGCGTGCGAAGTTCGAAGCGATGTACACCGCACTCGGTCACAGCGCGGTCGCCCGATCGTGGTCGCCTGCAGCACGTGCCGCGCGCGCGCTCGCCCTCGCGGGACGCGGCGACGAATCGATCACCGCTGCCGAACGCGCGCAGATCGCGTGGTCGGTGTTGCCGCTCGTGTCACCGAGCGCTGGCTCCGGCTTCGGTGTCTCTGGTGGTCTTGGTGACGGTGGCTCGGGCGTTGGCTCCGACGAGCCCGGCGCCGTGCAGTCGACCGGTACACGAGCAGCTCGCGAGACCCAGCGGCGCCAGCTCGAGCTTGTCGCCGAGCAGCTCTACGGCACCGAGTCGCGTCCGGGTTTGTCGTCGCTGTCGTCACGGGCGGGTGAAGCGCTCGGTTCGTACGTCGAGTCTTCTGGGTATCGGTCGTCGTCGTCTTCGTCGTCGTCGTCGTCGTCGGCGTCGTCGTCGTCGTCGTCGTCTTCGGCGGCTTCGTCTCCGTCCAGCTCGCGAGAGCACGGCGCGGTGTTGCGTGCGCCGACCGCGGCCCCCGACTACGTCCGCACCGGCAGTGTGGGCGGCGCCCGTTCGACTGGCCGCTTCGGCGGCGGCGAGGTCGAAGTGCCGACCTGGTTCGAGAACGCTGCGCGCAAGATGTTCGAGAATCAGGGCTCGAACCTAGGTGGCGACATCTCGCTCGCGGACCTCACGCTCGTGCAATCCGCGCCGAGCACGCACATCGCGGCTTCGGAGCGCGGCATGCCGAGCGCCGCGCCGCCGAACGCGAATCCGAGCTCGCAAGCCGCACTTCAAAGCTCGACGGAACAGATCGATGTCGAGCAAGTGGCGAACGATGTTTACCGGCACATCCTGGTGCTCATGGATGGGCAACGTGCACGTAACGGGGAGCCTTACCTATGACCTTTATTCCGCCTGGCGCAAAGATCTCGATCGGCAGCCTCGACGAGCACTCGATCAGCGTCGAGGCCCAGTACAACCCCAAGGAGCTCCAGATCGATAAATCGGTCCCTTGGCAGAAGCACAACAAGGCGAACGCGAACGGGCTCCAGCTCGAGTTCACCGGCGCCGAAGGGCGCACGATGAGCGTGGATCTGCTCTTCGATGGCTATGAAGAGAAGTCGAGCATCCAGAGCAAGGTCGCGACGCTCGAGACCCTCGCCACCGTGCGTGACGAGAGCTCGACCAAAGACGAGATGCGCCGGCCCCATCACTGCGTCGTCGTGTGGGGCACCGTCATGGGCGGCGGCGACAACAAGTTCAAGTGCGTGATCGAACAGATCTCGACGAAGTACACGATGTTCTCGAGCGACGGCATCCCGCTCCGCGCCACGGTCACGTTGAAGCTCAAGGAAGCCGAGCGCCTCTCGATGGCGGCCTCGGGTGACAGCGGCGGAACGGGCGGTACGAGTGGCACGAGCGGATCCAGTGGAGGCACGACCGGATGAGTGTAGGCAAGGCAGGCGCTGTATCGATCGAGCTCAACCTCGACGGCACCGCGGTGCCGGAGGACCACGTCGTTTCGTTCACGGTCGATCGAGACATGAACCAGCCCGACATGGCGATGATCGTTGTCTACAACTCCGACCATAGCTACACGAACAACGTGAAGGTCGGGAGCAGCGTCGAGCTCAAGGTCACCGAAGACAAGACCACGATCTTCAAAGGCGAGGTCGTGGGGCTCGAGCCCTCGTATACCGGCGGTCAGGTCGCGCGGCTCATGATCCGCGCGATGAACAAGATGCACCGGCTTATTCGTCAGCGGAAGTCGGTCACCTTCGCGGACAAGACCGATCAGCAAATCCTCTCGCAGGTCGTGCAAAGTGCTGGTCTGACCCTCGAGTGGAAACACGAGAAATCGATCACGCACAAGCACGTGTATCAACACAACCAGTCGAACATCGAGTTCGTGCGTACGCGTGCCGCGCGCAATGGTTGTCACGTCTGGTGTGTCGATACGAAGCTCAACGTCAAGCAGCCGAACCTCGCGAATGACTCGGGCATCGAGCTCAAGATCAGCCAGTCCGTCGGTGATGGCCAGCAGCTGCGATCGTTCAGCCCGCGGGTGTCGTCGGCGCCGATCAACAAGAAGGTCACGGTCAAGGGTTGGAATCCCGAGACCAAGGAGCTGATCACCGGCGAGTACACGAGCACCAGCTCGCCACTCGGCTCGAAGCACGCGGTCACCGCATCTGGTGATCACGGCACGGAAGAGACCTTTACCGTCGACCATCCGATCTGGAGCAAAGAAGAGGCCGACGTGATCGCGAAGGCGAAGTTCACCGATCTCGCCCTGAGCTTCGTCACCGGTGAGGCGGAAGCAGTTGGCGATCCGAAGTTCGAGCTCGGCACCACGGTCAAGTTGACGATCAACCCGAAGGACGCAGGCGATACGTTCAACGGCAAGTACTACGTCATGGGCTTGACCCATCGCTATAACGGTGGTGGCAAGGACCGAACCGGTGGCTACGTCACTCACCTGCGCGTCGCGCGAGATGCCCTGGGAGGGGAGTAGTGCGCGCTGGCGGGCCGCGGCAGGATTCGCTCGACAGCACGTCGTACGGCCTGCACTACGGCGTCGTCGTGCAGAACAAAGACCCGGATGGCCTCAACCGGATCAAGGTGAAGTTGCCCTGGCTCGACCAGGGAGACACCGATCAAACGCACTGGGCGCAGCTCTTGACCCCGATGGAGGGCAACAAGTTCGGGTGGCTCACGCTACCGGATGTCGACGATGCGGTCGTCGTGATGTTCGTCGCGGGCGATTCGAGCCAGCCCGTCATCCTCGGCGGTGTCTGGAGCACCAAGGACACTTCGCCGGAGCCGAACGAAGACGGTAAGAACAACTTCCGCGGCTATCGCAGCCGCGCTGGCCACCGCATGATCCTCGACGATAGCGACAAGACGAAGGTCGTGATCGCCGACAAGACCGCGAAGAACGTGATCGGCATCGGCAACTTTGCGACCGCGGGTGCAGGCCCGAACAAGTGTGCCGTGTTCAAGCCGCCGATGTCAGGCGATACGGGCGTCTCGATCTCGACGATGGAAGGCGCGATGGAGATCACCTGCAAGCAGGGCAAACTCTCGATCACGGCCGAGCAGGCGATCAAGATCAACGCCAAGACCACGATCGAGGTCAAGGCGGCCCAGACGATCGACATCAACGGCACTGGCACCGCAAAGCTGACCTCCGGCCAGCCCGCAAACTTCGACGCGCCCACGATCAAGATCGCCTGAACGCACCATGAGCTTTCTCTCCATCGATCGACCACACCTGTCGTCGCGGGCCACGAAGTACCGCGGCGTCTGGCTCGCTATCGTGATGGAGAACAAGGACTCGCCACCGGATAACGGCGGCTACCGCATCAAGATCACGATCCCTCACCTCTCCGAGGGCGAGAAGACGTTCTGGGCGCGGATCGCGGTGCCGATGGGCGGCAAAGGCCGCGGCACGTACCACCTGCCCGAGATCAATGATCAGCTACTCGTGGTGTTCGAGCATGGCGATCTCCATCGCCCGATCGTCATCGGCGCAGTGCATTCGAATAAACAGCCCCCGCCGGAAAAGCACGAGTCCGGCTCGAACAACACGAAGATGATCAAGTCCCGCTCGGGACACCGGATCATCTTCGACGACAAAGACGGCTCCGAGAAGGTCACGATCGTCGACTCGAAGCAAAACCAGATCATCCTGGATTCGGTGAAAAAGGTCGTCTCGATCATCTCGAAGACGGGTGACATCGAGGTCAAGGCGAAAGCCAACGTGATCATGCACTCGAATGCGCTGAAGGTCGGTGCGAGCGAGGGCATCACGGCGAAGGGCAAAGACGTGCTCACGCACGCGACCTCGTCGTTCGGGATCAAAGCGTCGGCCGAGATCGTGATCAGCGGCTCGCAAGTCCAGACTAACGTCGTCAACTCGCCGGCCGCGTCTGTCTCGGGCTCGGGAACAGGCGACCTCGGCGCGGCAGGCGCAGGCGCACCGCAAGGTCAAGTCGCTGCACAGGGCGGCGCGGGCGGCGCGGGCGGCGCGGGCGGCGGCGGCGCGGGCGGCGCGGGCAACGCAGGCAGTTCGAGTGGTGCTGGCGGCGTTGCGAGCGGTGCCGGTAACGCAGGCAATGCGAGCACGGGCAATTCGTCAGGCGCGATCGAGCCGATGCCGAGCGCTGGCTCGTCGGGCTCGGTTGTCGACGTGCAGGTGAGTGGCAGCGGCAATGGGAATTCGGGCAATCCGGGCGGCGCCAACGCCGCAGGTAACGCCGGCAATGCAGGCGGCGCGAGTGCTGGTGGCGCAGGCAACGCGAATGCGAGCGCAGGCGGCGCGGGCAACGCAGGCAACGCAAATGCGAATGCCGGTGCAGGCGGCGCGGGCAACGCAGGTAACGCGAGTGCGAGTGCGAGCGCGAGCGCGAGTGCAGGCGGCGCGGGCAACGCAGGTAGTGCGAGTGCAGGCGGCGCGGGCAATGCGAATGCGGGTGCAGGCGGCGCGGGTAACGCAGGTAACGCGAATGCGAGCGCAAGTGCGAGTGCAGGCGGCGCGGGCAACGCAGGTAGCGCGAGTGCAGGCGGCGCGGGCAATGCGAATGCGGGTGCAGGCGGCGCGGGCACCGCGAACGCAAACGCAAACGCAAACGCGAATGCGAGTGCGGGTGCAGGCGGCGCGGGCAACGCGAATGCGAATGCGAGTGCGGGTGCAGGCGGCGCGGGCAACGCGAATGCGAGTGCAGGCGGTGCAGGCAACGCGAGTGCTGGTAATGCAGGCGCGAACGCGGGTGCCGGTGGCGCAGGCAACGCAGGCAATGCAGGCGGCGCGAACGCGGGTGCCGGTGGCGCAGCCAACGCAGGCAATGCAGGCGGCACGAGTGGTGCGGCAGGCAGCGCGAGTGCGGGCAACGCAAGCGGTGCTGGTGGCGCAGGCAACGCAGGTACTGCACCTGCCTCGAACAAAGTTGGCGACGCGGCCAGTGCTGGCGGCGCGAGCGGCGCGAGCGGCGCGGGCACGACAACGAACGCCTCGAGCGCCAGCGGTGACGGAGCTGCAAGCGGCCACGCATCGAACGTTGGCGGTGCAACGAGCAGCAGCGCGAGCAATGATGGCGGTGGCGCATCGAACGGCGCAGCCGCAGCTGGCGCGAGCGGAATCGGTGCCCCAGGCGGCGGCGGATTCGACGCCGGTGGCGGATCGAACGCCGGTGGTGGCTCCGGCGCGAGCGATGCGGGTGGCGCATCGAACGTCGGTGGCGCATCGAGCGTTGGCGGCGCGGCTAGTGGCGGCGCGAATGTCGGTGGCGCTTCGGACGTCGGTGGCGCATCGAACCTTGGCGCGTCGTCGACCGGCGCATCGCAGGTCGGCGGTGGTGCTGCCGTCGGCGGGGTGACGAGTGTCGACGCAGGCGGCGCATCGAATGTCGGCGGTGGGTCGGCGGCCGGCGCCGCCGGTGGCGCGTCGAACCTCGGCGGCGCAACGAATGTTGGCGGTGGTGCCGCGGTCGGCGGTGTCTCGAGCGTCGACACAGGCGGCGCATCGAATGTTGGCGGTGCTGCGAGCGTCGACGCAGGTGGCGTATCGAACCTCGGCGGTGGTGCCGGCGGTGTCTCGAGCGTCAATGCAGGCGGCGCAGGCGGCGCAGCCG
>JANXOP010000158.1 GCA_025357755.1 Kofleriaceae bacterium | reverse complement strand
GCGCAACTCTCGATCGACGGCCTCCGGCCCCATCGCCAGGTTCGCGATGACTCCGTCGATGTGATTCGACTCCGCAGACGCTTGACCCACTTCGATCATCACCCACTCCTCGTTGCGTTGAGGAGGTCACCGTAGCACTGGCTTTTTCGGCTCGAGGGCGTGCGTTCTCGACGACGATTCGATGGCGCAGGACGTCGTTTCGAGCTGCGTGGCGAAGGCGCAGCGAGACGTGAAGCCAGCGCGTCTCGTGAGCAACGAGATCGAGGTCGCGGGGACGCGTGTTGCGACCCGACAAATCACGTCAACGACAAACCTCGTGGGTCGAAGAAAATCGTCTAGCGGAGATCTTCCCGAGTCACACACTGTCCGCAACCCGGACACCGTTACACTCGATCGCGTTCACGAGAACACGTGGGCAACGATCAACGGACGCGGTCAGAGTCGCGCTTTGCCGGACCAGCATTCGGGATGGCTCTGCTTCGCCCGCTCGTAGGCGGCTCGGCGTGCTGTGGATGTCGTTGCCGGCGTGACGATCCGCAGGTGCAACAAGGCCGATGCCACTGTGTTGATGCTCGACGAAGCGAGCGACCCAATATCGAGTAGCCTCGACGGTGGCAAATCCCGAGGTCGAGTGCTCGGGCCAAAATTTCAGCGTTCGAAAAGAGACTCGAAAACCGGATTGTCGTTGGACCCTCGAGGTCGACTGAACGATGCGACCACGCTAAGCGTGGCCAGCATCGTCGAGCCTTTCATCGGACCACCCTTGTCCGAGTGCAAGACCCAACCCGCCCGCGTTTTGTCGGGATGCTCGAGACGAATGCGTTCGATCACCTGAGCCGCAAGTTCCGCAGACTCGACCTCGTGAATTTCCCAACCAAGGATCTTGCGGCTCCACACGTCCTCGATCCTGTCCAGGTAGAAAAGCACTCCTCGAATATGGCTCCGTAGGTACGTGATGTCCCACGACGCAAGTTGCCAAGGCCCGCTCCGCAGTGCGTTCGCGCGGACGAGGGATGGCGACCGCTCGCGCCCGCGGCGACGCTGGAGCTTCGCGCTACGCAGGATACGGTACAGGGTCGACTCCGACCCGATGTAGATATCTCGATCAGCGAGAAGCGGCACGATCTGCGACGGAGACTTGTCGCGATATTCTGGCTGGCCGACACGTCGACAAGCTCTTGATGCTCGCGTTCCGAGAGACTGTTGGCGGGAGCGTGGTTCGGCCCGTGACGGCCATCGGGTTCGCTCCCGCACTCACCGCTTCTTCGCCGAGCACTTGAATTACTCGGCGCTCTTCGGGTCCGTGTCGTCGTCCTCGGCCCCCAGATCTCGAGGGCTTTTTTAAGAACGATGAGCGCGGCGATTTCTGCCAGTGCCTTGTCCTTGCGGCGAAGCTTCACCGGCAGTGCTCTCCGAGCCGAAGGACCAGGCGCTTGCAGGCTTGCCTGGCACCGAAGCATCGTCGAGAGCTCAAAAGGGGGAGAGCCGAGAGTTGCGCGAGCTGAAACGCGAACGCCTTTCTCTCGAAGGAAGACCCCGAGCTCACCATCCGAAAGCGTCGCTGATTAAACCGCGATTTTGAGTTTCTCCTTGCGGGCCTCTCTCTTGGCTTCTTCGTGGTCAGCCGTTTGTCTTCGGTAGGAGCCATCGGTCTACGAACCTCGCCCCACGTGGGTCGTCGATGTCCGAGTATCGGTGGTCTGCACCCCCACGTGGGTAGTCGGATGTCCAAGCGTCGGTGGTCGGCGCCCCACGTGGGTCGTCGGATGTCCGAGCGTCGGTGGTCGGCGCCCCACGTGGGTCGTCGGATGCCCGAGCGTCGGTGCTTGGCGCCCCACGTGGGTCGTCGGATGCCCGATCAACGGTGGTCAGCGCCCCACGTGGGTCGTCGGATGTCCGATCAACGGTGGGCGCCCCGCGGTCGCCAGATGCCCGAGCTTCGGTGGTCGACCGAAACGTGTCGTCGGATGTCCGAACACGCTCCTTCGCAGACGTGCGCAGGCGCTCGTCGGAGCTGCGCAGCACACGTCGGTCTTCGCGAGTCTCGTGGAAACACGTAGCTGCGCGATCGGAACCCTGGCTCACTCGCTGCAATGCTCTCGGCGCGTGAGCACCGCTGTCTTCCCCTCCGCCTCGACCACCCAGATCAAGCCGACCATGTTAGAGGGTTTGAAGATCCTCTTCGTCGATGACGATGCGGATGTCTTGCTGCTGGTGAAGACGCTGCTCTCGAACGCGAGAGCCGAGGTCGTGACCGCGATCACCGGGGAGCAAGCGCTCGCGATGGTCGAGTCGGAGCGCCCCGACGTGATCGTCAGTGACATCTCGATGCCAGGGTTCGACGGCTATCAGTTCATCGCGGCGCTCCGCAAGCAGGAGATCGACGGTCGCCGGATGACGCCCGCGATCGCGTTGACGGCGCAGAGCCGAACCAAAGATCAACTCAAGGCGCTCGAGGCGGGCTTCAACAGCCACCTCGCGAAGCCGATGCGAGCACTCAATCTCATCGCTGCGATCAGCGACATGGTCGAGCGCTTCGGTCGTATCGCCAAGGCGTAGCGCACGACGCGCTTGCAAGACCCCTAGCGGCTGCGATGGGCGGCACGATCCTCGAGAAAGAGCTGTGCGAACCCCACTGGAGAGGGGGCGCTCGCGGAGTAGGCTGAGCCATGGCATCGGTCCAGGTCTCCCAGCGCGACTCCGTCTTTACGCTCACGTTGAATCGCCCCGAGCGGCTCAATGCGATCGATCTGCCGATGATCGCGGAGTTTCGCGAGATCTGCGAAGGGCTCCATGCGAAGTCGCCGCGCGCGGTGATCGTCACGGGTGCGGGGCGAGGATTTTGCGCCGGTGCGGATCTCGTCGCGATGCCGTCCGAGGGTGCCTCGATCGGCGAGCGCATCGCGGCGCAGATGGCTTCGCACTTCAATCCGGCGGTGCTCGCGTTCCGTGGCTTGCCGTGCCCGACGATCGCAGCGGTCAACGGAGTCGCGGCCGGTGCAGGTGCGAGCCTCGCGCTGCTCGCCGATATCTGTGTCGCCTCGCGCTCCGCGACGTTCGTCCAGGTGTTCGGGCCGCGGCTCGGCCTGGTGCCGGATCTCGGAGCGACGTGGACGCTGCCGCGACTGGTCGGGCGAGCGCGGGCGACCGCACTCGCGCTGCTCGGCGATAAGCTCGATGCCTCGACCGCCGTCGAGTGGGGGCTGATCTGGAAGGCCGTGCCGGATGACACGCTGATGGCCGAAGTGAACGCGATCGCCGATCGGCTCGCGGCTGGACCGACCGCGGCGTTCCGCGAGATCACGACGGCGCTCGCGGTCAGCCTCGACCACACGCTCGAGCAGCAGCTCGAGCTCGAGCGCGACGCGCAGCAGCGGCGTGGCAATGATCCGAACTTCATCGAGGGCGTCGCGGCCTTCAGAGAGAAGCGCGAGCCGAAGTTCAGGTAGCGCGAGCGGCGAGGGCGCGGAGTGGATCGCCGGTGAGTCGCTGCACGGTCCACTCGGTCATCGGGGCGGCACCGAGCGAGCGATAGAACTTCAGGGCAGGCTCGTTCCAATCGAGTACCGACCACTCGAACCGACCGTAGTCGCGATCGACCGCGAGCTTCGCGAGGGCCGCCATCAGCGCCGCACCGGTGCCGCGGCTGCGCTGCGCTGGATCGACGAACAAGTCCTCGAGATAGAGACCCGGTTTGCCGAGGAAGGTCGAGTAGCTCGTGAAGAACAGCGCGAAACCGACCGGCGCGCCGGAGGCCTCCGCGAGTAGCACCTCCGCGGCAGGGCGCGGACCGAACAGGGTCTTGGCGAGCTGCGCCTCGTCGGCGACGACCTCGTGCGACAGCTTCTCGTACGCCGCGAGCCCGCGGATAAAACCGAGGATCGTCGCGACATCACCAGCGTGCGCGATCCGGATGACCAAGCTCATGTCGACAACTGTAGACGATCGAGCACCGCGGTGAAATCCGGTGGCAACGGTGACGATAGCTCGACGCGTGCGCCGGTGATCGGATGTTCGAAGCCGAGTGTCGCGGCGTGCAGCAGCATGCGCGGCGAGTTGATCACCGGGCCGTTGTAGTTGCGGATGTAGACCTCTTCACCGACGAGCGGATGGCCCGCTTCGGAGAAGTGGATCCGGATCTGGTGCGTGCGACCGGTCTCGAGCTGGACCCGACAGAAGGAGGCACCGCGCAGGGCGCGCTCGACCGTCACGTGGGTGACGGCGCGCTTGCCTTTGCCCGGCATGGTCGTCGAGCCGCGCAACCCGTCGCCGCGGTCTTGCACGAGCTGCGACTCGATCCGGCCCGGTTCGACGCGGCCGTAGGCCACGCACCGATACTGCCGCGCCATCGAGTGCGAGCGGAGCTGCGCCGCGAGGCCGAGCTCGGCCTTCTTCGACTTCGCGAACATGAGGAGGCCACTCGTCGCGCGATCGATGCGATGGACGATGTGGAGTGCGACCTGCGATGACTGTTTGTCGGTGCGTCGCCACGCGCCGCGAATCAGATCCATCGCGGTGCCGGTCTCGCGGTCTTCGTAGGGCACGCTATTGACGCCGGCCGGCTTGTCGATCACCACGACATGGGCGTCGTCGTAGACGAGCACCCCTTCGCGTTCCGGATCGTGCGGCTTGGGCGCGCGCATCCGGACTTCGACGTTTTGCCCCGCGTTCAAGCGGTGATCGATCTCGACGACGCACGCGCCATCGACGAACACCTTGCCCGTCGTCACGAGTCGCTTCGCGACGGACCACGCGACCTTGGAGCCGTCCTTGACGCATGCCGCCACGGTGATGCCTGCTGTCTCGACGATCCAAACCACGGGTAGTGCGTAAGATACATCGATGTACGACGTCGTGATCGTCGGAGCCGGCTCAGCTGGGTGTGTTCTCGCGAATCGGCTGTCTGCTGACCCCGCGCGGAAGGTTGCCCTGATCGAGGCCGGGCCACCGAAGCACGGAACCCTGTTCGTTCGCTCGGCGGTGCTCTACCAGAAGCTCTGGTACGGCAAGCTGTGCTGGGGCTACCGCACGGTGCCGCAGCAGCACGTCGCGCAGCGAGAAATGTACTGGCCTCGTGGAAAGGTCGTCGGGGGTTCGAACAGCTTCAACGCGGTGGTCTACATCCGCGGTCATCGCGACAACTACGACGAGTGGCGCGACCTCGGCAATCCGGGGTGGGGCTATGACGACGTGCTGCCGTACTTCAAGAAGGCGGAGGACAACGAGCGAGGTGAATCGGAGTTTCACGGCGCGGGTGGCCCGTTGCCGGTGCACGATGCCGTGCCCGCGCCGATCATCAGGAAGTTGATCGAGGCGACGGCGGCGCGCTGCAAGGTGCCGATCACGGACGACTTCAACGGTGCGACGCAAGAAGGCGTCGGCGTCGCCCAGGTCAACATCCGCAATGGCGAGCGCGCGAGCGCGGCGACCGGGTATCTCGATCCGATCCGCGATCGCGCCAACCTCACGGTGATCACGGATGCGCTGGCGCTCCAGCTCGTCCTCGATGGCGATCAGTGCACGGGGGTGAAGATCCGCGTGAAGGGAAGGGAGCAGGTGATCGAGGGTCGCGAGGTGATCGTGTGCGGTGGCACGATCGGATCGCCGCACCTGCTCATGCTCTCGGGCATCGGGGTCGGCGCCGAATTGAAGGCTGCGGGTGTCGAGCCGCGCCACGAGCTAGCGGGCGTCGGCAAGCACCTCGAGGATCACCTGCTCGCCTATCTGACGTTCCGCACGAAGCCGGGCGCGACGCAGCCGCTCACGCGACGCGGCGTGCTGTGGAACATCCTCAAGCACAGCGTTACCAAGCGAGGCATGCTCGCCGGCGCGCCGGTCGAGGCACTCGCGTTCATCAAGCAAACCCCGGATGCGCCGCGGCCCGACAATCAATTCCACATGACCCCGTGGGGCCTGGCCGAGCCGAACACCGACGAGAAGCGACCCGATCCGTTCGGCGCGTTCTTGTCGATCATTCCGGGTCTGATCTATCCGCGATCGAGCGGCGAGATCACGTTGAAGAGCGCTGACCCGACCGTCGCCCCGCTGATCGATCCGCGCTACTTCAGCGATCCGCGCGATCTCGAGCACATGGTCGCAGGCGTGAAGATCGCGCGGGAGATCGCCGCGACCGAGCCGATCGCCGGCGAGCTGCTCGGCGAGAAGTATCCGGGGCCGGGGGTCCAGACCGATGAACAGATCCGCGCGTGGATCCGGCAGTCGGTGAATACGATCTTTCACCCGACAGGGACCTGCAAGATGGGGACGGATCGCATGGCGGTGGTCGATCCCGAGCTGCGGGTCCACGGGCTCCGGAATCTCCGGGTCGCGGATGCCTCCGTGATGCCCCGGATCATCGGCGGTAACACGAACGCGCCGACGATCATGATCGCCGAACGCTGTGCGGACATCATGCTGCACTAGTGGTATCCACAGGGCATGGATCGCACGCTGTTTTCCGAGGAGCACGATGCCTTTCGTAAGGCATTTCGCCAGTTCGCAGAGCGCGAGATCGTGCCGCACCAGGCGCGTTGGCGCGAGCAAGGTCAGGTCGATCGCGAGGTCTGGACCAAGGCCGGCAAGGCGGGCTTTCTGTGCCCGTGGGTCGAGGAGAAGTACGGTGGCGCGGGCTCGGACTTTCTCGCTTCGACCGTGATCATCGAGGAGCTGGCTCGGATCTACGAGAGCGGCTTCGCGATGGGCCTCCACTCCGACGTCGTCGTGCCGTACATCGAGGCGTTCGGGAACGACGAGCAGAAGCAGCGCTGGTTGCCCGGTTGCTGCGACGGCACGCTGATCACCGCGATCGGCATGACCGAGCCCGGCGCCGGTTCGGATCTCGCCGCCATCCAGACCACGGCGGTCAAGGATGGTGATGACTACATCATCAATGGCAGCAAGACGTTCATCACGAACGGGCAGCTGTGCGACCTCGTGCTCCTCGCGGTCAAGACCGATCTAGATCCCAAGAACGCGCACCGAGGGATCTCGCTGTTCGTCGTCGAGGCGACGCGCGCCGGCTTCAAGAAGGGCAAGCGCCTCCACAAGATGGGCATGGTCTCGCAGGATACGAGCGAGCTGTTCTTCGAGGACTGCCGCGTGCCAGCCGCGAACATGCTCGGTCAGGTCGGCACGGGCTTCATGATGATGATGCAGAAGCTCCAGCAGGAGCGGCTGACCGTCGCGATCGGGGCGGTGGCGAGTGCGGAGCAGGTCCTCAAAGACACGATCGACTACGTCAAGGAGCGCACCGCGTTCGGCAAGCCGATCTCGAAGTTCCAGAATACCCAGTTCAAGATCGTCGAGGCGCTCGCGAAGGTCCAGGTCGGTCGCGCGTACCTCGATCAGGTCCTCGTCGGCCACGTCGCTGGCAAGGAGCTCGTGACCGAGTGCTCGATCGCGAAGTTCTGGACCACCGACATGGCGCAGGAGGTGATCGACGAGTGCCTCCAGCTATTCGGCGGCTATGGCTACATGACCGAGTATCCGGTGGCCCGCGCGTTCGTGGATGCGCGCGTCCAGCGGATCTACGCGGGCACGAACGAGATCATGAAGGTCATCGTCGCGAAGCGGCTCGGCCTGTGAACACCGCGGTGATCGACATCGGCACCAACACGCTGTTGCTGCTGATCGTCGACGAGCACCTCCAGCGTGTCGTCGACCTGTGCCGGTTCGGGCGGCTCGGCAAGGGGCTCGACGCGAGCGGTAATCTCGCGGCCGATGCGATCGCGAAGAGCCTGGACATCTGCCGCGAGTATCGCGGCGTGATGGACGAGCACGGCGTGGCCGTTCCGAACGTGATCGCGACCCAGGCGATGCGCGAGGCCAAGAACGCGACGGAGTTCGTGCGGCCTGCGCAAGAGATTCTCGGTGCCACAATCGAGATCATCGCGGGCGCGCGCGAAGCCGAGCTCGCCTACAAATCGGTCGCGCGTGCATTTCCGGATCTCTCGGGTCCCTACGTCGTCGTCGATGTCGGGGGAGGCTCGACCGAGTTGATCGTCACGGATGGAACCAAGGTGGTGTCCGCGGTCAGCGTGCCGATCGGCGCCGTGCGGCTGACCGAGCGCCACTTGAAGAGTGATCCGCCGGCGCATCACGAGATCCTCGAGCTCGAGGCCGATATCGATCGTCACCTCGCGCCGCTGTCCCTGCCAGTCGGAGTTCCTCTGATCGGGACGGCCGGTACCGCGACCACGATGGCGGCGGTCGTCCTCGCGCTCACCACGTACGATCCGGATCGGGTGACCGGTTTGCGGCTCGAGCCCGAGCGGGTCGTGGCGCTCCGCGACACCATGCTCGCCGCGTCGACGGCGGAGCGCCGGGCGACGCCGGGGATCGAGCCCCAGCGCGCAGATGTGATCGCCGCGGGCATCGCGATCTACGCGCGCGTGATCTCGCGGCTCCACGCGCCCGTGATGATCACGTGCGATCGAGGGATTCGTTGGGGTCTCGCAGCTGAACGTTTAGGCTGACCTACCTACATCTCGCCCTGGATAGTCGGGAGGTTTGGCCGATTTAGCTCTGCGGGATGGCAGCTCGGGTCGAGGTCGAAGGTTCCGTACTGCGGGTCGTCGACACCAGCATGGCGATCGCGGTTCCGGTCCTGATCGCCAGCGTGATCGTCGGCGAGCTCTCCTCGGTGGTGCTCTGGAGCCTCGTCGGCGTTGGCGCGCTCGGGACGATCGCGGTCCTGCGCTATCGCGCGCCCGCCTGGCGCGGCGCGGGCTACGCATTCGTCTCGCTCGTCGCGGGAAATCTCGGGCTCTGGTTGATGGGCCCCCTCACCGGGATCGGCGTCGAGCTCGCGATGTCGATCTTGTTTGCTGGCGCGTTTTTATCGCGGCGCTGGTTGATCGCGTACCTCGCGATCTCGACCACGTCGATCGCGGTTCGCGTGATGACCGTCGATCCTGCGACGCCACAGTTCGAGATCTCGTTCGCGCTATGGATGGGAACCGCGCTCGCCGTCGCGACGTTCCTGTGGCTCACGATGCGCATGCTCGCGGCGCTGCTCGGTGCGCTCGAGAGGGCCTACGCCGATGCAGCGACCGCGCTCGATCTCGAGGTCTCGACACGAGCGCAGCTCGAGGCATCGCGGGTCGAGCTCGAGGAGCTCGCACAGGTCGAGATGGTCGGCAGGCTCGCGGGTGGCGTCGCGCACGACGTCAACAACGCACTCGCATCGATCATCGCCGCGGCCGAGATCCTCGCCGACGAAGTCACCACGCCCGCACAGCGTCGCGATCTCGCCGAGCTCGAGGCGGCATCGCTGTATGCCGGCGACCTCGTGCGCGATCTCCTCTGGACAGGCAGGCGGTTTCCCGCCTCGACGAAAGAGGTCGCGAGCCTCGGTTCGGTCGTGCGCACGTGCCGCGAGCGCGTCGGTCGCGTGGCCCGTGCGGTGGAGATCGTGCCCTTGCTCGATGCCTCGCTCGAGCTCGCGATGTCTCCCGAGCACCTCGAGCAGATCCTGTTCGGCTTGATCGTAGGTCTCGATCGATCGGGCGCGACGCGGCTCGAGATCACGACGAAGAGCGACGAGCTGTGGGTCGAGATCGTGCTCGCCGCTCAGCTCGATCAGGCCACCGATCCTGCACGCGCGGTCCAGGTCCGGCTCGGGGTATCGGCGGCGCGCGAGCTCGTCGCGAGCTACGGTGGTGAACAGCTGGTGTTCGAGGAACCGAACCGGCTCGCGATCCAGCTCCGCTTGCCCCTGTCGACCGTAGCCGCGGCGGTCTCGCGGCGCAGCTTCCAGCCGATCCGTACCGCGCTCGTCGTCGAGGACGAGCCGATGGTGCTGCGGCGGTTGTGCAAGCTCGCCACCCAGCGGGGCTACGACGTTCGAGCGGCCTCGTCGGTCGCCGAGGCACTCGTCTTGCTCGAGGCGCGTCCCGATCTCTTGATCACCGACATGCAGCTTCCCGATGGCTCCGGTCGCGAGATCGCCCTCGCGGCCTTCGCGCAGAATCCTCGGCGGCCGATCATCGTGTGCTCGGGCTTCAGCGATGAAGACGTGCGTGGTGGCGTGCTCCAGCATGCACCGCTCGTGCTGCTTCCGAAACCGTTCACGAATGCCGCCTTCGACGCCGCGGTGAAGGCCCGGGCGCTGTGACGGTGGCGGATGCGCTGCGCGCGCGGATTCGCAAGCGCGTGGATCTCGCCGTGTTCATCGGCTCGTTGGCGCTGACCCTCGTCGGGATCAAGGACCTGTTGGATGGCACCTCGCAGGAGCCGCTGATCGGCGTCATCACGGTCGCTTCACTCGCGATCTGCTCCCTGCTCGGGTTGCTCGGGCGCGCGCCGTGGACGCCCGTCGCCTACCTCGTGCTGATCATGTGCGCGAACATCGCGTACCTCGGATCGTATGGCCCGTGGTTCGGCCTCGGTTCGGTCTACATCCTCGCGCTCGCGCTCGCATTCTTGTTCATTCCTCGTTGGGCGTGGTTCGTGGCGGGTGGCTTCGTGGCGACGCCGCTCGCGATCGGCCTGCTGACCAGGCTCGGCGTGATGACTCATCGGCCGGCGATCGCGCTCGGCGATATCCAGCAGTGGAGCCGGGCCGCGTTCGGATCGATCACGGGTCAGGTCGGCGTCGCCGTGATCGTGAGCTACGCGGTCGGTCAGCTCGTGCGCGAGCGTCAGGTGCTCGAGCAGGCGGTCGCGCATGCCCGCGACCAGCGCCTCGAACAATCCAAGGTTCAGGATCATCTCGGTGCTGCACGCCGCGCCGATGCGATCGCGCGGCTCGCGGCCGAGGTCGGCACCGACATCGGCAAGGCGCTCGCGATCGTCCAGGCGCGTGCGCGAGCGCTCGGACGCGAATTGGTGACACAGGACGCGGTCGAATGCCTGGCTGATATCCACGAAGCGTCGGGGACGGCCGCGGCGACGATGCACACGCTCACCGCGTTCGGTCCCGTCGTCGAGCTCGCGGTGAGCAATGCCTCCGAGGCCGTGCGCGCTCTTCCCAAGCTCGTGCGCCGGATGTTGCCCGCGCGGATCGAGCTCGAAGTCGAGGCCGAAGCCGACCTCCACGTCGGCATCGCCGCCTCGGATCTCCAGCGAATCTGTTCGAACCTCGTGCTCAATGCACGTGATTCGATCACGAGCGACGGCAAGGTCGGCGTCCGGCTCACGCGCGATTGCGAGGCCGCGCTGCTCACGGTGACGGATAACGGCTCGGGAATGAGCGAAGCAACCCTCGAGAGGCTATGCACGCCGTTCTTCACGACCAAACCAGTCGGTCGAGGTACCGGGCTCGGGCTCGCGACGACGAAGATCCTCGTCGAGCGTGCCGGTGGCAAGCTGAGCGTGACCAGCGAGCTCGGTATCGGCTCGGCGTTCGCGATCCGGTTGCCGCTACGCGCCGTGAAGGACGGGAGCGAGCTGGTAGAGCATCAAGTACACGAGCACACCGGTCACTGACACGTAGACCCAGATCGGCCACGTGAATGCGACGAGCTTCTTGTGGCCGACGATGTCGCCGCGGAACGCGCGGCGCAGCGCACCGATGACGAGCGGCACGAGCACGACCGCGAGCACCATGTGCGAGAACAGCATCCCGAAGTAGAACGTGCGATCCCAACCATGGCCCGGATACTTGTGTGCGCCGGTGGTCGCGAACCGGATCAGGTACGAGACCAGGAACACCGACGATGTCGTGAACGCGATCAGCATCCGCTTCTTGTGGAGCGCCCGATCGCCGCGCGCGATCGCCACGCGGCCGAGCACGAGGAAGATGAAGCACGTCAGGTTGAGCACCGCATTGATCGCGGGATGCAGCTGCGCGAGCGAGAAACTCACGAGCGCCCCGAGACGACCATCGTCGCGAACAGCACCGGCATGTAGATGATCGAGGTCAGGAACACGCGGCGGGCCCACTTCGGCGTCCCGTCGCCGCGCAGGCCTTGCACGAGCACCATCGCGCCGAGCAGCACGGCAGTGATCAAGTAGAGCGGGCCGGCGACCCCGAGCAGCGCCGGCATCATGCTGATCATGACCTGGACGAACAGGTACGCGATGATGGTCTTGCTCGCCACGACCGCACCGTGCGTGCCGGGCAGGGTCTTGAGGCCGGCGGCCTCGTACTCGCGCTGGCGATAGATCCCGATCGCGTGGGTGTGCGGGATCTGCCAGAAGAACAGCACGCCGAACACCGCGAGCCCGGCCGCATCGATGCGACCGGTCGCGGCGGTCCAGCCCATCAGCGCGGGCATCGCGCCGGGAATCGAGCCGACCCACGTCGAGAGGTGCGAGCGCTGCTTCATCGGCGTGTAGACGCCGACGTAGAGGAGCAAGGCGACGAGGCCGAGCGCGGCGGGTACCACACCGGCGAGTAGCAACGTCGGGAGGGCGAGGGCGCCGAGCACGCCACCGAAGACGAGCGCGGTGTTTGGCTGCAGGCGCTGCATCGGCAGCGGCCGGTTCATCGTGCGCGCCATCAGGCAATCGCTGTCGCGCTCGAGCCACATGTTGAGCGTGTTCGCCGAGCCGACGATCAGGGCGGTCCCCGCGATCAGCGCGAGCGCGACCGGCAGTGCGACCGTGCCAGGTGCGAGAGACATCGCGCCGGCTGCGGTCAGCAGCGACATGATCATGATGTTCGGCTTGACCAGCGCGACGAGATCGATGGCTTTGGCGCGGAGGACCTGGACGGTCAAGACGGCACCGCTACGAGCTCGCCACTGTCGCGGAGCTCGACAGCCCGCTGGCGGCGAGCCGTGATCAGCCACGCCGACATCC
>JANXOP010000150.1 GCA_025357755.1 Kofleriaceae bacterium | reverse complement strand
CTCGACGCGACCGGCTGCGCGGCCGGAGCCGGCGGCGCGTAGGTAACCGTCGGGTCAGCGTGAGCGGCAGCGGCGAGCATGGTGATGAAGAGGAGAGCGAGGCGCACGAGAAGCGTTACTTCAAGGCACGTGCCGACTACTTTTCGGGTGCGGGCGTCGGAGCTTCTGGCGTGGGCGGCGTCGGCGTCGAGTCTTTCAGCGAGCTTGCGTCGTCGACCTGATCGGCCGTCTTGGTCTCCTTGCCGCCCTGACCGGCATTTTTGGCGATCTTGACGAGGATCGAGATGCGTCGGTTCTGCGGCGCGTACGGATCGGTCTTGACGTAGGGCTGGCTCGAACCGCGTGCGAACACCCCGGTGACCTTCTTGTCGTCGAGGCCGGACGCCACGAGGATGTCGTGGCTGGCCGAGGCGCGCTGATACGAGAGGTCCCAGTTCGAGAGCTTCGCGCCGTGCGCGAATGGGGCCGCGTCGGTGTGGCCGTTGATCTCGACCTTCGAATCGCTCTCGCCGAGGATCGGGCCCATCTTCTTCAAGAACGCGATCAGCGGCTCCTTGAGCTTGGACGAGGCGGTATCGAACAAGAGGTTGTTGCCCTCGTCCACGATCTCGATCAAGACGCCTTCCGGCGTGACCTCGACATGAACGCCTTTGAGGACGGCGGCGAGCGTCGCGTCGACCTGACCGAGGCGCATCATCTCGTTCTTCAGCGCGGTGGCTGCCTCGTTCGAGATCGATTCTTGCCCGGGTGGCGGAGGCGACGGCGCGGCTTCGATCACCGACGGCGTGATCTGCGCCGCGCGGTTCATCGACAACGAGCCCTCGGGCATGATGCCGGTGCGGAAATAGTTCGCGATCTCCTTGCGGGTCTGCGCGTCGGTCGAGGCGAGCAGCCACATGACCATGAACAGCGCCATCATCGCGGTGACGAAGTCGGCGTACGCGACCTTCCAGGCCCCACCGTGGTGGCCGTGGCCACCGTCGACCTTTTTGACTACTCGGCGTTTCGGAGGCTCGGCCATGGGCTAGCCCTTGATCGATTGGAGCGCTTTGTCGAGCTCGCTGAAGCTCGGCCGCTCGTCGGAGAAGATCATCTTGCGACCGAACTCGACCGCGGTCGGCGGCGCGACACCACGCGCCGACGCGACGATCGCGGACTTGATGACCGAGAGGAAGCGTAGCTGGTGCGTCTCCTGGAACTCGGCGTTGTTCGCCATCGGTTGGATGATGCCGTAGCAGATCAGAATGCCCAGGAACGTACCGACCAGCGCCGAGGCAACGTGGTGGCCGATCTCGGCAGGTGGCGCATCCATGTGACCCATGGTCACGATGATGCCGAGCACGCAGGCGACGATGCCGATGCCCGGCAGCGCGTCGCCGATGTTCTTCACGAGGCCGGTCGCGAGGTGACCCTCGAACTTGAGCGTATCGATCTCGGCTTCGAGCAGCGATTCGAGATCATCGGGCGAGACGCCGTTGATGACCTGCTGGAGAGCTTCGGTGAGGAACTGCTGCGAGTGACCGACGCGGGCGAGGCCGGGATACTTCTTGAAGATGTCCGACTTGCCGGGTTCGTTCGCGTGCGCTTCGAGAGCGAGGACACCTTGTCGTCGAGCGAGCATCAGAAGCTCGTACTGACATTTGAGGAGATCCAGGTAGTCTGACTTTTTGGGTATCGTGTCCTTCATCGCCGACTTCAAGGCGTGGATGACGCGCTTCTTCATGAGGCCCGGCGAGGACGTGATGATCGTGCCGAGCGCGATGCCGAGAATCGAGACGAACTCGGGCGGCTGGATCAGCACGCCGAGGTGACCACCTGACATCAGGTAGCCGCCAGCGGTGGCGCCGAGGACGATCAGAATACCGAGCATGACAAATCACGAATCGACCGGGGGCCTCTCACGTCGAGACCTCTCAACCGACTGCCTCGAGCAACTGGACCGTATCGCTGGTGGGATATTGTGAGGCGAAGGCCGAGAGGTCGCGCGCCATCTCGCGCATGGTGGGGCGCATCGCGGGATCCTTCGAGAGCGAACGCATGATGATGCGCTCGAGCTCCGCGGGGATGTCTCGCTTCTCCGACGGGCGGGTCGGCAGCAGGTTCGAGTGCGAGAGCATCAGCTGCGGGAGCGGGCCGGAGAACGGCGGCGCGCCCGTGGTGATCCAGTAGAGGAGGCAACCGAGCGAGTACACGTCCGACTTCGTCGTCGGAGCGCCACGCCATTGCTCGGGCGCCATGCACGAGGGCGTGCCGGCGATCGCGTCGCTCGGCTCTTTGCTCGTGTGCTGCGAGACGCCGTAGTCGATGACCTTGATCTTCGGCCAGCCTTCGAGGCCCTGCTCGTACAGCAGGAACACGTTGTCGGGCTTGATGTCGCAGTGAATGATCTCGGCCTCGTGCAGCGCGGTGACCGCGGTCGCGATCTGCGCGCCGATCGAGGCGATCGCGCCGACCACCGCGAGCCCACGCTCGATCAGCTCGCCGAGGTTCTCGCCATCGAGCAGCTCCATCACGAGATACGGCGTGCCGTTCGTGGTGCGGTTCGCTTCTTTGATCGCGAGCAGACCTTCGTGCGAGACCAGCGAGGCGATCTTGTGCTCCTCGAACATCCGCTCGACGATGTCGTCGTGCTTGCCCCAGTGGGGGTCGAGGATCTTGAGCGCGACGCGCTCTTCGGTATCGACGTGTGAGGCGAGGTAGACGCCACACGTGCCGCCACGCGAGATCAGGCCGAGGATGCGGTAGTTGCCCAGCTGGAGCGACGTGCTGCCCGTCCGCCGCTTCCGGCGAGGAAACGTTGCACCCATGAACGGACTGGTTACTTCACGGCTGGGGTCACTCATCACGAGAGGGTCTAAAGCACCGCTGATGCCAAAACGAACGTCCATCCTTTCAGGCAGTTCGACGCGCGCCACGCTCACTACCCGACAAGGTTGACGACTATGCTCGGTGGATGCTTCGCACTCTGCTCGGTGGATTGACGGTGTTGGTGATCGGCTGCAGCACGGACGTCAACGGAACGTTGGCACTCAAGCCGGATACCTTCAGCATCCACGTAGGTACCTCTACGTTCGTCACCGCCTTCCTCAACGACGGTACCGGGTCCGCCTCCCTCCATCCTGTCGATGCATCGTTCTCGCTCGATCCAGAGGGCATCGTGATGCTGACGCCGACCAATGGGATCCAGAAGGTGACGGGCCTTGCTGCAGGCCAGGTGGTCCTGACAGCAACTGCATTCGACCAGACAGCGAAAGTCGGCTTCACGGTGACCGCTCCCTGATAGGGTAAATCCTCATGCGCAGTGCCTTCCTCTGCTGGTGCGCGGTGGGAGGTTTCGCGGGCTGCGGCTTCGCGCCCGGGCTCGCGAATACAGATGGTGGTGATGCCAACGAGGGACCGCACGACGACAGCGGTCGCGACGGCTCGGGCTCGGAACCCGCGCCGCAACACCTGACCGACTCCAACGGTCAACCCGGTTCGCTCGATCTGACGCTCACGGGTAGCGTCACGATCACGACGAGCAGCGCGACACCGACGATCTCCGGCATGACGCTCGCGAGCGGGACGTTCGACATCCGACCGCAGCTGCAAGGCGGCGATGTCGCCGTGCTGCACGTCGCGAGGCTCACGATCGCGCAAGGCGCCGTGGTCCGCGTCATCGGTACGCGACCGCTGATCGTCGTCGCGAGTGGCGCGATCGAGATCCTCGGTATCGTCGATGCGTCGGGCAAGCAGAGCCTCCCGGGTGCGGGTGGATCGGCGCCTGGCGAAGGCGCCGCGCCTGGCGTCACCGGCATCCACTTCGGCACGTACTCCGATACCGGGGGTGGTGGGGGTGGGTTCGGCGCCGCGGGCGCCGCGGGTGGTGCGATCACGAACTGCACCAACACCCTCAACGGGGGCGCGCCAGGCGCGAGCACCGGTGACGACACGCTCACCGTGTTGATCGGCGGATCCGGCGGTGGCCAAGGCGAGAGCCAAGCGTGCAGCGCGAATCCAGGCGGCGCGGGTGGTGGGGCCGTGCAGCTCACGAGCGCCACGTCGGTACACATCGCGACCAGCGGCGTGATCAATGCCGGTGGCGGTGGCGGTGCCGGCGGGATCGATTGCGGATCGTTCGATGGCAACAGCGGCGCGGGTGGCGGTGCGGGTGGCGCGATCGTGCTGCAAGCACCCGTCGTGCACAACGAAGGCGTCGTCGTCGCGAATGGCGGCGGAGGTGGAGGCAGTGGCTCGGGCTCGGGCGGCACGCCTGGCACCGATGCCGGGATGCCGGGCGCCGACGGACAACCGAGCGCGACCACCGCATCGGGTGGCGCGGCGGGCGGCGGAACCTCGAGCACGACCGGTGGCAGCGGCGCGACCCGCGTCGCGGTGCCGAATCCAGGGACGACCAATATCTGCGAACGGAACGGCGGTGGTGGCGGTGGTGGCGTGGGTCGGATCGCGGCGTCGTCGAGCTTCATCGATGACGGCACGACCTCGCCACTCGTGATCGCGACGCTGCCGCGCTGATAACTTCAGCCGGCCTACAACCGGCCTACAACGCCTGCAGCGGGCACGAACAAAGTCGCTTTCGTCGCGCCCATCTCGGGATTGAATTCGTGCTCGACGCCAGCCTCGAGGATCAAGGCGAGGTGACGGCTGACGACCCACTCGAGGCCACCGGCGGCGCGGATGCCGTAGCGCGCTCCGCTCGAGAAGAACAAGGGCACCCCCGCAGTGACGTACGGGCGATAGGCTCTCGTGAGGAACGCGTACGAGAGCCCGGCGTACGCACCGATCTTCGGCCCGAGGATCGCCGCGGCGCGGGCTTCGACGTGCGGCACGAGGTCGGCGGTGAGGCCGACGAGCGCGGCGCCGCCGTGCGGAATATCGAAGTGGCCCACCACGAGCGCGCCGAACCGCGAGCGCGGACCCTCGTCTGGCGTGACCGCGACGATGCCGCCATCCACCGGCACGGTGATGATCTTCGCGACCGGCTTGGGAATCGGCACGAGCTGGATCTCGAGCGCGATCTGTTCGCCGGCAGCGACGGTGACCGACTTGGTCTTGGTCTCGTAGCCGTCGGCCTTGACCGAGATCTGGTGGCGACCGGGCAAGACCCGCCATCGGCCGCCGTAGACGGTGTGAAGCCAATCGTCGTCGTCGATCGTGATCGTCGCGTCGGAGGGTGTCGGCGTGATGTCGTAGCGACCGAACGTCAGATCGATCTTGTCGACGAGCTTCTGGATGTCGGCGCGCCGTTTCGGATCGGAGTCCTTCGCGTCGATGTAGCGCTGGTACGCGTTCGCGGCATCGGCATCGCGCTTGAGGAGCTTGAGCGTGGTGCCGATGTTGAGCAGGATCTTCGCGCCCTGGAACCGCTCGTACGCGGTCTTGAACACGGCGAGCGCGCCGAGATAGTCCTTCGCATCGAGCAGCTTCACGCCCGACTGCATGAGCGACTGCGCGTCGGTCTTGTCGCCTTGGGTGTCGGGTGCGGGTTGCGCCGATGCGATCGCGGATCCGATCGCGAGAACGGCGAGTGCCTTGCGAATCATTCGACCGTATTTTCGATCGGAAGATCGCCGTTGTCGGGCTTCGTGGGCTTCTTTTCCGTCGGCTTTTTCTCGGTCGGCTTTTTCTCGGTCGGCTTCTTGTCGGGCTTCTTGCCGACGACCTCCGGCTTCTTGACCGGCGGATGCTTGATTTCTTCGACGGGCGTGGGTGGCGGCTCGACGACCGCGGGCGTCGCGACAGGTGGCGGCGTGGGTGCGGGGCTCGGCGGCGCGACCGGCGGCGCGACCGGCGGC
Source organism: Kofleriaceae bacterium (assembly GCA_025357755.1). GTDB lineage: Bacteria > Myxococcota_A > Polyangia > Haliangiales > Haliangiaceae > JABFXX01. The sequence goes on along the minus strand of JANXOP010000150.1, from coordinate 22,249 downwards.
GCGACCGGCGCCGCCGCCTTCGTGCCGTGGCCGTCCAGGCCCTCGTGGCCGCCCAGCGCCGCGACCGCGCCGAGCCCACCGCCGACCAGGACGATCGCGGCGAGGCCGAACCACAGACCGCGCTTGCTCTTCGGCGGCGCGGCGACCGACTGGCTCGCGGCCCCGCTCAGCGTCGTCGGCTGGTTCGGCGTCGCGAGCACGGCGGGCGGATAGGTGCCGGGTGGGGCGGGGGTCGGATTGAAGGCGGGCGTGTAGGACTGCGCCTGCTGAAAACTCTGACTTCCGTCGAGCGACCAGCGCGCGTTCGAGGTCGTCGCCCAACCGTGGGCATGCGCGATCCCGGCGAGGTTTTGCGCGAGGTCGCGAGCTGTTTGCGGACGCGCGCCCGGATCTTTCGCGAGCATCGCCATCACGAGTGCGTCGGTATCCGGCGAGATGCCGAGCTGCACGCGCGAGGGCGGCTCGGGTTGCACGTAGAGGTGCATGCCGATCACCTCACCCGCACCCTCCATCGCGAATGGCGGGCGTCCGGTGAGCAGTTGATAAAAGATGCAGCCGAGCGAGTAGATGTCGGCGCGCGCATCGACCGTGCCCGAGCCTTTGCACTGCTCGGGCGACATATAGGTCGGCGTCCCCATCACGGCGCCGGTCTTGGTCGCCGCATGGGCCGAGCCGATATCGGTGAGCTTCGCGATTCCGAAATCGAGGATCTTGATCCGCTCGCCACTCGGCGAATCCTGATCCTCGACGAGGAACAGGTTGTCCGGCTTGAGATCGCGATGGATGATGCCCTTGTCGTGCGCCGCCGCGAGCCCACTACACACGCCGCGCAACATCGCTGCGGCTTCGCCCTCGGGCATCGCGCCGCGCATCTTGATCCGCTTCGCGAGCGTCATGCCCTGGAGCAGCTCCATGACGAGGTACGCGAAGCCCGTCTCGAGGTAGCCGAAGTCGAACACCTCGACGATGCCCGGGTGATTGATCGCGGTCGTCGCCTTGGCTTCGTTGAAGAAGCGATTGACGATCTCGCGGTTGTGCGTGAGCTCGGGCAGCAGCACTTTGATCGCGACCAGGCGACCGAGCATCGTGTGCTCGGCGCGGTACACGGCGCCCATCCCGCCATCGCTCAGCTTGTCGATGATGCGGTAGTTGCCGGCGGTCGTGCCTAGGAGGCCGTCGGGCATCGGTGGATGATTACGGTTGGTGGTCCAAGAGTCAAACCGCCGACGATATTGCGTACAGATGCCTACACTCTTGTGAGGTTGACCTCTGCGTCGGGGTGCCGGATCCTAGGCTCATCTTGCGAAGCTTATTTTTAGCGCTCGGTGTTTTGGGTGTCGCCGCATGCCAGGCAGCGCCCGATACCGGCCAGGTCGAACAAGGTCTCACCGCGGTGCCGACGATCTATCCGTCGAATCCGATCGTGACCTTCAACTCGACCCAGGTCGGCCAGACGTCGAACACGTTGTCGTTCGGCGTCCGGACAACCTCGAACAACTCCTACCTCACGATCAACGCGGTCAGCTACAGCTGCCCGGACTACACGATCAACGCCGCGTTGCCGGGCTCGGCCGAGCGCGATTGCACGACCACGACCTGTCCGCAGGCAGCCAACGCGCCCTTCGTCCAGTGTCCGGTCGCCTCGCCGAGCTCACCGCCACCGGTGACGACCTGCTCGAACTACGACTACAACTTCTCGGCGGTATTCCATCCGAGCCTCGCCGCCGCGACCTCGTGCGTCGTCACGATCGTCACCGATGCCGGCAACCTCGGACTCACGCTGTACGGCACGGGCACGCCGCCGCCGATCCACGTCACGGCCTCACCGGGGAGCGTCAACTACGGTGGCGTTCGCATCAACACCAATTCGAGTGCGGTCGGCATCTCCGTCATGAACAGCGGCGGCGCGACCGCGACGATCAACTCGGTGACCACGTCGGCTGGCTTCACGATGGTGAGCGGCAATACCGGCGCCCATGCGCTGGGTGCCGGGACTGGCGAGAGCTACGGCGTCGCCTGTCATCCGACCGCGGTCGGCGGGCTCAACGGTTCGGTCAACATCTCGAGCAACGATCCGACCGCGCCGAACATCTCGATCCCGCTCGCGTGCACCGGCATCGATTCCGCACTCGCGATCTCGCCGAGTCCCGCGACGCTACCGACGATCCGCGTCGGTGAATCCGAGATGCAGACGATCTCGATCACGAACATGGGCGCCGCGGACACGAGCATCCAGGCCGTCACGGTGACGGGCATGACGATGGTCTCGGCCCCCGCGGGAGGCACGATCCTCACGGCCTCGGGCGGTTCGGCTCCCGTGACGATCTCGTTCGCGGGCCAGACCGCGGGCTCGACGAGCGGGACGCTCCACGTCGACTACGACAACGGCAAATCGATCGATACGCAGATCACCGCGAAGGCAGTCGCGACGTCGCTGTCGCTCACGCCGGATGGCGATGTCGACCTCGGCCCCATCTGTATCGGCCAGACCAAGTCGCAGGACTTCGCGATGATCGGGACCGATGAAGGCTCCTTCAAGCTCACGAGCGTGAGCACGCTGGATGCGCCGTTCACGCTGACCACGCCGACGCTGCCCGCGACGGTGCAGGGCGCGGCCGCAAACACGGTGAAGCTCACGGTCGCCGGTGCCCCGACCACCGAGGGCGACATCACCGCGTCGTTCATGTTCGACACCGATATCCCGATGGGGACAGCGCACACGATCAACCTCCACATGCTCGGCCTCACCGAGGGAGTCAACGGACCTCCATCGGTCGACCTCGGTGGCAACCTCGTCAATCAGACCTCGCTCGGTCAGCATGTCGAGATCTCGAACTGCACCGCCGCGCCCGTCACGATCACGTCGGTCAACATCAGCGGGACCGACATGGCCGACTTCACGGTCGTCGATCAGCCGACCGACCTCACGATCATGCCGGCCGCCTCGATCAAGTGGCTCGTGATCCTCGACCCGCACAGCACCGGTGAGAAGGCGGCCGTGTTCAACGCGCTGTTCGATGGCGGCACGACCGCAGTCCCGCTGATCGGCGAAGGCCTCGGATCGGGAGTCGGGAGCGGTGACACCGGCGGTGGGTCGAAGTCGAGCTACTACGCGTGCAGCACGGGCAGCCCGGTCGGCCTCGCCCCGATCGGGATCGCCCTCGGCGCCTTGGTCTTGCGTCGTCGCCGAAATATTTCGGGCTGAAACATCGACGCAGTGCGTGTCCCACACTGCCGCCGATCATCGCAGATCGCCGCAGAGGCGGATCGCGCCGCAGAGATGGGCCGCGCGTGACGAGCTGTCTCAGCTTGTTGCAACTCGGTTGCGAGAGAAGCAGTTTCAGCTCTCGGCTGAAATGACAGCTGCTATCTCGGCTTGCGATCCCACCTGTCCGGAATCGCTGATCGCGATGCTCGATCAGCGGTGACGTGCACCTACACCTCCGTCCTGCGCCAGACACGATGCGACATCGAAATCCGAAATTGCCGTAGGTGAGGTGTATTGCTTGGTACTCAAACGGTCGCAGGAGCACCGGTTGGCCGAACCTGTCAGGCAACGAGTTCACACCCTGCGCGAGTTGCGCAGCCCACGCTGGCACCGCGCGTGGAATTGCGGATGTCATGACGAGACGCTGGTCCCTTCGCACGGTGCTTCTGCTCGCGGTCGCGGCTTGCAATCCTTTCGGTCCGGAAGCGCCGGCCGAGGATGGGCAACCCTCGAACGTGCCATCCGACGTCAACGCCGCGTTGAGCGGCCTTCCCGATGCAACGGTCATCCAATGGACGCCCGATGGTCTGCCCGTCTACATCGTCGGCGACATGGGGCGTCCCGGCACGCTGAGCGACGACATGATGTCGAACCAGCCAGCAGTGATGGCGGCCGCGGCGCCCGCGTTGAAAGCCTTTCGCCTCACGCCGGATCAACTCCAGGCCGTGAAGATGTCGACCGACGATGCGGGCGATCGTCACTTCCGTTATCGACTGATGCACGAGGGCCTGCCGGTGATCGGTGGCGACCTCGTCGTTCACGTCGACGTCAAAGGCGCGATCTACTCGATCAACGGTTCGGCGCGCGGCGATATCCCGACGACGCTCGGGACGCACGCGATCACCGAGGCCCAGGCGATGTCGGCGATTCCGCACGATGCGCGCTTCACCGGGCTGACGGTCGGTGCGGCCTCGCAGGTGTTCATCCAGACGGATGATGGCGAGTTCCACAAGGCCTTCGAGACCACGGTCTCCGGCATGCGCGGCCTCGATCCGGCGCGCGACAAGGTCTACGTCGATGTCGATACCGGCACGATCGTCGCCGACTATCCGCAGATCTATTTCGCCGAGAGCCGCCAGGTCTACTCCGCGGGCAACGGCACGAACCTGCCGGGCACGCTCAAGCGCAGCGAGGGCCAGGCCGCGACGACCGATGCCGATGTCACCGGCGCGTACGACGGCACCGGCGACGCGTACGAAGCCTACAAGCAATTCTGGAATCGCGACTCGTACAACAACAGCGGCGCGGCGCTGATCTCTTCGGTCCACTACTCGACGAACTACTGCAACGCGTACTGGGACGGCTCGACCCAGATGGTCTACGGCGACGGTGACCCGTCGCAGGGTTGCTCCAACCTCGCCCGCGCGGTTGACGTCACGGCGCACGAGCTCACTCACGCGGTGACGCAGAGCGAGTCTGGCCTCAACTACTCCGGCGAGTCCGGCGGTATGAACGAATCGATGTCCGACATCTTCGGCTCGTTCGTCGAGACCTGGGTCGGTGGCGGTAAGACCGGCACGCTGACCCCGAACACGAACACGTGGATCATCGGCGAGCAGGTGATCCCGCCCGGCCTGCGCTGGATGTGCAACCCGCACCAGGATGGTTCCTCGGCCGACTACTACTCGACGAGCATCGCGAACCTCGACGTTCACTACAGCTCGGGCCTCGGTAACCTCGCGTTCTGTCTGCTCACGCAGGGCGGCAAGCAGCCGACGGGCAAGGACTCGCACAACATCAACGTCACCGGCGTCGGCATGGAGAAGGCGATCCGCATCATGTACAAGGTGCAAACCGACATCCTCACGTCGACCTCGAAGTACGCGAACCTCCGCACCGCGATGGAGCAAGCGGCAACGACGCTCTACGACGATGCGACCCGGAACTCGGTGAGCTGCACGTGGGCCGCGCTCGGCGTCGGCACCGCGACGGCTTGCTCGACCACGGGCACGGGCTCGGGCTCGGGCTCGGGAAGTGGCTCGGGCTCGGGAAGCGGCTCGGGCTCGGGAAGTGGCTCGGGCGCGGGAAGCGGCTCGGGTTCGGGCGGTACGACGAGCGGCGACCCGGTGCTCCAGAGCGGCGTCTCGGTCACGGCCGTGGGCGCGACGAGCTCGAAGCAGTACTGGCGCGTCACGGCGCCCGCGGGTAAGGCACTGAAGATCTCGATCAGCGGCGGCACGGGAGATGCGGATCTCTACACCCGCGTCGGTTCGCGCCCGACGACCGCCACCTACGCCTGCCGCCCGTACCTCACCGGGAACACCGAGTCGTGCTCGTCCACGACGAACGGGACCGATACCTACGTGATGCTGCGCGGCTACGCAGCCTTCACGAATGTGAAGCTGACTGCCGCGTACTGACTCGGACCCGCGCCGGCGAACCCCGCGATCGAATGATCGCGGGGTTTTACTTTTGGGGCGTCTGCGAGTAGTTGCGCAGCGTCAGCACGATCATCGCGAGCATCCAGATCGCGGCGATACCGAACGCGACGAGCGTCCAGATCATCGCGGTTTGGATGCCATGCCCGAGCGCGAGCTGCTTGGCGGCGGGCTCGAGCTGTTCGGTCGCGGCGAACGTCCGGTTCAGCCAGATCGCCGTGATCCACGGCATCGCGAGCACCGCGAGCGTGAGGATTGCTACCACCGCGTAGCGCGCCTTCTGGGCTCCGGGCGGACCGTTCGCCTTCAGCAGCCAGTGCGACCAGTAGGCGAGCCCGAGCCCGATCACCGACAAGACGAGGTTCACGCCCGCACCCTACCGCGTCCGCGCGCGAGTACACTCGCGCCGGCGTGCCGAAGGAATCTCCCGCGAGAATCCCAACTCTCGACGGGTTGCGAGCCATCTCGATCGTCCTCGTGTTGTGCGCGCACGTCCCCGGGACCGGCATCATCCCGGTGATGCCCAAGCTGATGTGGCTCGGCGAGGCCGGCGTCCGCACGTTCTTCGTCATCTCCGGGTTTCTGATCACGACGCTGCTCCTGCGCGAGCGCGAGAAGACCGGCCGGATCTCGCTGAAGGATTTCTACATCCGCCGCGTATTCCGCATCTTCCCCGCGTTCTACACGTACATCGGCGTGTTCGTGGTGCTCGCGCTCGCGGGGTGGGTCGTGATTCCGCGGAGCGATTTCGCGTTCGCCGCCGCGTACGCCATGAACTTTCACGAGCACCGCGCCTGGTACCTCGGCCACATGTGGTCGCTCGCGGTCGAGGAGCAGTTCTACATCCTGTGGCCGGTGGTGTTCGTCGTGCTCGGTGCTCGGCGCGCGTCGTGGTTCGCAGTCGGCGCGGTGATCGCGGCGCCGATCCTGCGCGTCGCGACGCTGCGGGTGCGGCCCGAGTGGTCCGGGTTGCTCGATCAGGCCTTTCCGTTCGTGTTCGATTCGATCGCCCTCGGCTGCACGCTCGCGCTGGTGCGGCCGCGGCTCGAGGCGTGGCCGCGCTATCGCGCGCTGCTCGCCGCACCGTGGTTCTGGCTCGTGCCCATCGGCCTCATCCTCACGCTGATGATCACGAAGCCGGTGGTCGAGATGGGCCTCACGACGACACTCGGCAACCTCGGCATCGCGCTCGCGATCCATCGCTGCGTGCTCACGCCCGATAGTGCGTTCGGCCGGATCCTCGAGCGGCCCACCTTGGTCTGGATCGGCACGCTGAGCTACTCGCTGTATCTCTGGCAGCAGCCGTTCCTCGATCGCCACGATCCTCGCTGGTGGACCACCTTGCCGGTCAACGTCGCGCTCGCGCTCGTCGTCGCGATGGTCTCGTACTACGCGATCGAGAAGCCGTGCTTGCGGCTCGGGCGTCGATTCCGCACGGCATAGCTAGGACGGTGTTTCGCACTCGTGAACGCTGCCTCGGCGCGCGCGCCGTGCGACCGTGCCGATGTGCAGGCCTTCACGTACACAGCGCTCCCGGTACGCGTGGTGTTTGCCACGGGCGCACTCGGTCAGGTCGGTGCGGAAGTCACGCGGCTCGGGTGCTCCCGACCGTTTGTCGTCGCGGGTGAGCGCCAGCACGCCGAGGCCGAGGCCTTGCGCGCGCAGCTCGGCGCTGCGGGGATGTTCGCCGAGGCGGCGATGCACACGCCGGTCGAGGTCACCGCGCGCGCGATGATCGCCCTACGAGCCGCAGGCGCAGACTGCCTCGTCGCGCTCGGCGGTGGCTCCGCGATCGGGCTCGCGAAGGCGCTCGCACTCCGCACCGATCTGCCGCAGATCGCGGTGCCGACGACGTACGCAGGCTCGGAAGCGACCCCGGTGCTCGGCCAGACCGAAGCCGGCAAGAAGGCGACCTCGCGCGATCTGCGCGTGCTGCCCGAGGTGATCGTCTACGACGTCGCACTCACGTTGACGCTGCCCCGCGCGATGACCGTGACCTCGGGGCTCAACGCGATCGCGCACGCGGTCGAGGCGCTGTATTCGCCCGACGCGAACCCCGTGATCGGCTCGCTCGCAGAGCGATCGATCGCGGCACTCGCGCACGCGTTGCCCGAGCTGGTCGCGGATGGCGCAAATCTGGAGGCGCGCGGCGAAGCGCTGCTCGGCGCGTGGATGGCGGGCACGTGCCTCGGCAGCGTCGGGATGGGCCTCCATCACAAGCTGTGTCACACGCTCGGCGGCACGTTCGAGCTGCCGCACTCCGAGACTCACTCGGTCGTGTTGCCGTATGCGATGGCCTACAATGCCGCCGCGGCGCCGGTCGCGATGGCCGCGGTCGCGCGCGCGCTCGGAACGAGCTCCGGATCGGACGCGCCGCGCGGCATGCGCGCGCTCGCCGAAGCCCTCGGTGCACCGCTCTCGCTGCGCTCGCTCGGCATGCCCGAAGCCGGTCTCGATCGCGCCGCGGAGCTCGCGGTCGCCGCCCCGTATCCGAATCCGCGAGCCCTCGATCGCACCGCACTACGCGCCTTGCTCGGCGAGGCGTGGGCTGGAACCTGGACGGGAGAACACTGATGGCGCGCGAGTTTTCGGAGACCACGATCACCGATGCCGTGATCGAACGGATGGCAACCACCCCGGATCCGCGCACGCTCGAGGTGCTCACCTCGCTGGTCACGCACCTCCACGCCTTCGCGCGCGAGACTCGCCTGACCGTGCCCGAGTGGATGAACGCGATCGAGTTTCTCACCCGCACCGGCCAGACCTGCACGGATACCCGCCAGGAGTTCATCTTGCTGTCCGATACGCTCGGCCTCTCGATGCTCGTGGACGTCATCAACCACGCGACCGGCGGGACCGAATCGACGGTACTCGGGCCGTTCTACGTGCCGAATATCGCGGTGTCACCGAACGGCAGCGACATCACGAACGGCCGCCGGGGCCAGCCGATGCTCGTCGAGAGCCAGGTCACGAACATCGCGGGAACGCCGATCGCCGAGGCGCTCGTCGAAGTCTGGCACTCCGACGATGCGGGGTTCTACGACGTGCAGCAGCCCGAGCTCCCGTTCCCCGCGCTGCGCGGGACCTTTCGCACCGACGAGCGCGGCCGGTTCAGCTTCTGGTCGATCTATCCGCACTTCTATCCAATTCCGACCGACGGCCCCGTCGGCGAGATGCTGATGGCGACGAAGCGCCATCCGTTTCGCCCGGCGCACGTGCACTTCATGATCAGCGCGCCGTGCCACGAGAGGCTGGTCACGCACGTGTTCACGCACGGCGATCCATATCTCGACAGCGATGCGGTGTTCGCGGTGAAGCACAGCCTCGTCAACACGTTCGCCGAGATGCCGGCCGGCCCGGCTCCGGATGGGCGCACGCTCGATCGCCCGTGGCGGCATCTCGCGTATGACTTCCGGCTCGTACCGAGCTAGCGTCCAAGAATGATCGAATTCGTCCCGCTCGCGACCGCGAAAGAGAGTAAGGGCGTTCGCCTCGTCTTGAATGGCGTCGTGCCGAGTCCGTGGTCCGAGGCCGTGAAGGGCGTGTTCCGGATCGCCGAGATTCCGGTGATCGCGGTGCGCGCGATGCCTGGCGACAAAGAAGTCAGCGCGTGGGCAGGCCTCGACAACGCACCGGTCGTGTTTCACGGTCGCGAACCCGCGCGGAGTACGGCAGGCGCCGTCGTCGGCCTGGTCGCGCGCCTCGCGCCGGGCAAGGTGTTGCCGCTCGATCAAGCCGCACGCGTCGATGCGATGGGCGTGATCGACATGATCGCGGGTGAAGACGGGCTCGGCTGGAATGGCCGGCTCGCGATGATCCACGCCGGGCTCGTCGACGGCATCGGCTTTCCGCCGCAAGTCTCGAGCTATCTCGGCAAGCGCTACGGGTACAAGCCCGAGGCCATGGAGGGCCTGATCGAGCGCGTGCAGGCGCAGTTCGCCGTGCTGCAAGCGCGGCTCGAGGCCCAGCAGGCACGCGGGTTCGCGTACCTCGGCGGCGCCCAGCCCTCGGCGCTCGATGTCTACACCGCGACGTTCCTCACGCCGATGGTCCAGTTGAAGCAGGAAGACTGCCCGCGAATGTTCGCGCCGATGATTTCGGCATTCGGCGCGGCCGCGAAGATGTTCGGCAGCCTCGTCCCGCCCGCGCTCCTCGAGCTCCGCGCGAAGATGTTCGCCGAGCACCTCGAATTCCCGATCGCGATCTAGCAAACTGGAGGCGGTGGTCCGACGTCGTCGAAATCCGATCTGGCAACCGAGCGCCGACCAGATGAGCCACTGGCCACGGACCTCGGGCAACGCGATCAATGGGGTCGGTGAGCCCGCGCCGCGCAGGCCTTCACCGATCTACTGGCACGATCCAGATTCGACGCCGCACGGCCCGCTGCAGCGCTGGTTCTATCAGCGCTCGAACACCGGCGATCCGGAGGTCGCCGCGGCGCGCGCCGAGCGCCAGCGCGTGATCGATCTGCCACTCGCACCGCTCGCGGAGGTCCCCGAGCAGCGCGCCGACTGGAGCGACGAGGTCAAGCGGATCGCGCGCGAGGCCGGTGCGGATGATGTCGGCATCACGGCGATGCGCGCGGACTACGTATTCGCGGGTCTCGACGTGCCACCGCAGCGCTGGATGATCGTGATCGCGGTCGGCCAGGACTATGAAGCGATGCGCTCCGCTCCTTCGAGCCGCGCGCTCGTCGAGGTCACGCGCCAGTACGCGCGCGGCACGCGGATCGCGAAGGCGCTCGCGAGCTGGTTGCGCGAGCGCGGTCACGATGCGTTCCCCTACGGTGGCCCGATGGCGGGCTCGTTCATCTTGATCCCGGGCGCCCTCGCGGCGGGGCTCGGCGAGCTCGGTCGGCACGGCTCGATGATCCATCCTCGGTTCGGCTCGAACTTTCGGCTCGCGTGCGTGCTCACCGACGTGCCCCTCACCGCGGATCAGCCGACGACGTTCGGCGCCGACGACTTCTGTTCGAACTGTCGCGTGTGCATCGAGGCGTGCCCGCCGGCCGCGATCCTCGAGGACAAGCAGCTCGTACGTGGCGAGCAGCGCTGGTACGTCGATTTCGACAAGTGCTTGCCGTACTTCAACGAGAACCTGGGCTGCGCGCTCTGCCTCGCGGTGTGTCCGTTCAGCCGGCCCGAGATCGGTGCGAACCTCGTCGCGAAGCTACGCCGGCGCTAAGCGGGTCGTTGCTTGTCGAGGTAGCGGGTAATCAACTCGCGGAGCAACGCGTGAACGGTCGTGCTTCGCGCGTGGGCCTCTACTTCGAGCCTCGCCCACACGGCAGCGGGTAGTCGCAACGAACGCGGTGTCGTGGGACCCACCTCGTTGCAAGATCAGGCGATCCGGATACCGGGGTTCATCGACGACGAGGGCGAGAGGGTCCAGGAAGCATTCCGCCGCCTCTTCGAACGAGACCTGGTGTTTGCGCGCATTGGCGGCCGCCTTGCCGGGGTCTCGTTTGAGCGCCAAGTATTTGAATACGTTGTCTTATTTAAGCGCGACCGGTGCGCGAGAGATCACTCGCGCCTTCCCCCGGGAACGTGGTAAATGCTGAGCCTCCCTCGATGTCCATCCCGTTGTCCAAACGCTTCTCCGCTCGCATGTCCGCCATCGGGACGCTGCCCAAGCCGGCGCCGCTCGAAGCCACGGATATCGAAGGAACCGAAGTTGTCACCGCGAAGCCTGCGCGGTTCTCGTTCAAGACCAGCCATCATGCGCGCCTCCCCGAGGTCGAGAAGCCGAACTCGTACATGGCGGATCTCGAAGCGCACGACGTCGAACCTCGTAACTGAGTGACCGCGACTCCCGCGACGGTGCCGCGCTCGGCGCTCCGGCTGCCCGGGTTCCGCGCGTTCTTCCTCACCTACATGCTGGGGATGATGGCGGACAACATCGAGCACGTGATCTCGTACAAGGTCGCGTTCGACAAGTTCGATTCGACCGCGCTCGCCGGGTTCGCGGTGATCTCGCACTGGTTGCCGTTCCTCGTCGGCTCGGTTGCGGTTGGCGCCCTCAACGATCGCTACGACTCGCGCCGGATCATCCAGCTCGGCATGTGCGGGTTCATCACCGCCTCGCTCGGCTGGGCGTACTTCTTCCTCACCGATTCGCTCCAGATCTGGAGCGCGTGCATGCTGTTGATCCTGCACGGCTGCTCCGGTGTGCTGTGGCAGACCTCGAGCCAGATGTTGCTCTACGACATCGTCGGTCCGGAGAACTTGCCGAGCGCCGTGCGGCTCAACGCGACCGCGCGCTATCTCGGGGTGCTCGTCGGTCCCGCGGTCGGTGGCGGCCTCTTACTGCTGCTCGGACCGACGAAGGGCATGGTCGCGAACGCCGTGTTCTTCACGCCGCTGCTCGTGTGGTTGATCTCGGCGCCGTACGGCAAGAAGTTCCGCAAGGCCGGCGCGACCCAGCTCAAGCGCGCGGTGCGCGGCCTCGGCGACATCGTCCAGACCCTCAAGGACATCCGGGTCGTACCGGTGATCGGCATCATGCTGATCTTGGGAGGCGGTGCGTCGTTCTTCGTCGGCAACAGCTACCAGGCTTCGATGCCGGAGTTCGCGAAGGACCTCGGCCAGCAGCGCGGCAACGTCCTGTACTTCATGCTGCTGGCGGCGGATGCCGCGGGCGCGCTGATCGCCTCCGTGTTGCTCGAGACCTCGCGCAAGCTGCTCCCCATCGCGCCGCGCAATGCGCTCAAGCTATCGCTGTTCTGGGCGGCGGCCTTGTGCGCCTTCGCGTTGAACCGCAGCTACCCGGTCGCGCTCCTGTTGTTGTTCATCGCCGGCTTCTTCGAGCTGTCGTTCAACTCGATGGTCCAGACGATCGTGCAGATCAATGCACCCCTCGAGAGCCGGGGGCGCGTGCTCGGCCTGTTCAACATGGCATCGCTCGGCTTGCGCATGTTCTCGGGCATCGTGGTCGGGCTCGTCGGCAGCGTGATCACGATCCACTACTCGCTCGCGATCTCGACGACCTGTTTCTTTCTCGTGATGGTCGCGATGATCCTGCGAACGCGCGCGCGCTATTTGAACTCGAGCGCCGGGTCGGCGATCTTGCCGGAGCCGAGCACCGCGCGATCGAGCGCGTAGTTCTGATACAGCCGCCACGGCAGCTTCACGCCTTGGCGTGGCAGCTCGGGCAGAGACCGGGTGACGTAGCCGGAGGAGAAATCGAGCAGCGGCATCTCAGCGACCTTCGGATCGCGACGCGGCCGGACCTCGGTGAAGTTGCGCTTGTCCATGTACTCGAGCAACCGGCAGACGAACGTGCTGCCGAGGTCGACCTTGAGCGTCCACGAGGCATTCGTGTAGCCGACCGCGAACGCGAAGTTCGGCACGCCGCTGCACATCAGGCCCTTGAAGATCATCATCTCCGAGGGCGGAACGGCCCGGCCATCGACCTCGATCGTGGCGCCGCCGAAGAGCTGCAGCTTCAACCCGGTCGCGGTCACCACGACATCGGCCTGGAGCTCGGCGCCCGATTTCAGCTTCAAGCCGTGCTCGGTGAACGTCTCGATGTGATCCGTGACGATGTCGGCGGTCCCCGCGCGCAATGCCTCGAACAGATCCGCATCGGGCACGAGGCACAGCCGCTGATCCCACGGGTAGTAGCCTGGCGTGAAGTGCGGATCCGCCGCCGTACCCGCCAGCTTCGCGGCGCTCTTCACGAGCAGCTGCTTCGCGTGATCGGGGAACGTGCGCGTGTAGCCGTAGAACCCCATGCTCGTCAGCACGTTCTTCCACCGCGTGATCGAGTAGGCCGCCTTCGCGGGCAGCTTCGCGCGCAACCAATCCGCGATCTTGTCCTTCGAAGGTCGCGTCATGATGTACGTCGGCGAGCGCTGCAACATCGTGACGTGCGCGGCCTGCTTCGCCATCTCGGGTACGAGGGTCACGGCGGTCGCGCCACTGCCGATCACGACAACGCGCTTGCCCTTGTAGTCGAGATCCTCGGGCCACTGCTGCGGATGCACGACGCGACCTTTGAACACGTCGCGCCCCGGAAAGTCGGGCGTGTAGCCACCGGCGTAGTCATAGTAGCCGGAGCAGCAGTAGAGGAACTTGCACGTCCAGGTCGAGGCGGCCTCGACGGTCCACTGAGCATCGTGGCTCGACCACGCAGCCTTCGTGACGCGCTCGTTGTAGTGAATGTGCGGTGCGATGCCGGCCTCGTCGGCGGTCTCCTGGATGTAGTCGAGGATCGCGGGACCATCGGCGATCGCCTTCGCATTCGTCCATGGCTTGAACGAGTAGCCGAGCGTGTACATGTCCGAGTCCGAGCGGATGCCCGGATACTTGAACAGGTCCCACGTTCCGCCGAGTCGCGGCCGCGCTTCGAGGATCGCGTAGCTCTTCTTCGGTTGCAGCGTCTGCAAGTGATGCGCAGCGCCGATCCCCGAGAGGCCAGCTCCAATGATCAAGACATCGACATGGGGCACGCCCGGACTATAGCTCGGAGTGCGTACTCGCTCCGTTCGCGGTGACACGACCGTGCGCTAGAGTGCGCTCGTGGCGAACTTGAAGGCGATGCTGCTCGGTAGCTGGCTCGGCGACAAGTTGATGAGCGAGGCCACGGTCACCGGCGAAGGGGCGCCGGGCGACAAGATGCAGTTCTATATCCCCGAGGCCGTCGAGCGCACAGGGCAAGAGCTCGGCACGATCGCGCGCGACCTCGCCGCCGCGAACGCGACGATCGTCCTGACCGGTCACGCGAAGTCGATCCAGGTGCTGCGCGGTCTGTTGAAGGGTGGCGGCAAGCAGCTCGTGAAGGCCTACTGGGCCGAAGGCAAGCGCGGCCTCGATTGACAGCGCTGCGCTAGGTCCACCACGGCGAGCTCCACCGGGGCCCACCACTGCGCCTCGCGTGCGCGGATCGCGAGGGTGCCATCGGCCATCTCGCGATCTCCGACGACGATCTGGTACGGCACGCCATCGTGATGCGCGAGCTTGATGCGCTTGGCGAGGCTCTCGTTCTGCGCCGCGACCCGCACGCGCAGACCGGCCGCTGCGAGGTCGTCCGCGATGCGCTGCGCATACGCGTGATGCGCTGCGGTCACCGGCACGACCGCAATCTGGTCCGGTGCGAGCCACGCGGGGAGGGCGGCGCCGTGCTGCTCGAGCAATACGCCGAGGAAGCGCTCGAGCGATCCGAACAGCGCGCGATGCAGCATCACGACATGCCGCTTGTCGCCGTTCGGATCGACGTAGCGCACATCGAACCGCTGCGGCATCACGAAATCGAGCTGGATGGTGCCGCACTGCCACGCACGCCCCTTGCGATCGCGCAGCACGAATTCGATCTTCGGGCCGTAGATCGCGCCGGCGCCGGGCTGCACCAGGTAGGGCAGGCCGAGCTGATCGAGCGCGGCGGCGAGCGCGGCTTCGGCACGATCCCACTGCGCTCCATCGCCGAGGTGATTTGCCGGGCGCAGCGACAGCGCGATCGAGATGTCCGAGAAGCCGAAGCGCTTGTAGAACGCGGGCAGCTCGCTGCAAAACCCCACGATCTCGCCGGCGACTTGCTCTTCGCTGCAGAAGATGTGGCCGTCATCTTGAGTGAACTGCCGCAGGCGCATCAGGCCGTGCAAGCTGCCGCTCTCCTCGTCGCGATGGACGAGGCCGAGCTCCGCGATCCGGATCGGCAGGTCGCGCCACGAGGGTGCCATTCGCTTCACCAGGTGGATGTGGCCGGGGCAGCTCACGGGCTTCAACGCGGCCTCGTCGGCGCCTTCGCCGCACGCGAACATCGCATCGTGAAACGTGCCCCAGTGGCCGCTCTTCTCCCACACGGCTCGACGTACGAGCTGTGGGGTCCGTACTTCGCGATAGCCGCCGGCGCGCACGTGCTCGCGGGCGGCGTCTTCGAGCAGCTTGTAGAGCACCCAGCCGCGGGGGTGCCAGTACACCATCGCGGGTGCGTCTTCTTCGAAGTGGCAGAGGTCGAGGCGCGCAGCGAGGGCGCGGTGATCTTCGGGCGAGAGCTCTTCGTTCATCGTCAGTCTCCATGGTCATGAGGGCCATTGGACGGACGATCTGCGACGACAAATTGCCCGGCCAGGTGGCGGGCAGTCGGTCGTGGGATGGGTGCTAGCCAACGCGCACGACCACCGACCCGCTGGATGCGGTGGTGGTGGTCGTCGTCGTCGTTGCGCGGCTGGACACGGTGAGATCACGCTAAGCGCGCGCGCAGGATTTCGCAAATGGATTCTGCGCGGAACGCGCAAGCGCTAGGATTCATGGATGGGCTGGTTGGATCAGACGGACTGGCGCAAGCGATCGTCCGGGTTTGGTGAGCTCCGCATCGAAGAGGCGCTCTATCCACCTTGGAAGATGGTCCAGATGGAGCTCGGCGGGCCCGATTCTGGTGTGGTCGTCGACTCCAACCTCTGGCACTGGTGGCACCAGCTCTCGAACACGAGCTCTGGCCAGCCATACCTCACCATTCTGGAAGTCGCAGAGCCCCGATGGCTGCGTTACGCCGCGATCGATTGGGACTACACGCCGGTAAAGCTCGGATCGAATACCACCCATCATGCAAAGGTCGCCGGCTACGCCCTCGCGACCACCCATGCACTCGAGTACGTGGTCAAAAAAATCGGGCTAACGCACGCTGGCTGGTTTGCGTGTCCGATCGCGAAGCTGACTTTCGACGGAGAGCTCCGGTTAGCGTTCGCAACGTCGGGACGGGCGCTGCCGGAGGATCACTGTCCGCCGGAGATGCCGCCCGATGGAACATGCGGTGAGGGCGCGCTCGTATACGCGGTTGGACGGGTCGTGAGGCAGCTCATCGCCGACGATCCAGACACGATAGGCGGCCCGCTCGGTTCGATCCTGCGCCGCTGTCTGTCGGCGTCACCCGAAACCCGGTTTCCCTCGCTCGCGACGCTCGCGGTGGCCCTGCGCAAGGCGGGTGCTCCTAAGCGTGTGCGTGACAATCTCCGCGCAGCCGACACGCGTGGCGCCATGATCACTCATGGCCTCGGGTTGACCAACGCCAGGAGTTGGAAAGAGGCGCAGCTATGTTTCGAGATCGGGGCCAGGCAGTGGGGCGACTACGCCTTCCGGACACTTGCCCGCCAGCTCGACGAGTACTTGGAACGTCGTGAATCTACGTTGAGGAACCTGAAGCCGTTAGTGCTTCAGGAGTCACCACTGCCGACGAAGCCCGCCGGCCCGCCGGCCCGCGTACCTACGCAGCAAGAGCTTGTCGAACGTGCGCTGTATGCTCGTCAGTTCGCGACTGCGTTGACGCACGCTGATGCGTGGCTCGCAACCTATCCCGACGAGCCACGTGCGCATCACGTTCGCGGCAAGGCGCTGCTCTCGCTAGGCCGGCTCGTCGATGCGCGCACCGCCTTCGATCGCGCATGCACGCTGCGCCCGCAGATGCTCGAGGCGATGCTGCTGCGTGGCGAGGTCGATCGCACGATCGCGAAGCTGCGCGCCGTGGTCGGGACCGCGAATCCGATGCAGCTCGCACTGCCGGCGCATCTCGGTGAGCTCCGCGATGGCTTGATCAGCGGGCGTGTGGCGGATGCGATCGCGATGCTCCAGCGCGCGGACTATGCCGCCGACGCGGTCGCGCAGCTCCTGCTCGGCGAGTTGCTCTCGGCCGAGCTCCGTCACGACGAAGCGCTCGCGGTCTACGCGAAGGTCGGCACGCACGAAGCAGCACTCGGCCGCGCGCGCGTCTTGATCGCACTCGCTCGTCCTACCGAGGCGCTCGACGTGCTCGATGCGCTGACCGTCGCGCGGCCCGATCTCGACGAGGTCCTCGACGTTCGAGCGCGCGCACTGATCGCGCTCGAACGCACCGCCGAGGCCGAGGCGGCACACGCCGCGTACATGCAGGCGATCGCACGGCGCTCGGATCGCCGCGTCCATTCGCGCTAACAGTCCGAGCGCCCGATCGACCGACGTTTGCGCACGGTCGCCGCACAGTTCATCGGCGTCGAAAATGGACGAGTCGTGCTCGCGCTCGTCACGCCCTCGGGCGCGGTCGCCGCGTTGGGCGAAGGCCCACCACCGGAGGCTGCGGGAACTCGCTCCCCCTAGCTCGGGATCCTTGGCGGGCGGCTTCGACATGCGCCCACATGGCGCCGAATACGAACGCGTCAAGACGAGATCGGAGAACGACAGATGGTGCAGCTCAGCCTTGAACCGTCATTCGAGATCGTTGGTGGGAGTGATAGTTCGAGCGGCCGCGGGAGCGTCGGCGGGCGCGGCCGCGGAGGCGTCGACGATAGCTTCGAGTGCTCCAGCGAGCTTCGTCGACTGGTTGCCCAATCCTTGAACGTCTCGCAGGTCAGTGCACCGAGTCGTTCGCTGGCGCACAAGGAGCTGACTCACGAAGTGATTTGTGCGGGCGTCGCAGTTCACCGAGAGCTCGGGGCCTTTACAGCGATTCTTCGAGCGATAAATATACGCCGAATCGATTGACGTGGCTGGAGTCGAGTACTACGGTTTCGAGATGGGGTGCCCTCGAAAACGCCACGTTCAGACAGAGCTTCAACTTCCGAAGCTCGACAAGAACAAGCAACGGCGCGGTGGGTATCGGCCGGGTGCAGGTCGCAAGCCGAACGGCGAGAGGGCCGGCGCATCGCATATCGCGCGCGCTCCCCTCGACAAGCGCCATCCGCAGCACATCACGCTGCGCGTGACCAAAGACATCGGTTGGCTGCGTCGCCTGGACATGTACGCAGCCGTCCGTCTCGCACTTCGTGTGGTGCTCGCGCGGCACGACGAGTTCCGCATCGTTCACCTGAGCCTGCAAAACACCCACCTGCACTTGATCGTGGAGGCCAGTGATCAGAAGGCCCTCGCGAACGGCCTCCGTGCGTTTCAGATCTCGGCGGCGAAGCGGCTCAATGCAGCGTACTCGCGACGGCGGCGGGTCGCTCGGTCCGGCCGGGTGTTCACCGATCGCTATCACTGCGAAAACCTCGCTTCGGTTCGTCAGGTGCGTCATGCACTCGCGTACGTGATCAATAACTGGCGTCGTCATCGTGACGACAATGGCGCTTACACGCTGCTCGAGGGTCGGCTGGATCCATATGCGAGTGGTCTCGCGTTCCGCGGGTGGCACGAGGAAATCCCGCCAGATGTTCCACTGCCCGACGGGTACGAGGTGCCGCCGGTGAGCAGGGCGACGACATGGCTGCTCGGCCAGGGTCTGCAGAAGGCGGCGCCGATCAGCATGTTCGAAGTACCAGGGCCGCGAAGGGTTGCGGTCGTCGACAACTGATTCGTGCGCTCCGCGCGCCCGAAGCGAGGTGCAGCACGACGTGAACTGGCGCTCGCCTTGATGTTGATCTGAAGACTCCGCGCCAGCGTTCGGTGATGTGCGTGTGATCGTGGAGGGTGACGTCGTCGTCTACCCCGAACGATGTTGTCTCCTCGGTCGTAGTACGGGCGAGTGCGAGCTCTACGAATCGACGAACGCTGTCGGGCCGCTAAATTTAGTCGCCGTACAGCGCGAAGATGCCTTCGGGAGTGGCGATCACGATCTCGGAAGGCGCCGAGGCCACCTCGATGTACGGCGGTGTGCCGTCCGTTACCCTCGAAGTTGGATTGCGCATCCTACCGCTCGAATGTCGCCACATGGCTTCGAGGTGTTGCTACCGATTCCCATGGCGTCGTTGTCGAGAAGTCTGTGGTTGTCGACCGTGTTAGCCGCATGCGGGTCGCCAGCGAGCACGCCTGGCGACGCGTCGCCACACGACGCGGCGAACACCAGCGATAGCCTATTTGCCGGCGATGCTCGTGGCGTGGCTCGCTGGATCCACCTCGACAGCGGCGTCACCACCTACCTGACCGGCGTTTGGGTGAAGTCGCCGACCGAGGCGTATGTCGTCGGCGAAGGCGGCACGATCCTGCGTTACGACGGCACGAGCTTCACTGCCGAAGTGGGCGGCGGGGGAATCGATCTGGGCGTGGTACGCGGCGACGGCAACGGCATCGTCTTGGCCCTCGGCAAGGCAGCGACCTCCCCGACCAACGGATACTCGCTCCGCCGCGGCGTGGATGGTCACTGGAGTCCTGAGGCTGGAACGCTCGGCGCCATCGTCGGCTTCGAGGACCTGATGTTCACCGGTCCCGATGACGGCTACGGCATCGGCTACGGAATCATGCATCGCAAGGGCGGGCGGTGGATCGACTGCGGGCAGCCCTTTGGCTCGTTTCCGTTGTCGGTGTGGGCAGACTCCGGCCATCCGACTCAGGTGTTTGCGGGCGGCGCCAACTCGTCGAGCGGGCAGCTGATCCACGGCACCACGCGCAATGACGGGACGATCCTGTGGGATCCCGCGACGTCGACTACGTCTGGGGTCAACTTGGTCTATGGTTTCTCGGCGAGCGACGTGTACGCGGCGTCGCTCAGCGCCAATCTGCACTGGGATGGGCAGGCGTGGACACCGACGGAGCTCGGCTCGCATGCGTTGCTGGACCTGTGGGGCACGAGCGGTGACGATCTATACGGGGTCGGTGCGGCAGGCGTCATCATGCACCGCACGCTCGACGGTGTGACGGTCGAGCCGAGCGGGGTAAACACGGACCTGAGCGCGATCTCCGGTTCCGGCACACTCGTGCTCGCGGTTGGTTCGGACGGCGTCGTTCTTCGCCGCGTGGAGTAGCAGCTGCACTGCATCCACGGCGCCGATCGAGCGCGGGCTCCGGCTCCGCCGTGACCATCTGTAAAGCCGGCAAGCGGCGCCGGCGCTCGGTCCCAGCGCTGTGGGATCGGTGTGGTAGAGGGAGCTACGCGCGCCTGCGGGCCTTCGCGGCGGCGACCGCGCGCGGCCCACCGACGACGCCGAGCGCGATGTCGCCGTACTGGAACACGATATCGTCCTCCGAGAGCGGGCCCCCGGGCTTGAACCACATCGACACGCCGATGCCCATCTGGAGGATCGCATACGCGGCGAGCAGCGGCGACCGGGTCTCGAACACGCCCTCCGCGACACCGCGCTCGATCAGCTCGACGAACATGTTCGAGTAGTCCTTGCGCAGCTTCGTGATGACGCTGCGGTGCGGTTGTTCGAGGGCCGCGATCTCGTGGTTACCGACGCGCACTTCGCGCACGTGGCGCGCGTGAAAGCGCACGTGCGCCTCGGCCGCCCGCCGCAGCTGCTCGACGGTGTCGGGGCTGCTCGCGAGTGCGGACTTCGTGATCTTGGTGAGCGAGGTCATGGTCTCGGCCATCACGTCGCGCAGGATCTCTTGCTTCGCGGTGACGTGGTTGTAGAGGCTCGGCGCCTGGAGCTCGAGCGCGGCGGCGATGTCCTTCATCGACGTCGCGTGATAGCCGCGCTCCGCGAACAGCGTGAGCGCGGCATCGCGAACATCGATGCTGCGAGCGCTGCGTGCACGAGGTGTCGCGGGTACTTTCGCCATGTTCTCCGCACCCGTTGTCGCATCCAGTTGCGATCTGGGCAACTGGCCGCGGTCATACGAACGATTGTTAGTATCGCAACGCTGCGACAACCCTCGATTGACGCGTTGCGCCGAGATTTCGAGCGGTTTCGTCGCTTGCACGTGATCCGTGACGCGGCCATCGTCAGGTCGCGAACGAATGGTCGTTCGTATCAGAAACTATTTTGAGGGAGAGTAGAGATGGCCGACGCATCCGTGAAAGAGCTGCTGAAGAACCTACCGACGAACTGGGGACGCTGGGGCAAGGACGACGAGCTCGGTGGCCTCAACTTCCTCACGCCGGAGGAGGTCGCGCGTGGCATCGCTTCGATCAAATCGAACAAGACGTTCGCGCTCTCGGTGACGATCGGCAACCCGAAGGGTGATCCGGTCTGGCCGGGACGCAGCGGCGCGGTCAAGCTGATGACCCAGGACAAGGGCAGCTACGCCTCGGGCAAGCTCCAGGCGCTCCCAGGCGGGCTCGAGTACGCCGACGACTACGTCACGATGTACCTCCAGGGCTCGACGCAGTTCGATGCGCTCGGCCACACCTGGTACGACAACCAGCTCTACAACGGCTACTCCGCGGACACGACGATGCAGGGCATGGAGAAGGCCTCCGTGCACCCGCTGGCCGAGCACACCGCGACCGGCCACGCCGTCCTCCTGGATGTGCCGCGCTTCCGCGGCAAGCCGCACCTCGACAAGGGCGAGACCATCACGCTCCAGGATCTGCAAGATGTGGCGAAGAAGCAGGGCACCACGATCTCGAAGCACGACATCTTGCTGATCCGGACCGGCTGGCTCGAGGTGTTCTATGCGCAGGGCGCCGAGAAGTTCTACGCGCCGCCGTTCATCGAGCCGGGCCTCGTGTACTCGAAGGAGCTCGTCGAGTGGTTCCACGCGATGGAGATTCCGCTGCTCGGTACCGACACGATCGCGAACGAGATCACGGTCCGTCCCACCATGCAGAGTGAACTCTGGCTTCTTACCCGCGCTTGATGACAAACACAGTCTTGTCGTCGACCCGATCCGCTTCACTATTCTGTCTCAGATGCTCATCCTGCTTAAGCGCATGCTTCAGGATCGCGTTGCAGATTTCTTTAGCAGGCTCATCTTGGTGTTCACGAATCACCCGTTCCATCTGGAGCCGGTCCTGCTGATCGCTGCCATCGTAAACCCCG